>NZ_CP109596.1:8100000-8350453 GCF_036327755.1 Nocardia sp. NBC_01503
CCGGCTGGCCGGACGTTGCCGCCGCTACCTCGACGGCGTAGTTCGCTTGGCGGACTGAGGGTTTCGACGATCGGGGTCGCCGACTCAGCTCTGCGTCGATGTCGTCCCACGTCATCCCGGCATGCTTTCGGCCGGGATCCACACCGGTTATGGCCCAGTGGGTTTCGATGGATCCCGGCCAAAAGCGCGCCGGGATGACGGGGCGACTTCGTACCCGCGCACTTCGGTAACGCCGTCAGCGATTCACGATGCGGGTGGTGATCTCGAGCAGATCCGCTTCGCGGTAGCCCGGATAACCGTGCAGTTTGTCGCGCCACTCCCGCGGGATGGCCGAGGCGCCCCAGCGCGCACCGAGCAGGCCACCGGCGATCGCGGCGGTGGTGTCGGTGTCACCGCCCGCGCGCACCGCGAGTTCCAGTGCGGCGGGCAGGGTGTCGGCATGCGTAATGGCCCACCACGCGGTCTGCAGGGCGTGCACCACCCAGCCGTTCTTCGGGAAGTCCGCGGGGACGCCGCATTCGGCCTTATCCAGCAGCGGACCCCAGAAGCCGGCGTCGACGATCGGAAGCGCTTGTCGCAGACCGTCATAGGTGCCGTGCAATACCGCGTGCCGGATGGCGAGCGTCCAGATCTTGCACGCCTGCATGGCCTGCATGTCATAGTGCGTGAGCGAGCTGACCACGGCCGCGGCCTTGGCGCAGTGCGTTTCGTCGTCGAGGTACGCCAGGGCCACCGGGGCGGTGCGCATGAGCGAACCATTGCCCGCCTTCAGACCGCCCAGCTCGTGCGCGTGCACCTGCATCTCGCGCCCGGACTTACTGCGCCACTGCAGGACCTGACTGGTCTGGAAGCCGACATCGGCGGGCTTGGAGTCCCACCAGGCGATGAACTCCGCGGCCACGGCATCGAGCCCGGCCTCCTCATGCAGTGCGCCCACCGCGGCCGCCGCGCGCGCCACACCGATCGCCATGGCGGTGTCGTCGGTCCACTCCCCCGGAGCCCAGTCGAAGCTGCCACCACCCTTCATCTCGATGACGACCTCGGGTGCGGGATGGGTGAACTCGTAGCCCGCGCCCAGCGCATCGCCCGCCGCGGTACCCAACAGCACCCCGGCCGCGCGATCGGCCTGCTCCGTGGTCAGTTCCATCCGTTCCCAGCCCCTCTCGACGATCCCGTCGACCACAACTCTCGCATGGACGACTCTCCCGCCACGGTAACTCTCGCAGCATGGCGAGCGTGCTCGCGGGCGCGGAAGGTAGCGGTTCCTTGACGGCCTCGGCCACTCCGCCGATTAGGGCATGTGCCCGATAGTGCGCCGGGCACGGCGAACCATACTGTGGATGCCGGAGGTTTGCCGCCCGTTCGCGGTGGCGTGCCTCCCGGCCGGAATCAGCGAAAGATGTTGTCACACAACACCGATCGGGCGATGTGTGGCATCACGGTGAACGAGGGGTTTCCATGATGCGCACCCACCGCCGCCGTCCCGGCATGCTTTTGGCCGGGATCCACACCGGCAGCGGTCCTGCGGTGACACTGGATCCCGGCCAAGAACGCGCCGAGATGACGGGTAGTCGCGCACTCCGTAGCGCGGGTAACCGCGGGTCCACACCGCGGTGAGCGCTACACCTCGGCGGCCGCCTCCGCCGGGGTGAACTCGACCTAGACCTCCAGATCCTCCTCGATGCCCTTGAGGCGGTGGCGGGCCATGGCGAGGTTGGCGCGGCCGCGGTCCAGGGCGAGGTAGAGGAAGAGGCCCTTGGACTTGCGGCCGGTCATGGGGCGGATGATGTGGTACTGGTTGCCGAGGGTGATGAGAATGTCCTCGATCTCCTCATTGATGCCGAGCTGGTCCATGGTGCGCATCTTGGCGCGCACCACCTCGGTATTGCCGGCGGCGGCGACCTGCAGGTCCAGCGTCTTGGAGCTGCCGAGCAGACCGAGCGCCATACCGCTGTTGTAGTCGACCACGGCGGCGCCGATCGCGCCGTCGATCACCATCATGTCCTTCAGTGCGATATCCATGTTGGACATGGCCTTTCCTTTCAATCGGTGTTCTTCTTCGGGGTGCGCTTGACGTTGTTCGCCAAGGCGGTGAGTTCTTCAGCTATGGCTCGCGCCACCGGACGCGACTCCAGGTGCAGGCGACCCACATTCACCTCCGGGCCCGCCAGCACCGTCAGCGAGGCGGTCCAGCCGGCCGCGTAGATGACCACATACCCGCCGGAGCCGTGCACGACGACCTCGTGGAACCCGCCCCCGTGCGCGGTGGTGGCCAGCCGGTGCGAGAGCGACAGCTGGGATGCGGTGAGCGCGGCCATCCCGGTGGGTTCGATATGCGTTGGCAGATCGTGTGCGATGAGCAGCCCGTCGGTGGAGGCCACCAGCGTGCCGGTCAACCGGGGGATGCTCTCCCGCAGCGACTTCAGCTGTGTCAGCAGCACGGTATTCGGTTCGGGTCGCGTGATCGCCACCTTCGTCATCCTTCTTCCCATCATTTCGCCGAGCCGCCTCCTGCGCGCGGTCACACCAGCTCCTCCAAGGCCGCCTCCCAGTCCGTCCGCCGAATACCCTGCGCTCGATCGAACGCGGCTTCCGCACGGTCATGCCAGCTCCTCCAGTGCCGCCCTTACTCGGACGAGCACCTCACGGTCGATGGGTTTCCACCGTTCCGGGGTGGGAGTCGTTGTACCGGAACGTGTTCGGCGACGGGGAAGCTGTGAGGGCGGGCCGCCGGGGCGCGGTAGCGCGATCAACTCCGCCACCTTCGATTCGGCCGCATGCCGCTTCGGCGCGGCCGCATGCCGCGGGGCGCGGGCCGGTACCGGGGGTTCGATCAAGCCCACTTCGGTGAGCTCGCGGACGGCGGTGAGGCAGCCATAGGTGGTGCGGCCCAGATCATTCGCGATGACGGCGATGCTGCGCCGGGCATCGGCGGCGGCCAGCAGCTCGGCCTGCCCACCGGTCAGCACGACCCGGCGGCGCGCAATGCGGCGAACCGGGACCACGGGGGCGCGATCGACCAGCGTCACCGGCCACGGTCCGGACTCGGGATCGCCACGGCGCGTGCACTCTTCGACCACGGCGGGCGGATCGACCCGGCAGACCGGGGCCAGCCAGTGCGGCGGCGCCGGACGGAATTCGGGGATCACCGGATCGGCGAGCAGGAAGTAGGCGGCATCGAAAACCGAGAGCAGCGCCAGGGTTTCGAGCTGCGGGCGCTGCAGGAGCGGACCGAGATCTCCGGACTCGGCCCGCCGCCACTCCTCCGGGGTCGCCACACCCGCCTCGAGCACCAGACGATCGAGTCCAGTAGCCCGGTGGCAATCGGCGCAGGCGATCGTACCCTCGGCGATATGGAATGCACCATCCCCCGCGTGCAGTACCCCGGTGGAGCGCTCCGCCGCCAATCTCCGCAATTCGCTTGCGAGTTCAGCGCTCATGACCGCCCTCGGTGAATTCGGCCAGAATTCCGCGGAGGCGGAAACGGGCCATACCGAGGTTTCCGGTATCGTCATCGAAGAGCACGTGGACGAAGAGTCGCCCGTCGAAGTCCCCCTTGACGAGATTCAGCAGGTGGTACCCGTGGGTGCCACACACGATGATCTCGGAGATGTCATCCCCGTCCCGGCCACTTGTCAGCGCCGGACAGCCGAGCACCATGCGCACCACATCGGTGCTAGCCGCGGCGTCCTCATGCTGATCGAGGGGGTCTTGCCGCCCCGCCCCCGCTACTGCGAGCCCACTGGCACCATCCACCAGCGTCACACTGCGTGCACCCGGAATATCCATGATCCGTTGCAGACAGCCGTCAATACCGATCACTGCGCCACCGCTTTGTGAGATAAGCCTTTTCGATTTCGAGACGCTACACATGCGCGGAGACGACCGTACGCCGATTGCGCGAGAATTACCGGCAGACAGAGCATTCGCCGAGTAAACCGGCTAAGAATACCTCCCGGTACTCAATACCCGCTGGTATCAATAACATTCGGAATGCAATATTCACTCGAATAGTTTGCTGAATCCACCCCGCCAGCAAACTATATGTCGCTCGTTAGCCAACTCATCTACCGACCGGCAGGGGCAATAACTATATGCACGCGATTGTGTGGGCAAACGTCGAGAAGGCGCCCGCGTGAGTGCATGCCCGATGATGCGGGACTAGTTGTCGGGGACCGGGCCGTCGTTGCGGCCGGCGTCGGCCAGATCCCGCTGCTCCGGCAGCAGGGGCGCTCTGGCGAAGACCGCGGCCGAGGCATCGGCGGGAAGGGCCTCGACGGCGCGAACTCCGGGGCGGGCGGCGAGGTCTCGGAGCTCGGGCAGGGTGCCGAACACCACCAGGCCGACCAGACAGGGGCAGTTCGCGGCGAGGCGAGCGGCCACCACCGCGTTCGTCCGGATACCGCGGTCGTCGTAGGCGCGGGTCGCGGCCACCGCGGCGGCGGCCGACCGCTGCGAGGCCACCGCGACGGCAGCGCCCGCCGGGAGCGGCATATCGATGACCGGCGTCGCCACTCGGTCGATCGCCACGTGATAGATCGCATCCGAGATGCGCAGGCCACCACTGTATTCCGGGATGCGCTCGGCCGAAATGCCCTCGGCGAACGAGATCAGCGCCCAGTGCCCCGCACTGTCATTGCCCGCCAAGGTGTCCTGCGCACGCGCCAGATACGCCGCCACCGGCTCACTGTTCTCCGGCCCCAGCCGATCGGTGGAGATGATCGCCGCGCGCGGCGGAATCGCCCACCCCAGCACCGGAATCAACAGCACCAGCGCCGCCGCGACCGCCCCGCCGACCACGCGGCGCGCCCGGGAATCACGTGTGAAACCGGCTACTACCCGACCGACGTGCACGGGCTCCTCCTTGCCTTCGGGCCAGACCTCACCCCGTCATCCCGGCGCGCCTGTGGCCGGATCCATCAAACCCGCTGGAGTGCGGCCCGTGTGGATCCCGGACGAAAGCATGCCGGGATGACGAAGGGGACTCCACGCCGGGAGGTTCGTGCGCGCACACGACAGGGGCGTGGCCGCGCACCGAATTCAGTGTGTGCGAAGGACGTCCAGGGCGTGTTCGAGATCGGCGGGGTATTCACTGGTGATCTCGATCCAGCGGCCGTCTGCGGGATGGTTGAAGCCCAACTGGCGCGCGTGCAGCCATTGGCGTTCCAGGCCCAGGCGTTCGGCCAGGCGCGGGTCGGCGCCGTAGGTGAGGTCACCGCAGCAGGGATGCCGGACGGCGGAGAAGTGCACGCGAATCTGGTGTGTACGACCGGTTTCCAGGTGGATGTCGAGCAGGCTCGCGGCCTGGAACGCCTCCACGGTGTCATAGTGCGTGACACTCGGGCGGCCGTCGGCGGTGACCGCGAACTTCCAGTCGTTCCCGCGGGCCCGTCCGATGGGTGCGTCGATGGTGCCGCTGCTCGGATCCGGATGACCCTGCACCAGAGCGTGATAGCGCTTGTCCACCGTGCGCTGTTTGAACGCGCGCTTCAGGACCGTGTACGCGTGCTCGGACTGCGCCACCACCATGACACCGGAGGTGCCCACATCCAGGCGGTGCACGATGCCCTGGCGTTCATGCGCGCCGGAGGTGGAGATGCGGTAGCCCATGGCCGCCAGACCGCCGACCACGGTCGGACCGGTCCAGCCGACACCGGTGTGAGCGGCCACGCCCACCGGCTTGTCCACGGCCACGATGTCATCGTCGGCGTAGAGGATCCGCATCCCGTCGACCGGCGTCGCCTCGACGGTGAGTTCCCGCTTGGGCTCGGGGAATTCGACCTCGAGCCAGGAGCCCGCACTCAGCTTGTCGGATTTACCGGCCGCCACACCGTCCAATTGGACCGAGCCCTCCTCGGCCATGGCGGCGACCGCCGTGCGCGACAGGCCCAGCAGCCGGGACAATCCGGCATCGACACGCATGCCGTCCAGTCCGTCCGGCACGGGCATACTGCGGGTTTCCCTCATACGGTCTTCTCCTCCGCGCTCTCGTCCTCCTCGTGCCGGTGCGCACGCGTGCCATCGGGTTCGAAACCGAACACCGTCAGCGCCACCAGTAGTACGGCGCCGCAGACAATCGCCGAATCCGCGACATTGAAAACCGGCCACCAGCCGACCGCCACGAAATCCACCACATGGCCCTGCAGCGGGCCGGGCGCACGGAACAACCTGTCGATCAGATTGCCCAGCGCGCCACCGAGCACCATGCCCAGACCGATCGCCCACGGCAACGAGCGCATGGTGCGCCCGATCCGAATCACGCCGATCACCACGGCCGCCGCGACGAGCGTCAGCAGCCAGGTCATACCCGTCGCCATCGAGAACGCCGCGCCCGGATTGCGCACCAGGGTGAGTCGCGCCCAATCGCCGATGAGATAGATCGGATGGCCCGGCGTCATCTTGGCGACCACGATCGTCTTGGTCAGCAGATCCAGCCCGAGCAGCACCGCGGCCACGATCAGCAGCGTCCGCAATCGCAACGGCTGCGCGGCAGCGGGCTGCGCGGCGGCGACCTCGGGCCGCGCGGCCGGATCCGACTCGGCGGCAGCGGCCTTGGCGGCAGCGGTCGGCTCGGCGGCAGCGGGTTCCGCGGCGGCAGTCGGCTCGGCGACCGCCGGTTCCGAGGTGCCGAGAGGTGCGCTATCTGCTGGCGACTCGTCTGGTTGGTCTATGCCGGATTCGCGCGGCCGGTCGGTACTCACCCTTGACATCATTCCCTATGGCCATCGGGTGACCGTTGACCGGACGCCGCGCCCGCATCCCAAGCTGATTATCAGGAAGTGGCCGTAACCTGTTCGACGTGACGGTGTTGTCTTCATCCCCCAGCTCGGCGAATGCCACCGCACGCTGTACCGGTTCCCCCGGCCGAGCCCGGCCGGGACAGCGCGCCACTCGATCCGGCGTCCTGCTCCTCGTGCTGGCGGTCACCCTGTCGGCCTTCGGAGTCGGTTGTAGCGACGGCTCCGAGGCGATCGCGGAGACCGACAGCGCGGAGCCGCTCGGACTCGGTAAAGAGGTCACCATGCCCATCGCGGCGGTGACCACCACCGTTCTCGACCCCGGCGCCGAACCCCGCGCCACGCTGCGACCCGCGCTCGAACCGGATTCGACGCAGCAGGTCACCCTCAGCACCGACCACCACATCGAACAGCAGATCGGCACACAGGCGGTCCGCGATATCTCACCGCCCGCGGTGACGATTCCGCTCACCGCGCGGGCGGGCAGCGACGGGGTGGAGCTCACCCTCGGCACCGTCACCTCCCCCGATCCCGCACTGGCCAAGGCCCTGCTGCCCGCCGACGGATCCCATGCCGGATTCGATATCAGCGAACTCGGGGCCATCACCGCACTGCGGCTCACCCCCAAGCCCGCCACCCCCGATGTGGCGCGCGCGGCGCTGGAGCAGGCGTTCTATCAGGCCGTCTACCAGTCCATCGCCTTCCCGGACGATCCCGTCGGCGAGGGCGCGATATGGACGGTGCGGCAACAGGTTTCCGGCAGTGTGCCGCTGGAGCAGGTGACCACCGCGACGCTCACGCACCGCGACGGGAATCTGCTCACCATCGAACTCGATGTGACACAGACCCCGAAATCCACCGTCTGGCATCTGCCCAATGAGGCCGGACAGCTGGAGATCATGGACTACCTCATGCACGGCACCGGGGTCATCACCGTGGATCTCGGGCTGCCGCTGCCGGTTTCGGGTTCGGTGCAGGTCGGCGGCAAGCAGAGCTACCGCGACCCGAACAGCGCGGTCACCCTCAGCCAGACCCTGCGCACCCAGGTGCAGTGGGGCGCCTGACACGCGCGGCACGGCCGGGCACCGCGCGCCGCACCGGGCGCGCCGGGCATGATGTCGCCGTGACCGCCTCCCGTACTCCGACGCATCGGCCACGCGGGCGGACCGCTACGGCCGCACTGCTCGGCCTCACCGCCCTCGCGCTGACCGCCTGCGGCTCGCATGATTCCGCGCCCGCACTGCCGACCCTCGGACCCGTCGTACAGCCCAAGACACAGGACGGTGCGCCCGTGCCCGATGTGACGGCGCTGCGGAACAGTCTGCTCGAGGTGTCCCAGCTGCCGAGCGGATACACCTCGCTCGGCGATCCGCCCACCGGCAGTACCACCGGAGCGGGGACCAATACCGTGCCCGCGCAGTGCTCGAAGGTGCTCGCGCCCATTGCCGAACAGGCCACCAATGCCGCCACCCGTGCGGCCGCGCAGTACGGCGGACCGGATTTCGACAGCATCGATATCGACGCCGCCGCCTACGCGAACGGCGGAGCGGGGCAGGCATTCTCGACGGTGCAGGCGCTGCTGCGCGCCTGTGCGAGCTACTCCAGCACCGATCCCGACGGGACCAAGGTCGAATATCAGGTCGGCGGGCTGGAGCAGCCGGGCGCCGGGGACGCCTCATTCGCGTTCCGGGTACACACCACCAGCCAGGGGTTGACGCTCTACTCGGCGGTGACGGTGACGCAGGTCGGCTCCACCGTCGTCCAGCTGTCCATATCGGGCGCGAAAGAGCCCGACCCGCAACAGCTCACGGCTCTCACTGCGGCGCAGGTCCGCAAGCTGCGCGGCGAACCGGGACCGTAACTCGCCGCCACCCGACCACAACCGTCTCCGCACAACCACAATGTCGTCGCGGCCCTCACCCCGGGGCTGTCATCCGCCGGATGTACGGGGACCACGGAGGATGCAATTCCGCCCCCGCTGGTTTCAGCGGGGGCGGAGTGTTGCTACTTCCAGCCGTTCACATTGATCGGGCCCGGAGTCCAGAGTCCCGAATGGGTTTCGGGGGTGATGCTCGGGCGCACCGGGATGGCGGTGTCATCGATGCGCGAGAACTGTTGCAGCTCACCCCAATCGCGTCGCCAATCCTTGTTCAGGTAGGTGGCGAGGGTGTGCGGGCGCAGCAGCATGGTGCTCCAGCCGAGCGGGCCGCCGCTGTCGTGGTTCTCCCACAGGTTCGTATCGTGCGCACCACCGCGGTCGGGCAGGATGCGATATCCCGGCACGCCGTCGACAATGCCGTACCGGTGATCGAACGGCCGCTGGCATGGGAACTGCAGGCCCACAGCCCAATCCAGCAGCACCGGCTGCTGTGAGCCGATGAGATCCTGCAGCACCCGGGTGTGCGGGATACGCGGCGGGGTCAGCGCGACCCACTGCTTACCGTCCTGATCGCGGTCGGTGGCGACAATACGGATCGCGGTCGCGGCGGCGGGGATATCGGTGAACGGCACCCGCAGATTGCGCCAGGTCGGCGTGGGACCGATATCGATCGGCGTGATCCGGCCCTGCGGCTCCACCTGACCGGCGGAATCGGCTGTGCCGTACTCGATTTCGACCGATTGGCCAGGCGTCACCACACCGTACTGATCGACCGAGCGAATACGACCGGCCGCCGTGACGGCGACAATGCCGTCACGGGCATCGGCGGTCGGCAGCTTGTACCAGCCCGTGGTGAGCGTGGCGATCGACTCGCTCGTGCCATTACTGCCCAGCACCGGGACCTTGGCCGGATCCAAGCCGAATGGCAGTGCGGTGGTGGTGGTTCCGGACTCGCTATTGCTCGACTTGCTGTTCAACGTGGTCGTGATGGCGCTGGTGTCCACCTCGTCATCGGCGCGCATATCGGTGGCCACACCGCCGGGGGTGAAACCCTTCGCCTCGGCGGTGAAGGTACCGAAGGCATCACCGGTCAGCGGCGGTAGCAGCCCGGCATTGGGATCGGTCTCCACCAGCACATCACGCGCCAGACCGCACGGCTCACCCATGACCGCGTCCACATTCGAGCGCGCCAGCGAGAACGAGGGATACTGCGCGACAGTGGATTTGGCGAACGAGGCGACCTCGAACACCACCATGAACGCCGCCATGACCGTCAGCGGCGAGAGCGCCGCCAGCCGCCAGGCTTGCCGCGAAACCCGGTGCGGGGCAGCGGGTTCGGGTGCGCGTACATGCCACCAACCGGCCAGCGCGAGCAGCAGCAGGGCGGCCAGCAGGAACAGTTTGTTCACGCCGTAACCCGCGATCACCGGCATTTTGTCATTCCACGAGATGCCCCAGTTCGATACGTACCACCAGCCGTTCATGCTGGAGAAGGTCAGCGCCATCATGAACGCCACCACGGCGGCGAAGAGCGCGCGATTGCGCGGCGACCGCATGACCTTGGGGCCCAGCGCGACCGCCGCGATGACCGCGATCACGCCGGCCAGACCGGCGTAGATGCCGTTGTGGTGCGTCCACTTGGTCGGCGTGGTCATCATCAGCAGCATCACACCGACGGTGCTGCCCAGCACGCGCCGTGCCGGACCGGACGCGATACCCGGAATCCGGCCACCCTTGCGGAGCAATATGAACGCGCATGCCGCCATGCCCAGCCACAGCATGAACATGCCGAAGCGGCGCGCCACCGAACCATCGATGGAGACCATCAACAGGTACTGATAGCGCAGGTATTCGTCCGGCCACTTCACGTTCGGGCCGACGATCGAGTGCACGCGGCTCATCTCGAACATGGCCGCGAGGGTCTCCACGCCGAACATGGCGACCAGCACCACGGTTCCGGCGGCGACCAGCGGGGTGGTCAGGGTAAGAAGCGCGACGAAGCGGGTGCGCAGCACGGTCAGGAACTTCGCACCGTCCGGAACCGGCTTGCTCAGTGCGGCCGCACGCGAATCCAGCACCCGCCACATCGGGCGGATCCCGGCCAGCAGCGGTGCGAAGCAGATGACACCCGACGGGCCGACCGTACAGCTGAACGCGCCGATCAGAATCGCGATGCCGTACGGCAGCAGGCGGCGGGTGGCGATCGCGCGCTCCACCGAAACCCAGGTCAGCAGGACGCCCAGGGCCACCATGGCCTCCGGGCGCAGACCGTTGTTATAGGGCAGCCAGACCGCGAGGAAGCCCAGCGCACCCGTCCACACCGCGACTCGATTGCGGCGAATACGCGCGCCCAGACGCGGAATCACCTCGCGGCTGATCACCAGCCAGCAGATGAAACCGGCCAGCAGCGCGGGCAGGCGCACGAACGGGCTCGCCACACTGATCTCGGCGAGACGGCCGATCAGGTCATAATACGGTGTGCCGACCGGGTTTTCGGGGACACCGAAGTACGCGAAGTAGTTGGCCATATAGCCCGCGTGAATCGAGGTGCGGCCCATACCGAACTGGTAGCCGTCATCGGAGGTGGTGGAGCCGATGAAATGCCACAGCAGCAGCGTGCCCAGCACGACCGCATCCACCACCGAGAAGGTCCACCAGCGCTGCGGCAGGAAGCGGCGGGCGCGGCGACCATCCAGGCGATCGAGGCGGTAGAGGGCGAAGAGCGCGATCAGGGTGGCCAGTACGGCGGTCCACATGGCGATGCGCTTGATCGGGGACGGATGCGCGGAGAAGCGGCTGTCCGCCTTCGCCGTGGCGGTGACGCCGTCCGGGGTGGGCAGTTCGGTGAAGAAGCCGACCAGCTGCGGGCGGTGGTCGCCCTCGAGAGTGACCGGCGCCACCTCCGAGCCGGTGAGAACGGCTGTCGCCTTGGTCATTTCGGTGTGCACGGCGAGAACACAGCCCGCCGGGAGCTGGTCCAGCGGGACGCTCACCAGGCTCTGGTCCTGCAGTACCGCTTCGAATTTGCCCGGTGTGACCGTGCCGTCCGCAGCGGTTGTGGTGGCGGTCACACGGGCGGCGAAACCGTAGCGATCGCGATTCGGCGCGCCGTTCGGACCGGTCGCGATCAGCGTTCCGCCGCGCGAATCGAACTGCGCCGCCGCCGCGCACGGAACACTCGCGTCGAAGGTCAACGGCGCGTACGAGATCAGCGGAGCCTCCACGCTCTTCGCCGAATCGCCTTGCGGCCAAGCGATTGTCGCCGCATCGATGCGCACCGGCAATACCGGCACCGCGATCGCCGCGAGCACCGCGATCAACCCCGCGATGAGGGCGACCAACCGTTCCCATCCCCCGTATCTTCGTCGATCGGTGTCGGGCCCAGTTCGTCCGGCGGAATCCTGCCCCGCCTTCTCCATCACGTCGGTCACGATCGCCGATATTAAGGGGCGAACCTGAGCCCCCGCTCCCGAGTCACCACTCGCCGCTCCCGAACACCCGTTCCCGCCGCCGCGCGTTCAGTCGGCACATCGCGCCCGAACTACCCCATCTTCACGTCCGCACCCACCGCCTGATACGCATCTCGACTACCACCGCACCCCCTGCGCCATCGCGAGCGGATTTAACGCGTCCCTGACATCCCCTGCGGCACAACCCATTCCGCATTGACGCGGTTTTGACGTGGACAGCGAACGAGCCCGCCGTCCACGGGGACGGCGGGCTCGTTCGGGTAAGAACTAGGAGCAGGCCGGGGAGGTCTGGTTCGCGAGGGACAGCATGTTGCAGATCCACTCCTTCTGGACCTTCCACTTGCCGTCCTCGGCCACGAACGGCACCACGGCGTTCTGCGGCGCACCGCCGGCGACGGCGACCTGCGCATCGGCGGTCAGCGTGCCATTGCCCAGATCGGTGACACCGGTGACGGTGATGGTGGCCTGGTTCTGCTTGTACGCCTCGATCATCCGCGACGGCAGGCTCGGATCGGCCGAGACGCCCTGCAACTGGTCCAGCTTCTCCGAGTCCGGAACGTTCGGGTCGAGGGCCTTCTGCAGTTCGGCGTTCAGATCCGCCGCGGTCGGCGCCGGCGGGTAGTTGTTCTGCGCGGCCGACGTCTGCGAGGTGGAGGTCTTCGTGGGCTTGGTGCTCTCTTTCTTGTCACCGCTGCCACAGGCCGACAGCCCGAGTACGGTCACGACAGCCAGGGTGGCGACCGCGATACGTCCAGTCTTCTGAAGCTTCAACTGCTCGTCCTTTGCGTTCGAGTAGGTCCGTTCGACAAACGTGTCAGCGCGACAACCCGACCGGCGACGCTGCACGACGACACAGAGGCTACCAACGTGGTCCGGGAGAAGCAGACTCCGAACACACTGCGACCGCACTTTCAGTCCGAATCCTCATAATTGGCGCATTCGTCCCTTACCTCTGGCGCTCCGGTCGGGTCTTCGTTCACCCCAGGCTGTCGAGCGGATCGGCCCGCGTCAGCGCCGGATCCTCGGCCGAGAACGTGCGCGCGGCACCCGGCCCGGTGCTCCGGGTCTCGAAACGTACTGTCACCACACCGTGTCCGGCCCCCTGTACCCACCCGTGGCCGAATTCGGGGTGCGCGACATCCAGTCCCGGATACCAGGTTTCGGCGGCGAACGAACGCGTGGCGGGCGGCACCTCGGGCACCGGACCCGCGGCGACAACCGAAGTCGGCTCCTCCGAAACCGATTCACCGGTATCGACGGCCTGATCCAACTCCGGAAACAGCGACTCCTGCCGAATCTCCGACAGCCCAGCGAAACCCACGCCCACCAGGCGAATAGGCCCCAACTCGACCGGATCGATGGCCGAGCGCTGCGCGGCCGCGGTGAGCGTGGCCAGATCCTCGGTGGCGTACGGCAGCGTGGAGGAGCGCGTCACGATACTCATATCCGCGCGTTTGAGTTTGAGCACCACGGTGCGCGCCGCCCGACCGTCGGCGATGAGCCGCCGATGCGCGTGCGCGGCCATGGCCTCGATCGCCGGGCGCAACTGCGGCAACGTGACGATATCGGTCTCATAGGTGGTTTCGGCGCTGATCTGCTTGGCCTCGGCGCGCTCGGCCACCGGCCGATCATCGATCCCCCTTGCCAGCCGATGCAGCGCGATTCCCATGGCCCCACCCAGAATCGACGACGCCTCGGACTCCGGTAGCGCCGCCAGCGCGCCGACCGTCTCGATTCCGAGTGTGCGCAAACGGCTTTCGGCCACCGGTCCGATCCCCCATAACCGCCGCACCGGCAGCGCCGACAGGAATCGCTGCTGCTCACCGGGTGAAATAACGCGCACCCCATCGGGTTTGGCCATATCCGAGGCGATCTTGGCGAGCTGCTTACCGCTGCCCGCCCCCACCGAGGCCACCAATCCGGTGCGCTCGCGCACCAGCGCCCGCAGCTCCTCACAGAAGGCCAGCACCTCATCGGCTGTGGCCCCGGCCAATTCGGCGGGCTCACCGAACGCCTCATCGAAGGAGAGCGTCTCCAGCACCGGAATCCGCGATCGCATGGTCTCGAACACCTGCCCGCTGAGCTCGGCGTAGACCGCACCGCGCGGCGGCACCACCACCACATTCCCGCCCACCAGGCGCCGCGCCTGATGCATGGGCATGGCCGATCGCGCCCCGAACACCCGCGCCTCGTACGACGCGCCCGCCACCACACCACGCCCGCCCATACCGCCGACCAGCACCGGGCGCCCGCGCAGCGTCGGCCTGGTCAACTGTTCGACCGAGGCGAAGAAGGCGTCCATATCCATATGCAGCACCCAGCGGCGCCCGCGCTGACTGTTCGCTGTGTGTCCGCTCGAAGTTAACTGCGAGTCCGGCACACCGCCCGGCCCCCGCGCAGCGTCCGCACGCCCACCGGCGAGAGCGCTGCGAACAGGCACAATGCGCTCCGCCGCGGTGTGGGCAGGGGTGTTCACGTTCGCGAATCTACGCGCCACTACCGACAGGTTCGGCCAGGCAGGTGTGTGATGATCGGAGAATGACGATTCGCAAGGCCGTGATTCCCGCCGCAGGTATCGGTTCCCGCCTGCTGCCACTCACCAAGGCGATCCCGAAGGAGATGCTCCCGGTCGGCGACAAGCCGGTCATCGAACACACGGTTCGTGAACTGGTCGCGTCCGGTATCACGGATATCACCATTGTGGTGAGCGGCGGAAAGTCCTTGATCCAGGACCACTTCCGGCCCAATCCGGCGCTCGTCGCCCAGCTGCGCGCGGACGGTAAGGCCGCCTACGCCGATGCGGTCGAGGAGGTCGGCGAGCTGAGCCGGCAGGGGCACATCACCTATCTGGATCAGCACGGCCCCTACGGCAATGGCACGCCCGTGCTGAATGCCGCCCGCACCCTGGGCGATGAGCCCATGCTGGTGCTCTGGCCCGATGACGTCTTCGTCGCCGGGGTCCCGCGCGCCCAGCAGCTCATCGACGCCTATGAGAAGACCGGCGCACCGGTACTCGCCCTCGTGCCCATGGATCCGGCCGAATCCCAGCGCTACGGCGTCCCGGTGGTGGAGGAGACCGCCGGCGACGGCCTCATGCGCATCAGCGGTCTGAAGGAGAAGCCCAAGCCCGCGGACGCGCCCTCCAGCTTCGCGGCCATCGGCGGCTATGTGGTCACCCCGGGCATCATCGCGGAACTGCGCCGCCAGGTGGACAACTGGTACACGCACCGCACCGGCGAGGTGTACCTCACCGATGCCATCAATATCTTCGCGGCCTCGAATCCGGTGTACGGCCAGGTGATTCGCGGCAACTGGTACGACACCGGCAATCCGGCCGACTATCTCGTGGCCCAATTCGCCTCCGCGCTGGCGCATCCGGAGTACGGTCCACTGCTGCGCGGCATCGTCAACGACTGATCCCGTTCACCGAGCGCGTCCCAAACACGCCAGGGTCACTTTTGTCGAAACCCGAAACATAGGGGCGACGTTCAGCGATCATCCAGGCTGGATCTTGCTGGCTAGTTTGGGAGTTCGGTTTTGCTACGCGGCTCTACCCCATCGCTGCTCCGCAGCAGTGCCCTATCGTTGCTACACAGCTCTACCCTTTCGTACGGAACAGCTCTGCGGGCAATAGCTCTCACCGGCTGTCTGCTCGCCGGATCGTTCACCGCGCTGACGGCCACCGCGACGGCGGCCCCGCCCGACCCGATCACCAGCACCGCAACCCTGTCCAGCACACCGGTTTCCGAGGACGGCTCCCGGATCACGCATTTCGAGATCCGGGACGCGCACAATCTCACCCTGCATGTGCACTCGGCCGCCATGGACGCCGAATACACCATCGAGGTACAACGCCCCGCCGACGCCTCGGCCCCGCGCCCGGTGCTGTACCTGCTCAATGGCGCCGGGGGCGGCCAGGATACGGCGAACTGGAAGCGCAATACCGATGCCACCCAGTTCTTCGCCGATAAGAACGTGAATGTGGTCATGCCCATCGGCGGCGCGTTCAGCTACTACACCGATTGGCGCGCGGACGATCCCAAGCTGGGCGTGAACAAGTGGAAGACCTTCCTCACCGAGGAGCTGCCCCCGCTCATCGACGGGTCCTTGAACACCAATGGATTACGCGCCATCGTCGGCATGTCCATGTCCGGCACTTCGGTGCTGCAGTTGCCGATCGCCAAACCCGGACTGTATCGGGCAGTGGCCGCCTACAGCGGGTGCGCGCAGATCAGCGATCCGATCGGCCGTAAATTCGCCGAGCTGGTGGTCTCCATCGGCGGTGGCAATCCGGCCAATATGTATGGGCCCGAGACCGATCCGGAGTGGGCGGAGAACGACCCGTACGTGCACGCCGAGGATCTGCGCGGGCTCGATCTCTACATCTCCAACGGCAGCGGCCTGCCCGGCCCGCACGACAATCTGACCGATGTGCGCAGCCTCGGCCCCGCCGACGGCGGCATCATGCAGCAGCTCCTGGTCGGCGGCATTCTGGAGGCGGCCAGCGACTGGTGCGCGCGGAATCTGCAAACCAAGTTGGCGGAGTTGAAGATTCCGGCCACCTTCGACATCAATCAGGCGGGCACCCACTCCTGGGGCTACTGGCAGGACGCGCTGCGGGACTCCTGGCCGGTGCTCGCCAAGGGCCTGGAGCTGTAAATCCTTACGGCAGTGGGACTATGACCAGCCGATTGTCCGGCATGGCGGGCATCCAGAGATTGCGCCCGGCCGGATCGACGGTGAAATCGGCTGGTCCGTGCAGGTTCTCGGGCCCCTCAACCGCCGTCACCTCGACCCCGTCATCGCGGTAGATGTTCACCTTGCCCGGCCGATCCCCCTGGCTCGCAACCCAATCCGAGATGACCAGATCGCCGTTGGCGAGTACCGCGAGCCCGTCCAGCACACCGTGGATGCCGCCCACCCGCTGCGGGGTCACCGGATGCCGCGTCAGATCGAGCCGCCACACATCACCACCGCCGAAGTCCGCGCCGAGCCCGACCACATAGGCGAGATTGCCGGAGGGATCGATGGCAATGCCATTGGCCCCGGGCATTCCGGTGGCCAGCGACTCGAACTTCTCGGTCTCCAGATCGAGCTTGTGGACGGTGCCGCGCGCGGTATCGGTGACCAGCAGCGTATGCGGGTCCAGCAGTGCGATGTCATTGAGCAGTGCGGGTTCGTCCCCGCCGACGGGTGCCTCGAAAACCTGCCCGTGCGTATCGATGTCGTAGCCGACCACCCGATCTATATCGGCGACGAAGACCCGATTGTCGGTGTGTGCCAGCCCCTTCGGCGCGTTCAGGGGCGGATCGCCGAGCCGCGGCATGGCCCGCCGCGCGGTGACCGTTCCCACCGAGTTCAACTCGGTCAGGAATCCGTCACCGTCCTTACCCGTGGGATCGACCTTCGCGCCGATATTCGAGACGAACCACCTGTCCCCCGCGAACAGCACACTCTCGGGGGCCGAGAAACCCTCCAGCGAACCGGGTTTGGAGACCGTGCCGGGCGCGTTGGGGGTACCGGTTCCGGTGGCGCGCACGGGTTCGTCACCCCCGCCGCAGCCGGTGGCGGCCACCAGCAGCAGGACGCCGAGGCAGGTCGCCATGACTCCGCGACCGCTTCGACCCGTGAAACCGTTCGACCCATGGGACATATGCCCACCCTCCGACGGATGGTTCCGCACCGTCCGGCGGAACGGGCTCAGTCTAGCGACAGCGGATCGCCGGGTTGGCCGAAATCGATTGAACTCCAATCAGTTTCATGCCGCGTCAACTACTCGTCGGCGGCGTTGTAACGAACCAGATAGTCGGCCATGCGCGCAATGTCCGCATCGTCCCAATCCCGCAGGCGGTCCGCGAAGGCCGCGGAGCGACTGCGCGCGGCGGACCCGGCGACCCGGCGACCCGCGGCCGTCGCGGTCAGCACATGATTGCGCCGATTGGCCGGATCGACCTCGCGGGTCAGGTACCCGAGCCGCTCCAGAGCCGCCACCTGACGGCTCATGGTCGATTTGTCGAGATGGAAATGTCCGGCCAGATCACTGGCCAGGCAACCATCCCGCTCAATGACCAGATCCAGAATGCTCGACGCCACCAGCGACAGCTCCGGATGCAGTTCGGCGGCCCGGCCGCGCGCCCGGCGCGCGAAGGCGGTGAGCTCACGCTGGATGACCTCGATCGCCTCCGCGCGATCGTGGTCCGCACCACCCGGGAATGCCGATTCGGTCTTCATAGTTGTATAGTACAACCCAAAGATAGTTGCATTTACCAACTGTTCGGAGAAAATCCATGGCCTCGCAGCAAATCCGGCATGTCGCCACACACCTGCTCACCCCACTGCTCATGTGCCTGGGCATGGGGCTGGCGTACCTGGGCGCGTTCCATCAGCCCGAGCCCAATCACCTCGCCATCGCCGTCGTCGGCGACACCCCGCAGGTGAAGGTGCTCGCGCAGACCCTCAAGGACACCGGCGGCGACAAGCTCGATGTGATCACGCTGCCGAGCCGCGAGGATGCCATCGGCCAACTGCGCCACCGGGATCTGGCGGGCGCGTTCGTCCCCGACGCCCAGCATCCCGAGGCGCTGGTCGCCACGGCCGGATCCGACACCACCGCCATGGCCGTCGAGACCGTCTTCCAGCAGATCGCCGGTAAGCAGGGCACGCCGCTCACCGTCACCGATATCACCAGCCCCGCCTCCGGCGATCCGACCGCACAGGGCATCTTCTTCCTGCTGGTGGCGCTGAGCATCGGCTCCTACGGCAGCGTGGCCGCCATCGGCGCGGCCGGGGCCGAACTGCCCATGTGGATTCGCGCCATGTTCGGCCTGGTCACCTCGCTGATCGTCAGTCTGATCGGCCTGGCCATCGCGGGACCGGTCTTCCATGTGGTCGAGCACGACAATGCCGCCATCTGGGCCATGTCCTGGCTGTACGCCGCGGGCATCCTGGCCGTCGGCATCGGCCTGCACACCTTCCTGAAGCGCTGGACCACCCTGGTGATGATGATCCTGTTCGTCATGCTGAACTTCACCACCTCGGGCGGTGTCTACACCCCGTGGCTGCAGAATGATTTCTTCGGCGCACTCCATTCCTTCTGGAACGGTGCGGGTTTCGTGGAGGGCGCGCGCAGCCTGCTCTACTTCGACGGCGCGGGCTTCGGCTCGCGACTGGCGAGCCTGTTCCTCTGGTTCGGCGCGGGTGTGGTGCTGATGATCGCGGCGGGACTGGCCGAGAAGCGCCGGGCCGCAAGCACTCCCAAGCACGCGGCCATCGAGGAGCCCCGGGAGCTCGCCGAGGAGGAGATGGAGGAGACGGTCGGCGTCTGACGTCGACCGGACCGCGCTCAGCGGCGAATATCGAACTGCGCCAACGCCGTTCGGATTCCCGCCCGCACGGTCTCGGCATCGCCGATACCACCGCTGACGGTCACCCCGTCCCTGGTCAACAGCAGTGCGCGCGCCGCCTGGTCCGGATTCTCGTGACCGGCGGCGCGCAGCCGTTCGGCCATCAGCTCACGGAACCAATCGCGATAGTCCCGCACCACCGCGCGCACCGCATGCTCCGGATTCGGGAACTCCACGGCGGCGTTGATGAAGGGGCAGCCTCGGAATCCCGGACCCCGGCTCAGCTCGCCGAGCTTCTCGAAGATGGTGACGATCCCGTCCGCGCCCGGTTCGGGCACCGACTCCAAAACCCCGCGCTGGCGGTCGTATTCGCGCTCCAGATACGCGACTACGAGGTCCTCCTTGGTCTTGAAGTGCCGATAGAAGGTGGCCTTGGCGATACCGGCCTCGGCGATGATGCGGTCGATGCCCACGGTGTGAATGCCCTCGGCGTAGAAGAGCCGGGTGGCGGTCTCCAGCAGGCGTTCGCGGGCTTCACTCATACCCTTGACGATAGCAGACAGATCTGTCTACTCTAGGGGAACACGCGAACAGACAAGTCTGTCTAGGAGGCAGTCATGGCACCTCTCTACACCGCAGTCGCCACCTCGGTCGGTCGCGACGGCCGCTCGTACACCGATGACGGCATTCTCGACCTCACCCTGGCCCGCCCGAAGGAGATGGGCGGCGACGGCGCGGGCACCAATCCCGAACAGCTCTTCGCGGCCGGCTACTCGGCCTGCTTCGCCAGCGCCCTCGGCCTGGTCTCCAAGCGTATGAACCTGGACGCGTCGGACGCCTCGGTCACCGCCGAGGTCGGCCTGAACGCTCTGGAGGGCGGCGCTTTCGGACTCTCCGTCGTACTGCGGGTCGAATTGCCCGAGCACCTGCACAACGAACAGGGGCAGGCGCTCATCGAGGCCACCCACCAGGTCTGCCCGTACTCCAATGCCACCCGGGGCAATATCCCGGTGGAACTGGTTGTGGAGTAGGACTTTTCAGCGAAACCGTCAGTAGAACCGGCGGATGTCGTAGATGTCGAACTGCGACAGCGGGGACAGGCCGACGGGCACACCCCAGTCGTAGGCATTGAGCACATTGCCGCCACCGGCGTAGATGCCCACATGCGAGGCATCGCCATTGAGAATCACCACATCACCCGGTTGCAGCGCCCCGTACGGGACCTCGAGGCCCACCTCGGCCTGCTGCCAGGTGGTGCGCGGCATATCGATACCGACGCTACGGAACGCCCACTGCACCAAACCCGAACAGTCCCAGGCATCGGGGCCGACGCCGCCCCATCGATACGGCTTACCCGTTTGAGTTTGAGCCAGCCCGAGCGCGATCATCGCGCGCGGGCTGGTTATCGGCAATTGTGCGGAGCCACTGGCACTTCCGGAGGCCGAGCCACTTCCGCTCCCGGAGGACGAGCCCGAGGCGGCGGAACCGGTATCGGCGTGCGCGGCCCCCGCCCAGAGCGCCCCCGCGAGAATCAAGGCCGCTGACGTCGTCAGGAACGACGCGAATCGGCACAGCAGTCTTCGTGTCATGCACTCGCCCTTCAGCTCAACCACGCTGAAGCGCACGACACATAGTTGGCAATCACCCCGCTAACAGACGATTCGTACTCCATGCCGTGAGAATCAGCGTTTTTCGACTGGAACTAGCAAGACATCTCGAAAAGACCGTAAAGCTGTACGTTAGCTCTACAGTTGCTGTTTTATCTCATTCGTCACACGGTTCACAAGGGGTATCGCGCGGGCGAGTCTCGAGACCCGGATCACTCCCGGGCCGCGAACACCTCGCGAGCGGCGGTGATGGCATTGAGCGCGGCCGGGAATCCGGCATAGCCGCCGAGCTGGATGATCGCCTCGACGGCCTCGTCACGGGTGCCGCCGACATTGAGGAACCCGTGCAGATGGACACGGAGCTGCGGACCCGCCGTCCCGAGCGTCGTACAGGCCGCGATGGTCGCGAGTTCGCGCTCCGCAAGACCGAGGCCGGGCCGCGAATACACATCGGCGAAGGCGAATTCGATGATGTAGCGGCCCATATCGGGAGCGGTATCGGCCAGGGCCGCGAAGATGTGCTCGGCGTTGTCGCCGTCGACCTCCTTGAACTTGGCCAAGCCGCGCTGATACCGCTCCGCACCGGTCTCATCGGAGCGAATATCGGCGTGCAGCACCGGATTTCCCACTTCGGGCCGATCCGCGAAGGCAGCGCGGGCGACCGTCAGACCGTTGAGCGCCGCCGGGAATCCCGCGTACACGCCGACCTGAATGATCGTCTCGACCACCTCGGCCGGAGTGAGTCCGACATTGAGACCGCCGTCGATATGCCAGCGCAGCTGCGGTGCGGCATGCCCGAGCGCGGTGAGCGAGGCGATGGTGATGATCTGGCGCTGGCGCAGCGTGAGCCCGGGCCGCCCGTAGATATCGCCGTAACCGAATTCGACGACGTAGCGCCCCAGATCCGGGGCGATATCGGCGAGGCTGTTCACCACAGCGCGACCGGACGGGCCGCCGACCTGGTCGAGCACCGCGAGGCCGCGCTCGTAGCGGGTTTCGGAGGTGGCGGGGGTGGAGTTCATGCGCGGAACTTCCTTCCGAAAGAGTGGCGAGACGGTCCGTCTCGTCTCATAACGTAGACGGCGGGTTGCCCCTCGTCAAGACGAGACGTTCCGTCTCGTTCTGGGTTAGGCTGGGGCGGTGACTCCCCCACCCAATCCTGAACTCCGCAGCCCCCGATCGCACCGCGCCATCCTCGATTCGACCTTCGAACTCGCGGTGCGCAATGGCTACGGCAAGTTGACCGTCGAGGCCATCGCGGCCGCGGCCGGGGTGGGCAAGCAGACCATCTACCGATGGTGGCCGTCCAAGGGGGCGATCGCGCTCGACGCCATCAACGAGCAGATGGGGCATCTCACCGACTTCCCGGACACCGGGGATATCGCGGTCGACCTGAAAACCCAGATGACCAGGCTGACCACCATGCTCGGCAGCGAAGTCGGCATCGTCTACCGCGGGGTCATCGCCGAGGCGCAGAGTGACCCGCGACTCGCGGAGGCGGTGCGGGACACCATCGTCCGGCCCCGGGCACAGCTGTGCGTACAGCGGCTGGAGAAAGCCATTGCCGCGGGGCAGATTCGCACCGGTATCCCACCCCGCGCCATGGTCGACATGCTGTACGGGCCGGTGTACTACCGCTTCCTACTCGGCACCGACGAGGTGCGCGACGCCCCGGAGTTGGTGCAGGACATCCTGTCCGGGCTGCGACCTTGACCTCGGCTCGGCGCTTGCCTTCGTCATCCCGGCACGTTTTTGGCCGGGATGACGGAATGGGCGATACACCGGGAGGACGGGATGGGTGGCACACCGGGAGGACGGCGCGTGAGCAGGCGCGAACGAGCAAGGGGCGCGGCCGATGTGGCCACGCCCCTGCGTTTTCGGTCGATCAGGCCTTGGTGACCCCGGCCTTCACGCCGCCGACGATCTCGGCGGCGTCCGCGCCCGCCTCCCCGAAAGTCAGGGTGGTGGCGAGGATTTCACCGGCGATGAGATCGCGGTGGGTCTCCGCCCAGACCTTGCGATCGTCGGGGACCTCGAGGACCACGGTGATGCGGTCCGAGACGTCCAGGCCCAGCGATTTGCGGGTCTCCTGCAGATCGCGGATGAGGTCGCGGGCCCAGCCCTCGGCCTCCAGCTCCTCGGTGACCACCGAATTCAGCACCACCAGACCGGCATTGCCGGGCAGGGCGGCGGTGGACTCGGGTTCGGCGGCGACCAGGCGCTGGGTGTACTCCTCGGGCAGCAGCGCGATTCCGGCGGCGGTGACGGTGCCGTCGGCAGCCTCGCTCCACTCCCCGGCCTTGACCGCCTTGATGACCGTCTGCACCTGCTTGCCCAGGCGCGGACCGGCGGCACGGGCGTTCACCACGAGTTCGAAGCGGCCGTGCGCGGCCACATCGGTGGTGAGGTCGACCTTCTTGACGTTCACCTCATCGGCGATCAACTCGGCGAACGGACGCAGCCGTTCGGCATCCTCGGCGGCCACGGTGAGCTCCGAAAGCGGCAGGCGCACACGCAGATTCTGCGCCTTGCGCTGACCCAGCACGGTGGAGCAGACGGTGCGCACCTCATCCATGGCCGAGACCAGCTCCGGATCGGCGGGCAGCTCCTGCGCGGTCGGCCAATCGGTCAGATGCACCGAACGCTCACCGGTCAGCCCACGCCAGATCACCTCGGTGAGCAGCGGCAGCAGCGGAGCCGCCAGGCGCGTGGTCACCTCCAGCACGGTGTGCAGGGTGTCGATGGCATCGCGATCCTCTTCCCAGAAGCGCGAACGCGACCGGCGCACATACCAATTGGTGAGCGCGTCGGCGAACGAGCGCAGCTCGTCACAGGCCCCCGCGACGTCGTAGCTCTCCAGCGCCGTGGTCATGACATCGCGCGTCACGGCCAGCTTGGCCAGGATGTAGCGATCCAGCACATTGGTCGAATCCGTGCGCCACACACCGGGTGTCGAGGCGTACAGCTGCAGGAAGGTCCACGCGTTCCACAGCGGGCGCATGGTGTGCCCGACGCCCTCGCGGATACCGCGCTCGGTGACGATGAGATTGCCGCCGCGCAGGATCGGCGAAGCCATCAGGAACCAGCGCATGGCATCGGAGCCGTCACGATCGAAGACCTCGTTGACGTCCGGGTAGTTGCCCTTGGACTTGGACATCTTGAGGCCGTCATCGCCCAGCACGATGCCGTGCGCCACAACCGATTTGAACGCCGGTCGATCGAAGAGCGCGGTCGAGAGCACGTGCAGGTTGTAGAACCAGCCCTTGGTCTGACCGTTGTACTCGACGATGAAATCGCCGGGGCTGTGGGCGGCCGCGGTGGCGGTGCCCTCGAACCACTCCTTGTTCTCGAACGGGTAGTGCACCTGCGCGTACGGCATGGAGCCGGACTCGAACCAGCAGTCGAGCACCTCGGGCACCCGCCGCATCATCGACTTCCCGGTCGGGTCATCGGGATTCGGGCGTACCAGATCGTCGATGATCGGCCGGTGCAGATCGGTCGGGCGCGCGCCGAAGTCACGCTCGAGCGCATCGAGCGAGCCGTACACATCCACGCGCGGGTACTGCGGGTCATCCGATACCCAGACCGGGATCGGCGCGCCCCAGAAGCGATTTCGGCTGATGTTCCAGTCGCGTGCGTTCTCCAGCCACTTACCGAACTGACCGTCCCGCAGATGCTCGGGGGTCCAGCTGATCTCCTTGTTCAGCTCGAGCATGCGATCGCGGAACTTGGTGACCGCCACGAACCAGGACGGCACCGCCATGTAGATCAGCGGCTGACCCGAACGCCAGCTGTGCGGGTAGGAGTGCTCGATCGTCTCGTGCCGCAACAGTTTTCCGGCGGCCTTGAGGTCCTTGATGATGACCGGGTTGGCGTCGAAGACCATCTGGCCCTGGTACGGCGGCACCATGGAGGTGAACCGGCCGCCGGCGTCGAGCGGCTGCACGATCTCGATGCCGTTGGCGGTGGCGACATCCATATCCTCCTCACCGAAAGCCGGTGCGAGATGGACGATGCCGGTACCGGAGTCGGTGGTGACATAGTCGGCGTTGAGCACGCGATGCGCGTTCGGATGGCCGAGGAAGAAGTCGAACGGGGGCTGGTAGCGCAGGTCGGCCAGGGCCGCGCCCGAGTGCTCCGACAGTACTTCCAGAGAACCGTCAGCCTCCTCGCCGAACTCCCGGGCGTAATGCGAAACACGTTCGGCGGCAAGCAGGTATCGCTTACCGTCCTGCCCGCGCAGATGTACGTAGGTGACATCGGGATGCACCGCGATGGCGAGGTTGGACGGCAGCGTCCACGGCGTGGTGGTCCAGATCAGCGCGTTCGCGCCGTCGAGTTGATGCAGCGGATGGTCTTCCGGCACCGACAGCAGCATGTCGACGGTGACGGCCGGATCCTGGCGCATGCGATACGAATCATCGAGGCGCGCCTCCTGATTCGACAGCGGCGTCTGCTCGTACCAGCTGTACGGGAGCACCCGGAATCCCTGATAGATCAGGCCCTTGTCATAGAGCGACTTGAACGCCCACATGACCGATTCCATGAAGTCCAGGTCGAGGGTTTTGTAGTCGTTGTCGAAGTCGACCCAACGCGCCTGTCGCGTCACATAGTTACGCCACTCGTTCGTGTAGCGCAGTACCGAAGATTTGCACGCGGCATTGAATTCCGCGAGACCCATGGCATCGATCTGTGATTTGTCCGTGATACCGAGCTGCTTCTCCGCTTCGATTTCCGCGGGCAGTCCATGAGTGTCCCAGCCGAAGCGCCGTTCGACCTTCTTCCCGCGCATCGTCTGAAAACGCGGGATCAAATCCTTGACATATCCGGTCAACAAGTGGCCGTAATGCGGCAACCCATTGGCGAAGGGGGGACCGTCGTAGAAGACGAATTCCGCTGCATCGGAACGGTTCTCGATGCTGGCACGGAAGGTGTCATCGGCGGCCCAGTAGTCCAGCACGCGCCGCTCGAGCTCGGGGAAGGACACCTGCCCGCTGGAGGCGCCCAGGTCGGCGCGGGGGTAGGCGTTGGGGGTCGGGTTCTCGCCGGACATCTCGGCGTCAGCTCCTCGCGTGCCAGTGGGTCTGGAACGACCCGGTGGGCACGGGGACGATGAACGACGCTGGTGCGCCGAAACCGCGGTACCACCCCGCTTGTCCGGCGACTCGCCGGACCTCTCATTACGAGCTGTGACGGGCTCACCCGTTCGGTTCTAGTAGGCGTTCACCACCGAAGTGGGCAGGTCACACCGTTCTTCCGAAGACTCCCCGGTGATGGCCGGATCAACGCCGAAAAACTACTTCGATTCTAACCGGGCAGGTCCAGTCGATATTTCCGGCCCGTCTAATGCCGCGCGTGACGCCCGCCGGGACGCGATTGCGCGTCCTCTTCGGGTTCACGCAGTGCCAGCGCGCTGACCAGCAGCAACACCGCACCGAGCACGCACACGATGATGCAGCCCCAAGCCCAGACCACCGAACCGGTGGTCAGAGCGGTCACCAGCAGGCCGAAGCCCACCGCTGCCAGAGCCAGCGTCATCACGAGCATGGTCACCACCCCTCTTATGGAAACGGTGGCGGCGCCGCCCTACCCGCTCGCGACGGGAAGCGCGGCACCAATGGCCGTGATTACGACTCTACTTGCCGCCCTTGAGGAGTGCGCCGTTGCCCGAGGCGCCCTCGCCGAACTCGCCGCCGTCGACCGGGACCGCGGAGCCGCGGTTCTCCAGCTCTTCCAGCTGCGATTCCAGGTAGGACTTCAGGCGCACGCGGTACTCGCGCTCGAACGTCTTGAGCTGCTCGATCCGGCTCTCCAGCACGCTGCGCTGCTGGGTGATGGTGGCCATGATCTCGGTGTGCTTGCGCTCGGCATCGGCCTGCAGGGCGTCCGCCTTCTCCTTGGCCTGGCGGAGCTGGGAATCGCTGCGGTTCTGCGCGTCCGACAGCATGGCCTCGGACTTCTGACGAGCATCGGCGATCATCGCCTCGGAGCGGGTGCGGGCATCGCCGACCAGGCGCTCGGAGTTGGCTCTGGCATTGGCCAGTAGCTGCTCGGCCTCGGTCTTGGCATCGGAGGTGAGGCGGTCTGCCATCTCCTGTGCCAGCGAAAGCACCTTGGCCGCCTGTAGATTCGCGTCCGCGCTGGGGGCCTCGGCCTTGACCGGCATGGGGGCCGGGGCGGGCATGGGCGGCGGCGGGGCGATCGGAGCGGCCTTCGGCGGCTCCGGCACGGGAGCCTGCTTCACAGCCTGAACCGGACCGCGATTCTTCTTGGCATCAGCCAGTTCCGCGTCCAATTCGGCAACGCGCTGGCGAAGATCTGCGTTTTCTTCGATGAGGCGTGAGAGCTCCTGCTCGACCAGGTCGAGGAAGGCGTCGACTTCATCCTCGTTGTAGCCGCGCTTCCCGATCGGTGGTTTGCTGAACGCGACGTTGTGCACATCGGCAGGGGTCAGCGGCATGGAACGATCCCTTCACGCTTCGTTGGAGATCTAGCGGTAGATCTGGGCAAGCATTCTTTCGGCCCATTCTGTCACACCTGGGCTAACGCCTGCCCCTGCTGGCCCGTGATCGTCATCAAGATGAAGACGATGAAAAGCAGGACCATTATCGACAGATCGAGCCTAATTCCCCCAAGATTCACTGGGGGTATCAAACGCCTCAGGAGTTTCACCGGCGGGTCCGTGATCGTGAAGATCGCTTCGAGGATGATCACGACGAACCCGGTGGGCCGCCAGTCCCGCGCGAAGCTGCGAATGAACTCGACGATGACTCGGCTGATGAGCAGCAGCCAGAAGAGGAACAGCAGTAGGTTCAACACCTGGAACAAGGCCACGTCGTTCACTCTGCCACAGTATTTTTCCTGCGACGCCTCCGGCGTCGCGGTCTGTGTCATCGGCGCCGCCTTCGGCGTCGCGGTTCGCGGCCCTCGAAGGCTCGGTTCTTCACTCCTCCGGTCAGTCGCTGCGCTCCCTCCCTCCGTCGCTCCAGAACCGAGCCGGGCCGCGAACTCGAGTGCGACACGACTCGGCGACAAATTTGCCAAGAGTGCTCGACAGTGGGGAAGCACAGCGGGTGCACACACCGCAAAAGGACTGGCCCCGACCCCATTTCGACCACAGGACAGGTCACAGGGGCGAGGCCGATGAATATCGCCGCGCGATAGCTCAACTCACATGTTCGTGGCCCGCCCCCGGTTCTGGACTGAGTGGAGCGGGGGAGCGACGCGGAGGAGCGGAGGGAGGGAAGAACCGGGGTTACAGGGCCACGAACCGCCGGAGCGGAGCGGAGGCAGAAGATACAGCTTACTTCTGGTTGTAGTAGCCGTTTTCGGCGAGTTTGCGGCGCTCCTCCGCGGAGACATCCACGTCGGCGGGCGAGAGCAGGAAGACCTTGGTGGCGACCTTGTCGAACGAACCACGCAGCGCGAAGGCCAAACCTGCGGCGAAGTCCACAAGCCGGCGGGCGTCGCTATTGCTCATCTCGACCAGGTCCATGATCACCGGGGTGCCGTCCCGGAAGCGCTCACCGATGATGGCGGCTTCGGCGTAGGTGCGCGGGCGCAGCGTGGTGATCTTGGACAAGGGGCCTCCGTCCTCGAAGATCGCGGACCGGCGCGGCGGCTGCTGTTCCAGCCGGCGCTCCTCCATCCGCAACTCTTCCATGCGCCGCTCGGCCTCCGGGTCCACCGCGAGCGCGCCGCGGGTGGTGCCGCGCACCATCGATGCGCCACCGCCGCCCATGGAGCGGGTACGGGTGGACGGTGCGGTATCGATACGGGTGGGGCGACGCGGCGCGTCGTAGCGGTCGCGGTCGTCCGGGTATTCATCGACGTAGTCGTCCCGGCGCGAGGCGCTGTACGCGGGCTTGTACGGCGCCTTGTAGGGCGGCGGCTCGGCGTACCCGGGCTCGTCGTCGTAGCGCTCGTGTTCGTACCGGTCGTAATCACGCTCGGCGTAGGACCGGGGCCGGCGCGGGGCACGTTCGTCGACGGCGGGGCGCGGCCCGCGATCCTCGACGTAGTCGTCTTCGTAGTCCTCGAGCGGAACCATGCCGAAGTACGCCTTGAACTTGTGCAGCGTGCTCATCTGGTCGACCTTCCTTCGGCCCCGGTTGGCCTGGGGGTGTTGTCCTGCTCAGTCCTCGTTCGCCACAAGCATATGTTTCATATGTGACTGATGAGGTTTCTTTGCTACGCCGAGGTTATCGGTCGAGCGCCCATCAAAGCGGTACCGACACGCACGCAGGTGGATCCGTGGCGGATTGCCGCCTCCAAATCACTTGACATACCCGCGGACAGCTCGCTGGCCTGGGGATGTTCCGCCAAAAGTGAGCCGTGCATACGGGCGAGTCGCTCGAATGCGGCGTCCGGGTCGGCGTCCAGTGGCGGGATCGCCATCAGGCCCGCGAGCTGCAGGTTCGCCGATTTTTCGAGCTGGTCGGCGAGGTCGAGCATGGCAGTGTCCGAGACACCGCCGCGGGCAGGGTCCGCGTCAAGGCTCACTTGCAGTAGTACACGCAGCGGGGCGCTCCGCTCCCCCGCGTCCAGGGCCGCGCGGACACCCGATTCCAGGGCGGAGACCAAGCGGTCGCTATCGACCGAATAGACCGTATCGGCCCAGCGTGCAACGGCTTTCGCCTTATTCCGCTGCAGCCTGCCGATGAACTCCCAGCGCACATGCGACAGATGGCGCAGTTGCGCCACTTTGTCCGAAGCCTCCTGTTCGCGCGATTCGCCGAACTCGCGCAGCCCCAAGCCATAGAGGATCTCGATATCCGAGGCGGGGTGGAACTTGGTCACCGGAAGCAGCCGCACACTGCTCGAATCACGCCCGGCAGCCGCACACGCTGCGTCGATGCGCTCGGTCAGGGCCGTCAGCGCCGTCGACAACTGCGCGACGCGATCGGGCCCGGAAGTGATGCTCGCCTCGTGGGCGGCGGCCGCCGACACTCCGGAACCGGTTGCCGCGCCCAGGTTTTCGGTCATTCTGCGATTCCCTCCGATGACATCCAAATCACACCGGCGAGTCTGCCGGTCGGCGCGCCGCGCCGGTGACTGAACAGCGCTTTGTCCTCGATGGTGCAGCGCGGGTCGACCGCCACGGCGCTCACGCCCACCGTTTCGAGCTGGCGGCGGATGCCCGCGCGCAGATCCAATCCGGGAGTACCCCGCACGGTGGTGGTCGCACTCCCGGGCAGATGCTGTTCGACATCGGCGCGCATGGCGGCGGGCACCTCGTACTGCCGGCCGCTGGCCGCCGGTCCCAGGAACGCGCCGATCCGCTCCACCTTCGCGCCGAGTTCGAGCATGGCCTCGATCGCCTTGGGCACGATGCCGATGCGCGCCCCGATCCGGCCCGCGTGCACCGCGGCGATCACCCCGGCCTCATCGTCGGAGAGCAGCACCGGCACACAATCCGCGCTCAGGGTCACCAGGGCCAGATCGCGCTGGGTGGTAACCAGCGCATCGGTGGCGGGTACCGCCTCGGTCTGCGGCCCGTCCACGACCGTCACGTTACGACTGTGGATCTGCTCCATCCAGACCAGTCGCTCCGGAGTCAGCCCCAGGCTCTCGGCCAGCCGAACCCGATTGCGCCGCACCGCTTCCGGATCGTCACCGACGTGATCGCCCAGGTTGAACGAGTCATAGGGCGGCTGTGAGAAGCCGCCGGCACGCGCGGTGACAACTCGTCTGGTCCGATACGTGGTTCCCACAGAAGTCATACCCCCGAGAGTAGTGGCCAATAACCCGCAACCCCGCCTCCGAGCGGGTGGTCCCGCACACTCTTGACCGCGGATACGAAAGCGCCCGCTCCGGAACCGGAGCGGGCGCGGACAGTGCGGATGGGCCGGGTCAGCGGCGCATGAAGGAGGGGACGTCCACGTCATCGTCGTCGGCGTCCGGGGGCTGGATATGCGTGCGGTTGTTGTGCGCCACCGTCGGATCGACCGCGGGACGGGGTGATTCGTAGGAGGGCGCCGGACCGCGACCGCTCGACTGCGGCGGCGGGGTCTGCGCGACCGGGGCCGGGGCGGGCTCCTGCCGAACGGGAGCCGGTTCGGGGGTGCGGGCGGTGTACTCGGGAGTGCGGGCAACTTCGCCGGCGGTCGCCCGGGCGGTTCCGAAAGAGCTTGTGGCGGTGCGGCCTACCGCGGGTTCGATGCGTCGTGCCGGGCCGCTTCCGTCAAAACCCGCCGCGATCACCGTCACTCGGACTTCGTCGCCCAGGGAGTCGTCGATGACGGTACCGAAGATGATGTTGGCTTCGATATGGGCCGCTTCCTGCACCAGCGAGGCTGCCTCGTTGATCTCGAAGAGGCCGAGATCCGAACCGCCCGCGATCGAGAGCAGGACGCCGTGCGCGCCATCCATGGAGGCTTCCAGCAGTGGCGAATTGATCGCCGCCTCGGCGGCCTTCACCGAACGGCCCTCACCGCGGGCCGAGCCGATACCCATGAGGGCACTGCCCGCACCGGACATGACGGACTTGACGTCCGCGAAGTCGACATTGATCAGACCCGGGGTGGTGATCAGATCCGTTATGCCCTGAACACCGTTGAGCAGCACCTCATCCGCGGAGCGGAAGGCGTCCATCAGCGAGACGGCCGCATCGCCCAGCTGCAGCAGCCGGTCGTTGGGGATCACGATGAGGGTGTCGCAGGATTCGCGCAGCGCCTGGATACCGGCCTCGGCCTGATTGCTGCGGCGCTTGCCCTCGAACGAGAAGGGCCGGGTCACCACACCGATGGTGAGCGCGCCGAGCTTACGGGCGATGCTGGCCACGACGGGTGCGCCACCGGTACCGGTGCCACCGCCCTCACCGGCGGTGACGAAGACCATGTCGGCGCCCTTGAGCACCTCTTCGATCTCGTCCTTGTGGTCCTCGGCGGCCTTGCGGCCCACCTCGGGATCGGCACCCGCGCCGAGGCCGCGGGTGAGTTCACGGCCGACATCGAGCTTGACGTCCGCATCACTCATCAGCAGCGCCTGCGCGTCGGTGTTGACCGCGATGAACTCGACTCCCTTGAGTCCCTGTTCGATCATCCGGTTGACGGCATTCACGCCGCCGCCGCCGATTCCGACGACCTTGATCACTGCAAGGTAGTTGTGCGGGGGCGTCATGGGCTCTCGCCTTCCTTAGATCCAAAAAGCTTGTCGTCTAACGGATGCTCGCCGTATGCCAGTCCGAAGGTCTCGGTTCGGTGAACCCTCAACCATAGGTTTAGCCTTATGTCAAGTATCCGACTGGTGCGGAACGGTATTCGCAGCCACCGCGTTACGGGCGCAGGCGCGCCGAAACGAGAATCAGAATCTTGTGTGATCCACCTCGTCCGACCCACCTGGCATCGTATCGTGGACGGTTGCCCTCCGGTGCCGGGATCGGCGCTGGAAACGCACCTGTGAGCCACCGAAAATTTCGGTGGCCCAATGGGTATCGCTCACTTTACCGTGACCAGATTCGGACTCGAAACGTCGAACACGTTGCCGGGCTGGGTCAGTAGAGGTCCGACCACCGCCGCCTTCTTCTGTGAATCACCCGTCCCACCCCACAGCACGGTACGCCCATCTCGCAACTCGAGAGCAATATCCGAAACCGATCTGGCCACAACCTGTCCCACGCCGAGGCTCGGCGGGACGACGGCCATCACCGCGACGGCCGCGCGGGTGGCCGGATCATTGCCGCCGGGATTGTCGGTGACGAGTTTGGGGGCGGTGCCCGGAGGCTGTTCGATCGCGAATTCCACGCTGTCGCAATCGACCAGGTGCGGTCCGTCCGGGGCGTCGAAGTAGAGCACGGGGGTGCGTTCGACCACCGTCACCTGCACGGTGGACGGGAACTCACGCTGCACCCGCACGCTGCGGACCTTGGGTAACTGTGCCACACGTTGGGCCATGGCGGTGGTGTCTATCCGCATCATGGAGAGTCCGTCCGGGACCTGGAGTGCGTCCAGGACTTGATCTTCCGGCACCGCGGACAGGCCGTCGACGCGCACGGTGCGCACCGACAGCACCGGGGTGAAATAGGCCGTCAGACCGATCGCGAGCAGGACGACGCAGCCCACGGCCACGCCGATCCGCACCCGCGGTGAGCGCCAGGCATTGCGCAGCCGGTCCGCATCGTGCGCCCGGCCCCGATGTAGTCGGGCGCGGCGGGCGGCCCTGGCGGCCGAATCCTGCTCCGCCGCAGGCTCGTCCACCCGGTCCCGCGACTCACCGGTCCTCTCGTCCGCTCCCCCACCCGGGCTCATCCGCCCTCACCGCCCGTGCGAGGGTCGCGCGCGCAGACCGTCGAGGATCTGACCGCCCAGCATGGTGACATCGCCCGCACCCATGGTGATCACCACATCGCCGGGGCGCGCCAGGGCCGCGACCTGACGGCCCACCCGCGACATATCCGGCTGATAGTGCACGGGTTCGGTGACGGCATTGGCCACCAGCGCACCGTTCACCCCGGGCAGCGGCTCCTCGCGCGCGCCGTACACGTCCAGCACCACGACCTCGTCGGCGAGCGAGAGGGCGGTTCCGAACTCGGTCGCGAAAGTAGCGGTGCGACTGTACAAATGCGGTTGGAAGACCACGATCACCCGGCCCGGTCGCGAGCGCGCGCCATCGCGGGCCTCCTGCGCGACCAGTTCGGCGGCGGCGCTGAGCACCGCGCGCACCTCGGTCGGATGGTGGGCGTAATCGTCGAAAACGCGGACGCCGTTCTCCCGCCCGGTGAGCTGGAAGCGCCGGTGCACACCGCCGAAACCCTCCAGGCCCTGGATGATTTCGCCCATATCGGCGCCGGCGGCGCGCGCGGCCAGCAGTGCGCCGAGCGCGTTCAGGGCCATATGCCGACCGGGCACCGACAGGCGCAGCGTGCGCGGGGCGGGTTCGTCGGAGAGCTGGAAGACCGCCACACCGCCGACATCGCGCGGTTCGAACGACAGCAACTGCGCGCCGACCGGCACCCCGGTTCCGGCGAAATCGCCCGAACCGTAACCGATTACCTCGATCTCGCGCGGATCGCCGGCGAGCCGGGCCACCGTGCGCTCGGCCAATCCCAGTGAGCCCGGATCGTCCAGGCACACCACGAGCCGGCCACCCGCCTGCAGCCGATCCACGAAGTCGTCGAAGACCTGCGTGTACGCCTCGTCGGTACCGAAGTAGTCCAGGTGATCGGATTCGATATTGGTCACCACCGCGACGTCCGGTGCGTACTGCAGCAGCGAGGCATCACTCTCGTCGGCCTCGGCCACGAAGATGCCGCCGGTGCCGTGATGGGCGTTGGTGCCCGATTCGTTGAGCTCACCGCCGACCGCGAAGGACGGGTCCGCGCCACAGTGCTGCAGCGCGACCACCAGCATGGAGGTGGTGGAGGTCTTACCGTGCGTACCCGAGACCAGCAGCGTCTTATGCCCCTGCATGAGCTCGGCCAGCACGGCCGGGCGCAGCAGCACCGGAATACCGCGCCGATGTGCCTCCACCAGTTCGGGATTGGTCTTGGGGATGGCGGCGAAGGTGGTGACGACCGCGGTCGGCCCGCCGGGCAGCAGATCGAGGGCGCTCGCGTCATGTCCGATGCGCACCTGCGCGCCGCGTGCCCGCAGTGCGAGCACACCGCGGCTCTCCTTGGCGTCGGAGCCGGAGACCATACCGCCGCGGGACAGCAGAATTCTGGCGATACCGGACATTCCGGCACCACCGATACCGATCATGTGGACCCGCCGCAGCAGTTCGGGTAGGTCCGTCTCCTGCTCCAACGGTACGTTCACGGCCTCGAGATCCTGTTCGGTTTCGGCTGCTTCAGTCACGATCTGCCACCTCCAGCACAATTCGCGCTACCTCGTCCGCGGCGTCGCGGTGACCGGCATCCGCCGCCGCGCGACCCATGGCTGCCAGCCGATCGGAATCCCTGAGCAGGGGTATCACCTCGTCGATCACGTATTTCGGAGTCAGCTCCGCGTCCGCCACGATTCTGCCACCGCCCGCGGTGACCACCGGCCGCGCGTTGAGTTCCTGCTCGCCATTGCCATGCGGTAGCGGAACATAGAACGCGGGCAGGCCGACCGCCGACACCTCGGCGACCGTCATAGCGCCGGAGCGACAGACCACCGCGTCCGCGGCGGCGTAGGCCAGCGCCATCTGCGACAAATAGGGCACGGCAACGTATTTCGCGGGCTCGTGCAGCCCCTCCAGCGTAAGGCTGTTCTTCGGGCCGTGCGCGTGCAACACCGAGATCCCGGCGGCGGTCAGCTGCGGCGCGGCGGCCGAGACGGCCTCATTGAGACTGCGCGCCCCCTGTGAGCCACCGAAGACCAGCAGTACCGGCCCCTCGGCGGGCAATCCGAAGTTCTCCCGGGCCTGCGCCCGCAGGGCGCGGCGGTTCAGCCGCGTAATGGCCGACCGCACCGGAATGCCCACAACCTCGGCATCCTGACGCCCGCGCGCGTGCACCCCCGAATTCGCCGCGGCCGCCAGCACTCTGGCAGCCACCCGAGCACCGATCTTGTTCGAGATACCCGCCATCGCATTGGCCTCGTGCACCACCACGGGCACCCTGCGGCGGCCGCTCCCCCTCGTCACCGCCCCCTCGCGCCGATGCCCCTTGACGGAGAAGACGCCCCGCCCGGCGGCGAGGTAGGCGGGCAGCGCGACGTAGCCGCCGAAGCCCACGATCACGTCAGCTTCCACCGCGTCGATGATCTCGCGGGTGCGGCGCATCGACGCCAGCACTCGCCCCGGCAGCCGTAGTAGGTCGGCGGTCGGTTTGCGCGGTAGCGGGACCGGGGGGATCAGTTCGAGGTCGTAGCCGCGCTCGGGGACGAGCGTGGTCTCCAGGCCACGCTGGGTACCCAGGGCGGTGATCCGGATGGCCGGGTCGCGGCGGCGTAGCGCGTCGGCCACCGCCATGGCGGGTTCGATATGCCCCGCGGTGCCACCGCCCGCCACGATCACCGAGAGCGGCCGCTCCACTGTCACCTCGAATGTCCCCTGTCCCTATCGTGTTTCGTCGAATAGCTGGGTTCCCAGGCCCGGGTGCTGCGCCACGATTCGGTGGAGCGGCTGGTGCGCCTGGCGGTATCGGAATCTATCGATCGGCGCGACGGTGCGTCGTACCCGCCCCGGCCGCGACCGCTCGGCGGTAGCGCACGCCGCTGCGGTGCGGCCTTGACGCCGGATTTGGGTTTGGCCTTCGGCTTGGGCTTATTGCGGGCGCGGGCGGCCTGTGCCCGTGCGGGGGAATACATTTCGGGCACCGGCAGGCGCAGCAGGCGGCTGAAGCGCCCGTCCTCGCCGGCCTGTAGCGCCGCCACCGCCTCGGGTTCGTGCCGCGCCGCGTTGGCGATGATGCCGAACATGAACAGGGTGATGGCGAGTGAGGAGCCACCGGCCGAAACCAGCGGCAGCTGTAGGCCGGTCACCGGGAGCAGCCCGACCACATAGCCGACATTGATCAGCGCCTGCCCGGTGATCCAGGTGGTCGCCGCGGCGGTCAGCAGCCGGATGAACGGATCCACCGAGCGGGTGGCGATGCGCAGTCCGGTGTAGACGAAGAGCGCGAAAAGCCCCAGCACCAGCGCACATCCGAGGAAGCCGAGCTCCTCGCCGATAATGGCGAAGATGAAGTCGTTGTGCGCGTTGGGCAGATAGCTCCACTTGGCCCGCGACTGGCCCAGCCCGCGGCCCCAGATCCCGCCGTCGGCAAGCGAATACAGCGCCTGCCGGGCCTGATAGCCGATGCCCTGCGGATCGTCTCCCGGACTGAAGAACGCGCGCATGCGGTCCGAGCGATATCCCGCCGAGAGCGCCAGAATGCCCGCCGCGACCGCGCCGGAGACCGCGATGGTCACGAACATGCGCAGCGGCAGCCCACCGAACCACAGCAGCGCCGAGAGCACGATGCCCAGCGCGATGGTGGTGGACAGGTTGGGTTCGAGTACGACCAGGAAACACACCAGCAGGCCCGCGGGCACCAGCGGCATGAGAATGTCCTTGTACCCGGCCTTCTCGGTCTGCCGCGAGGCCAGCAGATGCGCGCCCCACACCACCAGGGTCACCTTGGCGATCTCGGACGGCTGCACCGCGACCACCCCGAGGTCGAACCAGCGCCGTGAACCCTGCACCTCGGTGCCGATGCCCGGAATCAGCACCAGCACCAGCAGCACGACCGACAGCGCGAACACCGGGAACGACAGCTGCCGCATCAGCCGCATGGGAATCCGCAGCGCGATATAGAACAGGATCGTGCCGAAGAGCGCGAACATCCCCTGCTGGATGAAGAGCGAATACGCCGATTTACCAACGGCATACGACTCCACACTGGACGCCGACAGCACCATCACCAGTCCGAGCACGGTGAGCAGTACCGCGATGGCGACCACCAGGTGGAACGAGGCCAGCGGTCGCGCCAGCCAGGCCGCGAACCAGCCGGCGCCGGCCCGCCGCGCGGAAGTTGTGGTTCCGGCGCGGCGCGGCGTGGTCATTCCGGTCTCCCGATGTCCTTCTCGTCCAGGGCCTGCACCGCGGCGATGAAACTTCGCCCGCGATGCGTGTAGTCGGCGAACATGTCCAGGGATGCCGCGGCCGGGGCCAGCAGCACGGTGTCGCCGCGGGTGGCATAACCGGCGGCCACTCGGACCGCACGCGCCATCACCGCTTCGGGTTCGATTTCGGTGAAGGGGTCACCCATCCCTGCATCGTCCCCCGAATTCAGCTCCACGACGGGGACATCGGGCGCGTGTCGCGCCAGTGCGGCGGCGATCACGGCGGCGTCGGCGCCGAAAAGGACGGCCGCGACCAGATGTTCGCGCACCTCCTCCACGAGGTCTTCGACGCCGGCGCCCTTGAGCTGTCCACCGGCCACCCAGATGACCGAGTGATGCGCCAGGATCGACGAGCGCGCGGCATGCGGATTGGTGGCCTTGGAATCGTCCACGAAATCGACGCCGCAGAGTTCCCGGACCTGGGCGGCGCGATGCGGTCCGACCTTGTGCTCCTGCAGCCCCTCTTTCACGAACTGCGGTGCCACATCGATGGATCGGGTGAGCGCGGCCGCGGCGAGCGCGTCGGCGACCCCGGCCGGACCCTGCGGGCTGATATCGCCCACCTCGGCCAGGATCGCGGCCTTGGTGAAGGCGCGGTCCAGCAGTTTGCCGTCGACCACGCCGAGTTCACCGTCGGCGGGGACACCGATGCGGAATCCGACGGTGCGGCGCGCCTTGGACTTTCGCGCCAGCGCGGCCGCGACCTGATCGTCCAGGCCGACCACACCGACCCGCCCGGTCAGCGCCCGCGCCTTGGCGGCGGCGTACGCGTCGAGCCCGCCGTGCCAGTCCAGGTGATCCTCGGCCACATTCAGCACCACCCCGGCTTCGGGGCGAACCGAAGGGGCCCAATGCAATTGGAATGAGGACAGCTCCACGGCCAGCACCTGCGGTCCGGGATTGCGGCGCAGCGCGTCCAGGATCGGCAGCCCGATATTGCCGCACGCCACACTGGGAATCCCGGCGGCGCGCAGTATCGAATGCGTCATCTGCGTGGTGGTGGTCTTGCCGTTGGTACCGGTGATCACCAGCCACTTGCGCACCGGACCGTAGATGCGCGCCTGGTCGACCCACCAGGCGAACTCGACATCACCCCAGACCGGGATGCCCTCGGTGACGGCGGAGACCAGTATCGGGGAGTCCGGCCGCCAGCCCGGGCTGGTGATGACCAGCGCGAACCGTTGCAGCGCATCGGGTTCCAGTAGATCGGCGGCGGTGGCGGTCTGCAGACCGAGTTCGGCGGCTTCGGCCAGGGCCTTACCGCCGCCGTCGGTGACCACCGGGCGGGCGCCGATGTCCTGGAGCGGCTCCACCAGGGAGCGCCCGGACACCCCCCAACCGGCGACGAGAACGTCACGACCGCGCAGGAATTCGAGCATGGGGCCCGGAGAACGCAGGACCCTCGGAGAATGTTCGACCATCAGTTAGTTCACCCGACCGCGGAGAGGTAATCGCTGTAGAACAGGCCCAGACCGATCGCCGATGCCATACCGGCCAGCAACCAGAACCTGATGATCACCGTAGTTTCAGCCCATCCACTCAATTCGAAGTGGTGATGGAACGGCGCCATTTTGAACAATCGGTTCCGCGTGGTGCGGAATACCGCGACCTGCAAGATCACCGAGGCCGCCTCGGCGACGAAGAGCGCGCCGATCACGATCATCAGCAGTTCGGTGCGCGTGGTGATGGACAGGCCCGCGAGCAGACCACCCAGCGCCAGCGAACCGGTATCGCCCATGAAGATCTTGGCGGGCGCGGCATTCCACCACAGGAAGCCGATGCACGCCGCACCACCGGCGGCGCAGACCAGCGCCAGATCCAGTGGATCGCGCACGTTGTAGCAGCCCGCCTCCGGATGCGTGGAGCAGGCATTGCGCCACTGCCAGAAGGTGATGATCATATACGCGCCCAGCACCAGACTGATGGAACCGGCCGCGAGACCGTCCAGACCGTCGGTGAGGTTGACCGCGTTCGACCAGGCCACCACGATCAGGCTTACGAAGAGCAGGAAGATGACCACGCTCATGGACACGGTGGTGATGTCCCGCGTGTACGACAGATGCCGGCTCGCGGGGGTCAACCCGTTCGCACCCTTGAATTGCAGTGCCAGCACACCGAATATGACCGCCGAGGCCAACTGTCCGATGTACTTGCCCGCCGCGGTGAGCCCGAGATTGCGCTGCTTACGCAGTTTGATCAGATCGTCCAGGAAGCCGACACCGCCGAGCGCGGTCGCCAGCCCCATCACCAGCAGACCGGACGCCGAGGGTCCCGGTTCGCCGTAGCTCATCGAAATCAGGTGTGAGCCAAGGTATCCGGCCCACATGCCGATGATGATGGCGACGCCGCCCATGGTGGGGGTGCCGCGCTTGGCCTTGTGGCTCTCCGGGCCGTCGACCCGGATCTCCTGGCCGAAGCCCTGTTTGGCGAACCAGCTGATGACCGCGGGGGTGAGCAGAATGGAGACGGCGAGCGCGATGGCCGCCGAGAGCAGGATCTGGGTCATCGCGCGGCCTCCAGGAGGTGCTCGGCAACGGTCCACAGCCCCACCGACTTCGACGCCTTCACCAGCACCACATCACCCGGCTCCAGCTCGGCGTCGAGAATCTCGATCGCGGTCTGCGGGTCCGGCACCAATATCGACTCCTCACCCCAGGAACCCTCCATCACCGCCCCCTGATGCATGCCGTGCGATGGCCGCCCGGTGCCGATCACTATGAGCCGATCCACGTCCAACCGCACGACGAGCCGGCCGATGCGATCGTGTTCGATGACCGAATCGTCGCCCAGTTCACCCATTTCGCCGAGTACGGCCCAGCTGCGACGGCGACCGACCTCGCGGCCCTGCCCATCCGCCCCGGCCGAACGGGACATGGTGACAAGGGCTTTGAGCGCCGCGCGCACCGAATCCGGGTTGGCGTTGTAGGAGTCGTTGATGACGGTGATGCCGTCGGCCCGGGTCCGCACATCCATGCGCCGCGCCGAGGCCGCGCTCGCGCCGCGCAGGGCCTGCGCCACGGTCGCGAGATCCGCGCCCTGGTTCAGGGCCACCGCGGCGGCGGACAGGGCATTGCCGACCTGATGCTCACCGTGCACGGCGAGCTGGATCTCGACGGATTCGCCATTGTGGTGCAGTGTGAATCGCGCCCGCGCCTGCTCGTCCATATGCACATCGGTGGCGCGGATATCGGCGTTCGAGTTCAGGCCCACGGTCACCACGCGTGCCCGGGTCCGCTGCGCCATCGCGGCCACCAGCCGGTCGTCGAGGTTCAGCACGGCGAGGCCGTCGGCCGGAAGCGCCTCGACCAGTTCGCCTTTGGTCTGCGCGATGACTTCCTGGCTGCCGAATTCCCCCAGGTGCGCGGTGCCGACATTGAGCACAACGCCGACGCTGGGCGGCGCGATCTCGGTGAGCGCCTTGATATGTCCGGGTCCGCGCGCGGAGAGCTCCAGCACGAGGTAGCGGGTGTTCGCGTCGGCGCGCAGCGCCGTCCACGGGTGGCCGAGCTCATTGTTGAACGAGCCGGGCGGTGCGACGACCGCACCGAGCGGGGCCAGTACGGCCGCCAAGAGATCCTTGGTGGAGGTCTTCCCGGACGAGCCGGTCACACCGACCACGGTGAGAGTGCCCGCCGCGGTGAGGCGGTCGACGCTGGCGCGGGCCAGCTTGCCCAGGGCCTCGAGCACGGCCGCGCCGGAGCCGTCGGTGTCATGGGCCAGCGCGATGGCGCGGCTGGCATGCGGTTGCGGTGCGACCACAATCGCCGGGACGCCGATCGGGCGCGCCGCCAGTACCGCCACCGCTCCGGCGGCCACCGCCTTGGCCGCGAAGTCGTGGCCGTCGGTGTGCTCTCCCGGCAGCGCCAGGAACAGGTCACCGGGAGTGATTCGGCGCGAATCGAATTCGGCCGCTCCGGTGACCGTCGTGTCGGGGTCGGGGACATCGTGCAGCGTGCCGCCGACGATCTCCGCGATCTCCCGCAATGTCATCTCGATCATGAATGCGTCAGGTCCCTCGTCCTTCGCGACAAGGCCGCCGCGAGCACCTCGCGGTCGTCGAACGGATACTTCACTCCCGAAATCTCCTGCCCTGTTTCATGTCCCTTGCCCGCGACCAGCAGCACATCGCCGGGTTGTGCCCAGTCGACGGCGGCGGCAATGGCCTGCGCCCGGTCCCCGATCTCCCGGACCTCTCCGCGTTCCTCCGGCGGCACCCCATCGGCGCCCGCGCGGACCGCGGCGCGGATGGCCGCAGGCTCTTCACCGCGCGGATTGTCGTCGGTGATGATGAGCAGGTCCGCGCCGCGCGCACCGGCCGCACCCATGAGGGGGCGTTTCCCGGCATCGCGATCACCGCCCGCACCTACCACCACGGCGAGTCGTCCCCGGCCTTGCTCGGCGATCAGCGCGCGCAGCGTCGCCACCACCGATTCGATGGCCGCGGGCTTGTGCGCGTAGTCGACCACGGCCAGGAATTCCTGTCCGCGCTCCACCCGCTGCATCCGCCCGGGCACATCCACTTCACCCAATGCCATTGCGGCGGTGGCGGTATCGGCCCCGGCCGCCGCGCAGACCGCGAGCGCGAGCAGACCGTTGGCAATGTTGTACGCGCCCGGAAGACGCAGTCGCACATCGAGTTTCACGCCCGGACCGGCGGCCTCGAACTGCTGTCCCGCGGCGCCGGGGACGGCCGCACCGGCCACCCAATCCGCTTGCACGCCAGGGGTTGTCGCGACGGTCACCAATTCCGGGCGGCCGGCGGCCAGGGCGGCCACGGTCACGTCACCGGCCAGCCGGGTACCCCATTCGTCGTCGACGCACAGCACCGCTTTCGCGGCGGGCACCACGGCCGAATCACCGGGTACGAACAGGCGGCGCTTGGCGGCGAAATAGTCCTCGAAGTCACGGTGGAAATCGAGGTGATCCTGGGAGAGATTGGTGAACGCGCCGACCGCGAAGGCCACCCCGTCGACGCGGCCCAGTGCCAGTGCGTGACTGGAGACCTCCATGACGACCGCCTGCACACCCTGCTCCACCATGACGGCGAACATGGCGTGCAACTGCGGAGCCTCGGGGGTGGTCAGCGCCGACGGCACCCGCTGCCCGCCGATGCGGGTCTCGATGGTGCCGATCAGCGCGGTCCGGAAACCGGCCGCGGCCAGACCCGCCTCCACCAGATAGGAGGTGGTGGTCTTGCCCGAAGTGCCGGTGATACCGATGATCCGCAGAGTGCGAGACGGATCACCGTAAAGGGCCGAGGACAATTCGCCGAGCACCGAGCGCGGTGCGTCATGCACCAGCACCGGCACCGCGATCTCGCCGATCAATTCCGCACCCGCCGGATCGGTGAAGACCGCGACCGCGCCGCGCGCCACCGCATCGTGCGCGAACCGCGCGCCGTGCGACTGCGATCCGGCCAATCCGGTGAACAGATCACCCGGCTGTACCGCGTTCGACCGCTGCTCGATACCGGTGATCAGCACATCCGCCGGAATACCGGCGGCACCCACCGGGCGGGCGTTCGTGAGCTCTGCGACCGTGCGCAGGGCGGTCACCGGCGGTGCGGCGGGCCGAAGTACCTGCGGACTGTCTTGCGCGGGCACGAAGCTCCTCTCCGGGACGGTATTCATCGAAGGTCATGGATCCGAATCCGGTACTCGGACTCGGATCGACGTGTCAGGTTACCTGTGTTGTGTCACCGCGCGATCGGCACGGCGCAGTTCGGTCACCCGCCCGGGTACGAACCCGGTGCGGTGCGGCTCACGTCCATCGCCTACCTGCTCTAACTCGCCTGCAGAATCAGCGGTTTGGCCGGTGGCGACGGTGGCACCCGATCCCGCTGCAAGGCCCAGGAGGCGATGCTGTGGAACAGCGGCGCGGCCGAACCGCCACCGCTGCCGTCGGAGCTGCGCACGGGCGCGTCGAGCATCATGCCGATCACATAGCGCGGATTGTCGGCCGGGGCCATACCCGCGAAGGTGATCCAGTAACGGTCGGTCGAATAGCAGCGGCACTTCTGATCGATCTGCTGTGCGGTACCGGTCTTACCCGCCACCTGATAGCCCTCGATGGCGGCCGGGGTACCCGTACCGGACTGGATACCGCGCGGATCCTTCTGCACGATCGCCTGGAACATCTGCCGCAGCGTCTGCGCGGTCTGCGGACTGACCACCTTGACCGGATCGGGCTGGGTCTCCTCGGTGCGGGTGCCGTCCGGGGCGACCTTGGCCTTCACGATGCGCGGCGGAATCCGCACGCCGTCATTGGCGATAGCCTGGTACATGGCCGTCATCTGCAGGGTGGTCATCGAAAGACCCTGGCCGATAGGGAGATTGGCGAAGGTGGAGCCGGACCACTGATCGCGCGGGGGCAGTACGCCCGCACTCTCACCGGGCAGGCCGACACCGGTGCGCTGCCCCAGGCCGAACTTCTTGAGCATGTCGAAGTAGCGGTCCTCGCCGACCCGCTGCGCCAGCATGAGCGTGCCCACATTGGAGGACTTACCGAAGATGCCGGTGGTGGTGTACGGCGCGACACCGTGCTCCCAGGCATCGTGCACGGTGACCCCGCCCAGGCTGATGGCGCCCGGAACCTCGTGCACCTCATCGGGAGTGGTGAGGCCGTACTCGATGGCGGCGGCCGCGGTGACGATCTTGTTCACCGACCCGGGCTCGTACACCTCCTGTACCGAGGGATTGCCCAGATCCGATTGCGACCAGTACTGCGGGTCCAGTTTGGGATTGAAGGTGTTGTCGTTCGCCATGGCCAGCACCTGACCGGTATGCGCGTCCAGCACCACCGCCGAGGCGGCCTGCGCACCCGAGACATCCTTGGCCTGCTGTACCTGCTGCTGCACGTAGTACTGCAGATCCTGATCCAGGGTGAGTTCGACGCTGTAGCCGTTCACCGCGGGTACCCGATCGCGCCAGCTGCCCGGGATCACCGCACCGTCCGAACCGCGGTCGTAGGTCATGGAACCGTCCGAGCCGGACAGGATCGAGTCCATCGCCGACTCCAGGCCGATCTGCCCGTGCCCGTCCCAGCCCGTCGCGCCGATCACATTGGCGGCCAGCGATCCACCGGGATGCTCGCGCATATCCTGGCGATCGGCCCCGACCTCCGGGAACTGCAGACTGATATCGGCCGCGACCTGCGAATCCACATTGTGCGCCAGATAGGCGAACGCGTCATCGCTGCGCAGCTTCTCGAGCAGATCCTTCTCCGGCGCGGCATTGCCGAGCTTTTCGTGAATGTACTTGGCAATGGCCTGCAATCGGTCGTCGACCGCGGGCGCGGAGGGGTTCTTCTCATGCGCGTCGGCGAGCTGTTTGCGCACCTTCACCGGCTGGAAGGTCAGCGCCTTCGCCGCGATGGTGAAGGCCAGCGGATTGCCATAGCGATCGGTGATCGATCCGCGCAGGGCGGCATCTGGCAATTTCACGGTGCGCTGACTCGCCGCCTGCGCGGAAAGCATGGGCGCGGAGAAGCTTTGAATCCACAGCAGTTGGCCCGCGGTCACCAGCAGGGCGACCAGCATGAGCACCCGGCCCACACCGAATCGGAAGCGCGTCGGGCCGTCCATACCCGGTGCCGGACGCGGTCTGGCACTGCGCCCGGGTCCGGAACCCGCACGGCCGGAGCCGGTTCGGCTGCGCGCGGCAGCCGCCCGTCCCCGGCCGGAATCACGGCCACCGCGCATCGCGCGGGACGAACTCATCGAGGCGTTCCATTCGGCGCGGCCTGCAGCGCCGGGGACTGCGGCGCCGGATTCGGCGCGGTAGCCGGATTCGGCGCGGTGGTCGGCGGATTCGGCGTCGTGGTCACCGGCACCACTCGCTCACCCTGCGCCGGGGCCGGCCGCGACGGCTTCGCGGACGGGAGCGGCGGGGTGGTGTTCAACGGCAGCGCCGGCGAACCCTGCGCGGCCTTCGGTTCACCGATCACGATCACCTGCCCGTCCGGGCCCACCACCAGGCGGGCCGGATCCTTGGCCGGGATCATGCCCAATTCCGATGCGCGCTGGGCCAATTCGGGCGCGGAGTCGGCCGCCTCCACCTCACGCTGCAGCGCCGCGCGCTGATCGGTGAGCTGCTCGTTCAACCGCCGGGCATCGCCGAGGTGGTAACTGTCCTCGGTGGCGCGCGTGGTGAGCAGCAGTGTCAGCGCCAGACCGCAGCCGAGCAGCGCGATAATGGTGGCCACGAACGACATGCGGCCGCGCGGGGCGTCACCACCCATGCGCCGCAGCACCGGCGGCAGTTCGGTGCGCTCACGACTGCGCCGCCGCGCGTAGGCGCGTTGTGCCGCACCCGATTTCACCCGCTCGGCATCCTCTACCCGACGGGCCGCGCGCCCCTTCGCCGGTGTCTTGATGGTCATAGGGCGGCCCCGTTCCACGCCGGGCGAGCGTGCCACCTCCGGTTCCGATACGCCTTGACAGGGCCTACTCGCCGATTTCGCGCCCGACCACTCATTGCGCAACCTCCCCTGCGATCCGCTCCGCCGCCCGCATGCGCACCGGAGCCGCACGCGGATTGTCTTCGATCTCCTGCTCGGTGGCCTTCTCCGCACCCCGGGTCAGAATCTTGAATTCCGGTCCCATACCGGGCAATTCGACCGGCAGATCCAGTGGGGTGCGCGAGGCCGACCGTTTGGCCAGCTCCTGCTTCACCACTCGATCCTCGAGGGACTGGTAGCTCATGAATACGATCCGCCCGCCGGGCGCGAGCGCGTCCAGCGCCGCCGGAACCGCGGCCTCGAGAGATTCCAGCTCACGGTTCACCTCGACCCGCAGCGCCTGGAAGGTGCGCTTGGCCGGATGCCCGCCGGTGCGCCGCGCCGCCGCCGGAATGGTGGCGTACAGCACCTCCACCAGCTGCGCGCTGGTGGTGAACGGGGTTTTCTGTCTGCGCCGCAAGACTTCCGAGGCGATCTTGCCCGCGAAGCGTTCCTCCCCGTAGACCTTCAGCACCCGGGCCAGATCACCGTGACTGTAGGTATTGAGCACATCGGCCGCGGTCGGGCCGGTGCTGGAGTCCATCCGCATATCCAGGGGTGCGTCGATGGAGTAGGCGAAACCACGATCGGCCTCATCCAACTGCATGGAGGAGACGCCGAGATCCATCAGAATCGCGCGCACCGACCCGGTACGCGGCAGCCCGGCCTCCTCGAGGGCGTCGGCGATGCCGTCATATCTGGTGTGCACCAGGGTGATTCGGTCCTGATAGGGGCGTAGTCGCTCCCCCGCCAACTTCAACGCCTCGGTATCGCGATCGAGCCCGACCAGGCGGATATTGGGGTAGGTACGCAGGAAATGCTCGGCATGACCACCGAGACCGAGTGTGCAATCCACATAGACGGCGCCGTCGAGACCCAAAGCGGGCCCGAGGATTTCGTCTGCGCGATCGAGGAGAACCGGGACATGGCGGGGGCCGTCACTGCCTGGGTGCACCTTCGACCTCCCGGACCTCACATTTCGTCGCACGGCCCCATGACAGGTCGCTTGCGATTCGGACTTCACTGAATGATTCAGTGTCGGTGGCCAATGCCCCAGGGTCTCTGACCGAAGCGCGGCACCTGGCGTTGGGGAAGTACGTCAGGGTCCGCGTCGGGCAGAGGCCGCAGGGCACTCGCCTCGCTGTGGGCTAGAAGATTCCGCCCAGCGACTCGTCTCTGGCCTGCGAGTAATCCTCCTCATGCTCGGCGAGGTAGCTCTCCCACGCCGTCTTGTCCCAAATTTCGAGGAAGTCGACCGAGCCGATCACCACGCAATCCTTCGAGAGATTCGCGTAGCGGCGGTGCTCAGCCGACAACATGATGCGTCCCTGTGCGTCCGGACGCTGTTCATCCGAGGAGGCAGCCAGGTTTCGAACGAACGCGCGGGCCTGCGGATTGCTTCGGGACGCGGCCGCGGCCCGCCGCGCGAGCGCGGTGAACTCGTCCTTCGGATATACGGCAAGGCTGTGGTCCTGACCCTTCGTGACCATCAACCCTCCCGCCAGCTCGTCCCGAAACTTCGCAGGCAACGTGAGTCGCCCTTTGTCGTCCAGTCGAGGGGTATAGGTACCGAGGAACAAGTCCCGACACCTCCTACCGGATCACCCTCTCGACTGTTCGGCCTCCTGTAGTGCGCGCTCCACATTACCCCACTTTCCCCCACTTTCAATCGAAAGCGGCGGTGATCTCAGTCCCCGCTTGGCGAACTTTGCAGGTCACACCAGCTATCACCGGGGTGGGGAACTTTCCCCGCAGTTCCCCCGACACGCACGGCACGCGCCGGGCAGGACCCGACAACAATCAGCAAACACGCAGATAGCGCGCATTTCCGGCGCGGGTGGGTGGGGGTGGGGGAACCCCGTGGGGAGGGGTGGGGAATGCCGGGCACACCTCGACACGCCGCCGAAAACACACGAGAAACGCCGTGGCGCCACACCTCAAATCGGTGTGGCGCCACGGCGTGTCGCGCTAGTTTCAGTTAGCCGAGCAGACGCCCCCTATATAAGGAGCGGTGACTCAGTTGTCCTGTTCGAACCGGCGGCGGAACCGGTCTTCCATACGAGATGAGAACCCGCCTGACTTCTTCGGCCGACCCTGGCCGCCGCCAGGACCGTTACCCGACGAGGGATGACCGTCGCCGCCGCGGCCACCCTGGGACTTCATCCCAGGGCCACCGGTCAGCAACAGCACTCCCGCGCCGAACATGACGATGAATCCGATCAGACTGATGATCGGGAAGTCGCCCAGCTTCACGGGCGCGGCAATGCCTGCCACGAGCAGGAACAGACCAAGGACGAACAGAGCCGCCGACTGAAGTCTGCGCCGGCCGGTGGCGGAACGTAACCGTCCACCCCGAACCGTCGAGGCGAACTTGGGGTCCTCAGCATAGAGCGCGCTCTCGATTTGTTCGAGCATGCGCTGCTCGTGCTCGGAGAGTGGCACGGTACCTCCCCCGGCACTAGGTGGTGGCGGTCGCCTCCGGGTAAGCGACTAACGGCCGGCGTTGGCGGCTGTCTGCCACCAATAATACGAGTTCGATCAGGTACCTACCACCTACTCGCCGATAGTCATGCCAGCATTCCGGCAACCCACCCCGTACTGGGACGTAATCGTGATGCCGCTGCCAGCAGATCTTCGACGTCATGGAGGAATGCGCCTACCCGCGAAGAGAACTCGTCGGCACGCCGATCATCGATCGGACGGGGCAGTCCGGCCTCCAGCGCGGCCCGGGTTTCGGACTGGGCGCTGAAGTAATCCGCCCACATCACGAATTCCGGTGCGGCGGCCTGCATCATGACCCAGGCATTGCGGGAACGCGCCCGAGGTGCGCGGTCCGCGCCGGTGAGAGCCAGCACCGCGCCCGCTCCGCGCAGCGCCGCCAGGTAGGCCGTTCGGAAACGCTCGGCCGGATCCTGCTCCCCCGCGGCCTGGATCAGCAGGCCGTCGGCGCGTCGTAGTAGTTCGCCCGCGCGCCCAGGATGGGCCGGACGTGCATTTGCACCGGACATCGGGTACCTCCCCACTCGCATACCCCGATTCGCCGGGACCCCCTCGGGGCGAGAACGGCCTCCAGAAAGATCGAACAGGTATTCGAAGGTTTCAATTGAGTCTGACTCTAAAGACACCCACCGACAAGTTCCGGTGCTCGACCACGCGGTAACGCGCGGCGAGAACGGCGCTATCGTCGGACCAACCGTCCGCGCCAACGAGAGCTGCGCCTGCCCGATGACCGCCGTCACCCCGAACACCACGCCCGCACCCGTCGTCGTCGACCTGTCGGCGGCCACCATGCGCGTCCGGCTGCACGACGCCCTCTCGGTCTACGTCGCGGCCATGGACTATCCGCGCGGTACCGAACACCAGCGCGCACCCATGTGGACCGAGCACACCACCAGACCCGGCTGGCAAGCCGTCGCCGCGGTACTACCCGATGACAACGGCCGCCTGGACCTGCGCACGGCGCCCATCGTGGCCATCGCGTACGGGTACCACGGCGCACCGCACCAGTGGTGGCATCAGCAGGTGTACAGCGGTATGCGCCGCACCGGATGGCCGGAACACGCTGCGCGCGAACTACTCTCGGACTACTTCGAACTCACCGAACTGCATGTGCACCCGGCCGCCCAGGGCCGCGGCATCGGCGAGATATTGCTCACCCGCCTGCTGCAGAACCGCCCGGAACGTATGGTCCTGCTCTCCACGCCCGAGGTCGACGCCGAGGCCAACCGCGCCTGGAAGCTCTACCGCCGCCAGGAATTCGGCGATGTGGTGCGGCATTTCATCTTCTCCGGCGACACCCGCAAGTTCGCGGTCCTCGGGCGACGGCTGCCACTGTGAGCGTGGCGATCATCGGGTCCGGCCACAATGCGCTGGTCGCGGCGTGTTATTTGGCGCGAGACGGGCATGACGTCGAGGTGCTCGAGCGCGATACCGTGCTGGGCGGGGCGGTGTCGACCGTGGAGCGATTCCCGGGGCATCAGGTGGATCGCGGGTCGTCGGCGCACATCATGATCCGGCATACCGGGATCATCGAGGAGCTCGAGCTGGAGCGGTTCGGGCTGCGGTATATCGACTGTGATCCATGGGCTTTCGCGCCCGCACCGCCGGGGTCCGAGCTCGCGCCGATCGTGTTCCATCGCGATGTCGAGGCCACCTGTGCGTCCATCGCCGCGGCCTGTGGGGCACGCGATGCCGCCGCGTATCGGCAATTCGTACGGGTGTGGGGGCCGCGGACCGCTCGGGTCATGCGGTCGTTCTCCGGGGCTCCTACGCCGGGGCGACTATTGAAGTCGTTCTGGGGGCTTGACGCCAAGGGGGGTGGAAGTGCGCTGTCGCGGGAGTTTCTGCAGAGCGGAGACGCGCTGCTGGACAGTTATTTCGACGATGAACGGCTGAAGGCGGCGCTGGCCTGGTGGGGTGCGCAGTCGGGGCCGCCGATGTCCGAGCCCGGATCCGCCCCGATGGTCGGGTTCGCGGCGCTCATGCATACGCTGCCGCCGGGTCGCGCGGTCGGCGGTAGCGGGGCGCTGAGTGCGGCACTGGTGGCGCGCTTGCGGGCCGACGGCGGGGTGATCAGCCCCGGAGACGCCGCGATTTCGCTCACACCGGCGGGGAAGGGCTGGCGGGTCGAGACCGCGAACGGGCGAAACCTGTACGCGGACACCGTGATCGCGGGATCACACATTCTCACCACGCTGAATCTGCTGGAGCGGGGCGGGTTCGACGCGGCCACGCTCGCGGACTGGCGGCGGCGGATTCGGGTCGGGCCGGGCATCGGAATGGTCGTGCGCGCGGCCACGACCGCGCTGCCGGAGTATCCGGGCGCGAAGAGCGGTGAATCCGCGCACGGACTACAACTGCTCGCGACCGATCGCCGCCAATTGCGGCGCGCGCACGGTGCGGCGCTCGCGGGTGATCTGCCGCCGCGACCCGTCGTGCTGGCCATGAGTTTCAGCGCCCTGGACCCGACCATCGCCCCGCCGGGTGAACATCAGCTTTCGCTGTGGGCGCAATGGCATCCCTACGAGCTCGCCGACGGCAGCTCCTGGAGTGAGCACGCCGAACGTGAAGGCGACCGCATCATCGCCGAAGTGGAAGCGCACGCACCGGGATTCACCGACACCGTGCACGACCGCTTCGTCCAGACCCCTGTCGATCTCGAGCGTGAGATGGGGCTGCTCGGCGGCAATGTCATGCACGTCGAGATGGCCCTCGACCAGATGTTCCTGTGGCGGCCGCTCCCCGAACTCTCGCACCACCGCGTACCCGGTGCGCCCGGGCTGTACCTCACCGGCGCGTCCACGCACCCCGGCGGCGGAGTCTCCGGCGCCAGCGGTCGCAGCGTCGCGCGAATAGTCCAGCGCGACCTCCGGCCCTCCCGGCTCCGCCTCCCCCGCCGATGAGCGGCGACCCAGCGGCGACAAGCATTGGCGCGGATCCGACCGGGGAATCCACATCGGCCGCGCCGCATCGGAATTCGATTGCGGCGGGCCGAGAACGCGGCCGACTGACGGGGCGAGTTCACGACTTCGATTGGAATCGGGTCCTTGTGAGCGGGTCGTGGAATCGTGTGGTCGTCGCCGCGGCGGTGCCCGCGGTACTGCTCGTGCTGATGCAGATCGCCTATCCGCTGGCACACGGGGTGGGACGGGATCGCGTGACCGTGGCGGTGGTGGCGTTGTCGGCTACGACGGCGCTGGTGCATGCGGGTCTGACCCGTGGGGTGCGGTGGGCCGCGGGATTATCGGTGATCATTTCGGGGATCGGGTTGCTGGCCGAGGTGGTGGGGACGGCGAGCGGGGTGCCGTTCGGGGCTTATGAGTACGCCAGTGGGCGGTTGGGGCCCGAGGTGGCGGGGGTGCCGCTGGTGGTGCCGCTGGCCTGGACCGGGGGGATCTATCCGGTGTGGGTTGTCGCGGGACTGTTGAGCTCTCGTGCTGGGGTGCGGATTTCGCTCACCGCGCTGGGGGCCGTGGGGTGGGATCTGTTCCTGGATCCGCAGATGGTGGCGGACGGGCAATGGCGATGGACCTCCGGCGCGCCGGGGCTACCGGGGCTCGGGGAGATTCCGTACACGAACTATCCGGGGTGGCTGGCGGTGGCGCTGGTGATGGGCGGAATGCTGGAGTGGTGGGATCGGACCGCCGTCGACACTCGGCGGGCGCGGGTGGTGCCGGTGGCCGTATTCCTGTGGACCTGGTTGGGGTCGACGCTGGCGCACGCGGTGTTCCTGGGGTTGCCGGTCTCCGCGATATACGGGTTCATCGGGCTCGGAGTGCTCGGTATTCCGCTGGTTCGGGGGCTCATGGCCCGTCGAATCACACTGCGCCCCCTGGGCCATGGCACGATGTGACCCGTGCCGAGTCCGATCACCTCCACAGCCGACGACACGCTCGAATCCACGACGCCGGAGCCGGACCCCCGGCGACCCCGCCGATGGATGCGGATTACGGCCGTCATGCTGTTCGCGGCATTGGCCGTCATGCTCACCGGATGCCTGCGCGTACAGGTCTCCATGGGCGTCTCCTCCAATGACCGGGTCTCGGGGCGCATTGTCGCCGCCGCGGTCCCGCAGAACGACAAGGACAAAGGGCCGCAACTGAAAGCGCCGGACGCGCTCTCGGGCAAGGTGCGCGTCGACTCGTACACGCAGGACGGGTACGTCGGCAGCCAGGTCTACTTCGACGATCTCACCTTCGGTGAGGTGCAGCAGCTCGGCTCGCTCTCGGATCAGACGCAGGGCATGTTCACGTTGCAGTTCAACCGGGTCGGCGATCTGGTCACGCTCACCGGGCGCGTCGATTTGAAGAGCCTGCCGCCGCACGGCTCCGATGTGCAGTTCACCGTGGCCTTTCCGGCGCGCGTGGCCACCACCAACGGCACCCGCGAGGGTGATTCGGTGGTGACGTGGAAGCTGCCCGCGGGCGATGTGAGCACGCTGCGCGCCGAAGTCGGGTATTCCGACCCGAATACGCGATCCTTCGCCGGCTGGGCCGGAATCGTCGGCGGAATCACCCTGGCGGTGGCCGTCGTGGTCGCGGTATTGGCGTACATGACCAGGAATCCGGATCCGCCGAAGTACGTGCGCGCCGCACGCTGGATCAAGCGCGACCGCGAAACGCGAGTGTGAGGCCACGCCCCGACGGGGAATTCACCTCGACTGCCGGGAGATTCGCGCTGCGGGCGGGAGAATTCACGGTGCGGGCCGGGGCCGTGATCGCGGCGGCCGGGGCCACCACCGCCCTGGCCAACCGGATCACCATGCGGCAGTTGCGGGATCAGCGCGTGGGGGTGACCGAAGCGGTCACCGTCTGCGTCCCCGCCCGCGACGAAGCCGATCGACTTCCGGAGCTGATCGCGGATCTGCGTGCGCAGCAAGGGGTTCCACGGCTGCGCGTGCTGATTCTGGACGACGACTCCGGTGATGGCACCTACCGTGCCGCACTCGACTCGGTGGGCGGCGACAGCCGATTCACGGTGCTGCGCAATGACATCCCGCCAACCCTCGGCTGGACCGGTAAGAACGCGGCCTGCGCACGACTCGCGGAGTTCGCCGACACCGACTCCGGGGTACTCATCTTCCTGGACGCCGATGTGCGGCTGACCCCGGGCGCCTTGGCGGCCGCGATCCGCGAATTACGGCGCGCGGGAGCCGGTTTGGTGTGCCCATGGCCCGCCCAACGAGCCGAATCTATTGCCGAGCGCCTGGTGCAACCGCTGCTCTGCTGGTCCTGGGCCTCCACACTGCCTGTGGCATTGGGCAATTCAACCCTGTCGCCCGCCATGGCGGTGGCATGCGGGCAATTCCTGGTCTTCGATGCCGCCGCCTACCGCGCGATCGGCGGACACGCCTCGGTCGCGGACCGCATCACCGAGGATCTGGCCATCGCACGCGAGCTGCGCCGCGCCGGACAACGGACAACGCTGGTCGCGGGCGGGCAGCTCACCTCGACCCGGATGTACCGCAGCGCAAGGGAACTCGACGAGGGCTACCGGAAATGGTTGTGGACCGCCTACGGCGGCGTCGCGGGCAGCGCGGCCGTCGGCGGAGTCACAACACTCGCCTACCTGCTGCCGCCGCTGGTCGCAGCGGTGGGCCACAGACGGGTCCGCAGGATGGGGCTACTGGGCTACGCCGCCGCCGTAACCGGAAGGCTGCTGGCGCGTTCGACCGAGAATGGCGGCCGGGTTCACCGAAGTCCACTGGAGGACTACAGGTGTGGACCCCGGCCAAAAGCGCGCCGGGATGACGACGGGGGACGTCCGTCCGAGAATGATGGAAGGGCGCGCTCACCTCGCGCCGTTCCGGGTGCGCACCTGATCGGGGATATCGGCGGACTGACCGGGGCTGATGTCCTTGCGGCCCTGGCGCATCCGGTTTCGGTGGCGGTTTATCTGGGTCTCTCGATGCGCTCACACCGGGCGTCCCGGAACCGGACGCTGACCTGGAAAGGCCGGGGGCTCAGCGATATTCGGTGATCGCCGTGATGGCACCGGAGTAATGCGCACCGCCGAGAGGACGACAGGGCAGTCCCGCGCCGTATGGCCCGGAGCAGCCCGCCGCCGCGGGAAATGCATAGGGCTCAGCGGCATTCGGTGATCGCATTATGGGACCAGGGTGATTCCGATGGTCGGGAGGAAGAAGCAGGGGTGGCCCGCGTTGTTGACCACGCCGAACATGGTGGCCAGTACGGTGCCTGAGCCGGTGTCGACGGGGACCGCGCGGACGCCGCCTACCGGGAGGGCACTGAGGAAGAAGTCGTGGACGGCCTGTTCGACCACGGGGCGGAGTTCGGCGGGGACCTGGGGCGGGATCATGCCGTTCAGGACGTGGGCGATCGAGCCCATGGGGGCGAAGCCGCTCTTGCCGGAGGTGAGGTTGAGCCAGACCACCTGCATACCGGAGGTGTCCGCGCCGTCGGGGCTGATGCCGTAGGGGACGAAAGCGAACATGGTCTGACCGGACTTCACGGCCGAAAGGTCAAGGCCCGGAATGGATACCGCGTACTTGGGCCACGGTCCGGGCATGGCGCCCGCGATGGCGGGGGCCAGGCCCAGGGTGGTGCCGCCGAGGCAGAAGGGCGCCGCGGTCGGGTAGAGGAACGGCTGTACGCCCAATTGCTCCAGCCCGTCCAGGGTTTGGCCGTAGGCGGCGAACCAGTCCGAGGGGGCGGCGGTGTGGGTGGCGCGCGCGATGGCGCTCACGGCCGAGGCGGTATCGGCGGGGCTCACGCCATTCGCCATGGCGGCGGCCGCGCCGCGCGCCAGCGCGACGCTGATGCCCTCCCCCGCCGCGCCGTTCGCGGTGGCACCGGGTCCATTCGCCGGGGCGGCACCGACTCCGTTCGGGGTTGCCGAGCCGTTCGCCACCGCACCGTTGGTGGGGGCCGTTGGCGGCTCGGCGGTTGCCGGACCGGCGAGCAGGGCGCAGGCCGTGACCGCGCTTGCGAGTCGGACTAGGTGATGCAGGACGGGCATGGTTGCTCCTCAACATCGCGGTCGAGGTCGCACATTACTCGGCTGACCAGCACAATTCCGACATTTCACCCGGCATGCCGGGCGGGTAATCAGGCGGGCGCAGGGGCGGGTGACACGGTGTAGCCGAGGTTCGCCAGAACTTCGCCGGTGGCCTTGGCGAAGTTCAGGGTGATGAAGTGCAGGCAGGGGACGCCCTCGTCGATGAGGGTCTGCGCCATTTCGGTGGCGAGCTCGATACCGGCGGCACGGACGGCGGCGCGGTTCTCCTCGGGACCATCGCCCGCGGCTGTGCGCAGGCGTTCGAGGACCTTGGCGGGGAGTTCGCGGCCGGAGAGTTCGACGGCGCGCTCCACCGTGCGCAGCGAGGTGATCGGCATGAGCTCGGGAATGATCGGCTTATCGCCCTCGGCCGGATCCAGTTTGGCGACCCGGTCGCGCAGACGCAGGTAGTGCTCCGGATCGAAGAACATCTGGGTGATCGAATACTCCGCGCCCGCACGGAGTTTCGCGATCAGATGCGCGGTGTCCTGATCCAGATCGGTGGAGCGCGGATGTCCCTGCGGGAAGGAGGCGACACCCACGTGGAAGTCGCCGAGATCGCGCACCATGCGGACCAATTCCTCGGCGTACTCGACACCCTCGGGATGTTTGACCCAGTCCCCCAGCGGATCACCGGGCGGATCGCCGCGCAGCACCAGCAGATTCCGGATACCCGAATCCGCGTACGCGCCGACGATCGAACGCAGTTCGGCGACACTGTGATCCACCGCGGTCAGATGCGCGACCGTCAACAGGGTGGTCTCGCGCGCCAGCTGACCGGTGACCCGAATGGTGCGATCGCGGGTCGAGCCGCCCGCACCGTAGGTCATGGAGACGAAGGCCGGATGCAGCCGTTCGAATTCGCGCGCCGCCCGCCACAGCCGCGCCTCACCGGCCGCGTCGCGCGGCGGATTGAACTCGACAGAGAACGGCACCGACCCGTCCGGGCGCGGCCCGAGCTGTTGGATGACCGAGCGAGTTCCGGACCCTTGCGGTGTGCGGGAAACTCGGCCAGGGGTCGAATATCCCCGTACATTGTCGAAACTCACCGGCCCAGTTTAAGGGCAATCGCGGGACCACTTCCCCGGACCCAACCCGATACGCTGCGAAGACGCGGTAATTCCCGCACCGGAGCGGACAATACGACCAGCGCACAGCGGTCGGATCCCGCCATGTGAGATCACAACCGCATGCCACGCCCCGCGCTGTGGCATCGGACATATCTCCCGGCGTGACGACTTATCTCGCAACGTCGGGACAGCTCCCCGGAGACCCCCGAAACCGGTTCCTGCCAGAGGTAACCACGGGTGCGTGACCGGCGGGTCGCCGCGGCGACCCGCCGAAATCGCGGGGAGGCGGGACAGTACAGTTCTCGGCGAACCTCGCGCGCGACCACTGCGGGTCGCGGCCCCACCTCAGGAGGATCCACTGTCCGCCGGACCCGGTACCCCGACACGTCAGCCGGTCGGCGCGGGATCGCTCGTCGCCGCCGTGGAGCAGCGCCTCGCGAAATTCTTCGTGACACGGCGCGAGATTCTGGAGCCGCTCGGTCCGGTCGTGGCCGATACGGCGCGCGCACTCGAGGCTTTCGTACTGCGCGGCGGTAAGCGCACCCGCCCCGCCTTCGCCTGGACCGGTTGGCTCGGGGCCGGAAAGAGCGCCGAAGATCCGCAGGCCGATGCCGTGCTGACCGCTTGTGCCGCACTGGAATTGGTGCAGGCCGCCGCGCTCATCCACGATGACATCATCGACTCCTCGCGCACCCGGCGCGGATTCCCCACCGTGCACGTGGATTACGAGACCCGGCATCGGGACGGGCGGTGGGCGGGCGATCCGGCGCACTACGGGGCGAGCATCGCGATACTCATCGGCGATCTGGCACTGGCCTGGGCCGATGACATGACCCGCGGCGCCGGACTGGACGCCGGACAGGAGCGGCGATTCGCACCGGTGTGGTCGGCCATGCGGACCGAAGTGCTCAGCGGGCAGATCCTCGATATCCACGGCGAGGCCGGTGGTGACGAATCCGTCGAGGCCGCACTGCTGATCAACCGGTTCAAGACCGCCGCCTACACCATCGAACGACCCCTGCATCTGGGTGCGGTGCTGGCGGACGCGGATGACGAATTGATCGCCGCCTATAGGGAATTCGGCACCGATATCGGTATCGCCTTCCAGCTGCGCGACGATCTGCTCGGCGTCTTCGGCGATCCCGCCGTGACCGGCAAACCCTCCGGCGACGACCTGCGCGAGGGTAAGCGGACCGTACTCATCGCCGAGGCGCTCAGCCGCGCCGACGTCACCGCCCCGGCCGCCGCGGCCCTGCTGCGCAGCAGTCTCGGCACCGATGTCACCCCGGAGCAGGTCGCCGAATTGCGGGGCATACTCACCGATCTCGGTGCGGTGGACGCGGTCGAGGCGCGCATCACCGATCTCACCGATCGCGCGCTCACCGCCCTGGACGCCAGCACCGCGACCGCCGATGCCAAGCGCCAGCTGCGTGCCATGGCGCTGGCGGCCACGGCGCGCGCGTACTGACGACTCGAACCCGCCCCCGGGCGCGGCCGCCCGCCGCCGATCGCACAGCAAGGGAACTGGCATGAAAACTGTTGTGGGACCGACCGATCGGATCATCGTGGTGGGCGCGGGCCTGTCCGGGCTGGCGGCGGCGCTGCATCTGGTTGGTGCGGGGCGGCAGGTGACGGTGCTGGAGCGGGCCGATCATCCCGGCGGACGGGTCGGGCTGTACCGCGGGGCCGATTACGAGATCGACTCCGGGGCAACGATTCTCACCGTGCCGAACTTGATCGACGAGGCATTGGCCGCCGTAGGGCAGACGCGCGAATCGATCGGCCTGCGGATCATCGATCTGGCCCCGGCCTATCGGGCCCGGTTCGCCGATGGCACGAGTGTCGGGGTGTACTCCGATCCGGACGAGATGACCGCCGAGGTCACCCGGGTGCGCGATGCCGCTGCGGGACAACGCTATCGGCGACTGCGCGGCTGGTTGCAGGGCGTGTACGAATCCGAGTTCGGGCACTTCATGGACACCAATTTCGACTCGCCCCTGGATATGGTGCGGTATCCGCAGAAGCGTTCCGCACTGTTGAAACTGGTGCGGCTGGGTGCGTTCGGACGACTCGGGCATCGGGTCCGCAAGCTCATGGGTGACGATCAACTCGCCCGGCTCTTCAGCTTCCAAGCCCTGTTCGCGGGTACGGCCCCGAATCAGGCGCTCGCGGTCTACGGCGCGATTCCATATATGGACACCTGCCTCGGCGTCTCGTACCCGCGGGGCGGCATGCGCGCGATCGCCGATGCCCTCGCGCGCGCCTTCACCGCGGCGGGCGGCATCCTCGAACTGAACACCGAGGCCACCGGCGTCGACTACACCGGTCGCCGCGCCACCGCCGTCCGCACCGCCGACGGCCGCACCCTGCCCTGCGACGCCCTGGTCCTGACCGCCGATATCGGCTCGCTGACAACCTTCGGCCTGCGCCGCCGGCGCGGTCTGCGCGCCTCCCCCTCGGCGGTCGTCGCGCACGGCACCATCCCCGCACATATCGCCGCGCAATGGCCGATTCAGGCGCATCACACCATCGACTTCGGCCGGGAGTGGGATCGCACCTTCACCGAGATCGCGGCGCGAAAAGGCCACGGCAAACTCATGAGCGACCCGTCGCTACTGCTCACCCGCCCCGCGCTCACCGACCCCGATCTGTACATCGATCGCGCCGAACAGCGCATAGACGCCGCAGGGCACCCGCGCGACTCCACCCGCTACGAACCGCTGTCGCTACTGGCCCCCTGCCCCAACCTCGATGCCGCGCCACTGGATTGGGCCCACCTGACCCCCCACTATCTGCGCGAACTCCTGCAAACCCTGGAAACGCGCGGCTATCAGGGCATTTCGGAGCACTTCCGGATCGATATCGTGGACACCCCGCGGACCTGGAAGGACAGCGGCATGCTGGCGGGCACCCCCTTCTCCGCCGCGCACCTGTTCCGCCAGACCGGACCCTTCCGCACCCGGAATCTGGTGCCCGGCCGCGACAATGTGGTTCTCGCGGGTTCGGGCACGGTTCCCGGCGTCGGCGTGCCCACCGTTCTGCTCTCCGGCAAACTCGCCGCGACCCGCATCACAGGTGACCTCCGACATGCCCGGGCCGGAACCTCCCCTGCCCGGGCGGTAGCACAGGCGCACAAGCACTAGACTGACCGGCGTCCAGAATCCAACCGCGGCCGCCGCCGCTGACCTTTCCGGGGGGAACGACCACCGATGCCGACCCCCGATATGGACGTCACCATCACCACCCTCGACCCGAAGCCCCTGGTAACCGCCGACTCCGAGTCGCATCGCTGGATGCGCAACTGGGCGGATTTCGCCCGCAGCCCGGAGGGTAAGGCCGCACTGCTGGGCTGCTTCGGCGCACTCATGATCACCTTCGGAGGCTTCGGAGCGGGCAGTGTGCGCCGCAGCGATCCGCTCCTGGAGGCCGCGCATCTGTCGTGGTTGCGCTTCGGACACGGGTACGCGCTGTCGACGGTGTTCGTCTGGATCGGCGTACTGGCCATGATCACCGCATGGGTGCGGCTCGGTCGAGCAACCCTGGGCACCGTCCCCGGCGCCACCGTGACGCTGAACGAACTGCGCGCCATCGTCGGAATCTGGATCTTCCCACTGCTGTTCGCGGTGCCGATGTTCTCCCGCGACGCCTACTCGTATCTGGCACAGGGTGCGCTGCTGCGCGACGGATTCAACCCGTACCAGGTCGGACCGGTGGTGAATCCCGGTGTGCTGCTGGACAATGTGAGCCCGGTCTGGACCACCACCACCGCACCGTACGGTCCGATCTTCCTGCTGCTGGCACGCGGGATCACCTCCATCACCGGTGACAATGTGGTGGCGGGGACGATCGCGCTGCGCCTGGTCATGCTGCCCGGCCTCGCCCTGATGATGTGGGCGGTACCGCATCTCACCAAACACCTCGGCGGCCGCCCGACCACCGCACTGTGGCTGGCGGTGCTCAATCCGCTGGTGTTGATCCACCTCATCGGCGGCGTGCACAACGAGATGCTCATGGTCGGATTGATGGCCGCGGGTATCGCGCTGGTGCTCGAACATCATCATGTGGCCGGAATCGTGGTCGTGGCCATCGGTGTCGGAGTGAAGGCGACCGCGGGTATCGCACTGCCGTTCCTGGTGTGGATCTGGATGGTGCACGAACGCGAACGCCGCGCCGCGCAGGGCGAGGGCGAATTGCCACATCCCGCTTTGATGTTCGCCAAGATCGCCGGACTCGGCGTCGCGGTATTCGGGGTGGTCTTCGCGGCCGCCTCGGCGCTCGCCGATGTCGGCATCGGCTGGCTGACGGCGCTGTCCGGATCGAAGAAGATCATCAACTGGCTGTCGCTGCCGACCATCATGGCGCATATGACCACCTGGGTGACCCCGCTGCGGATGGAGTCCGTGCTGTCGGTGACCCGGACGCTGTGTGCGGTCGCGCTGGTCGCGATTCTGGTGTGGGCGTGGTGGCGCTTCCGGCATACCGAGAAGGAAGCCGTCTTCGGTATCACCGTGGCATTCGTGGCGATCGTCATCCTCTCGCCCGCCGCACTGCCCTGGTACTACTCGTGGCCGCTGGCCCTGGCCGCCGGATTCGCATTGTCCACCACCACATTGCAGGTGCTGGTCGGCTTGTGTACGTGGCTCATGCTGGTATTCCAGCCGGATGGGTCCATCGGTCTGTACAGCTTCTGGCATGTCGCGCTGGCGACCTTCGCGGCCGTGGTCGCGGCGGTCTCACTGCGCACCGTCGACCCGCTCAAGCTCAGCGCGCATACGCATCATCCGGCGACAGTGAATCCGCCGCCCACCCCGGCATGAGTTCGGTGGAACTCGAACTCGCCTATCGGGATTGCCGCCGGATCGCCGCCGAACACGGGCGCACCTACTTCCTGGCGACCCGACTGCTGGAGCCCGAGCGAAGACCCGCCGTACACGCGCTGTACGCGTTCGCGCGCATGGTGGACGACATTGTCGACGACACCGCGGCGGCGATACGGGTCCAGGACTCCGCAGCGCGCTTGGATCGGATCGAGAACGACCTGCGCGGGCGGCTGGCGCACGCACCCGGCGCACCCGGTGACGACCGGGTACTGCTCGCGGTCACCGATACGATCCTGCGGTACTCCATTGCGCCCGAACACTTCTGGGTATTCCTGGACTCCATGCGCATGGACATTCCGGGCAGCCCGCAATACCGCGACCGCTACCCCACCATGGCTGCCCTGCGCGATTACATGCGCGGCTCCGCCGCCGCCATCGGCCTGCAAATGCTGCCCATCCTGGGCACCGTGGTCCCCCTCGCCGAGGCCGAACCCGCTGCCGCCGCGCTCGGCGAAGCCTTCCAGCTCACCAATTTCCTGCGCGATATCGCCGAAGATCTCGACCGCGGCCGCGTCTACCTGCCCGCCGACGAACTCGCGGCCTTCGGCGTGGACGACGATCTGCTGCAGCACTGCCGCGACACCGGCCGCACCGACCCCCGCGTCCGCCGCGCCCTGGCCCACCTGATCGCGGTCAACCGCGGCATCTACCGCAGCGCCACCCCCGGTATCGACCTGCTCACCCCCCGGGTACGCCCCGCCATCCGCACCGCCGCCACGCTCTACGGCGCCATCCTCGACGAGATCGAACGCACCGACTACGCCGTCTTCACCCGCCGAGCCACGGTCCCCCGGCATCGCCGACTCCGCGTCGCCGCAAAGGAATTCGCCGCCGACCTGCGCTAACTACGAAGACGATCCGCCGCTGGGCGGACGGAGCGTGCATGCGTCCGGAAACTGGGGCGGGCAAGGCTTCTGCAGGCTGCCGGTGGGCAGGTTGAAGAGCATCGTCAGCAGGTCGATGGCCGCGCTTCCCGTATCGCTCGCATAAATGGATTGTGCGGCGCTCGGCTCGGCCGGTGCCGCTGCCTGCCAGGGAAGATTGTCCGCTGAAGCGGTAGCTGCGACTATCGACGAGCCGCCCACCACCGCTCCGGTCAGGGCCGTCACTATGACGGCGGTACGGAGGGCAGAAACAGAAGCACGCACGAGTGGAGTCCTTTGATCGGGCAGCAATTTCACCCGTCACGTTTTCAGACTCCGAACCCGGCCTGACAGACCAGGATTCCGCTGCCCCGACCGCTGGGGCCAGGACTCGCGGCTGCGTCCTCATCGACCAGGAGCTGGCAGCGCGATCGACCCGCGGCACAGCGCCATGGATTCCTGGTGATCGCGCGTCCAATGCGGACCGCGGATCCCGGCCACAAGCACGCCGGGATGACGAGGGGCGCGGATCAGAACGGGTCGGCGGCCGCGCGGCGGATGACCTCGCGGGCCAGGTCCCCGTGCAGGGCGTCGATGGGACGGCCCGGGAGGGACTCGTCCTCGGTGTAGATCCACTCGAGGATTTCCTCATTGGTGTATTTGCCGTCGCGCATGACGGTGATCAGACCGGTGAGATGCTTCGCGATCTGGCCCGTGGAATCGAAGAACTCCTTCGGGACGGCGATAACACCGTCGCGGCGGACCGCGATCAGCTGATGTTCGCGCAGCATCTGGTGTACCCGGGTCACGGACATGCCGAGCAGCTCCGCCACATCGGGCAGGGGAAGCACGGTGACCGAATCCGGCAGGACATCATCGCTGTAGGGGATGGCACTCACGGGTACAACGGTAGTCTGTCGTGCCGCGTCCGCCGCATCACACCCCGACCCGACTACCATCGGGTCACAGTCGCGCAGGGCGACTTGGAAATCGGAAGGGTTGCAGTTTGATCGGCCAGATGCTGGAAGGGCGCTACCGCATCGACGCGCCGATCGCGCGCGGCGGTATGTCCACGGTGTTCCGGGGGGTGGACACCCGTTTGGACCGACCGGTCGCCATCAAGGTGATGGACCCCAAGTTCGCCAACGACCCACAATTCCTCACCCGCTTCGAACTGGAGGCCCGCGCGGTCGCCAAGCTCAAGCATCCCGGCCTGGTCGCGGTCTACGACCAGGGCGTGGACGGCGACCATCCGTTCCTGATCATGGAATTGGTCGAGGGCGGCACGCTGCGTGAGCTGCTGCGCGAACGCGGACCCATGCCACCGCACGCGGTGCGCGCGGTCGCCGAACCGGTGCTCGCGGCCATCGGCGTCGCCCACGCGGCCGGACTGGTGCACCGCGATATCAAACCCGAGAACGTCCTCATCTCCGACTCCGGCGAGGTCAAGATCGCCGACTTCGGACTGGTGCGCGCGGTCGCGGCGGCGAGTATCACCTCCGACAGCGTGATTCTGGGCACCGCGGCGTACCTCTCGCCCGAACAGGTCACCAGCGGTAGCGCCGACGCGCGCAGCGATGTGTACTCGGCGGGCATTCTCATCTTCGAAATGCTCACCGGGCGTACGCCGTTCACCGGTGACACCTCGATCTCCATCGCCCTGCAGCGCGTGGACAAGGATGTGCCGAGCCCGAGCCGGCTCATCTCCGGCGTCCCGCCCGAATTCGACGAATTGGTCGCGCACGCCACCGCGCGCGAACCCTCGCACCGATTCGGCGATGCCACCGAAATGGCGCGCGAGCTACGCCGGATTGCCCGGGAGTTGCAGTTACCGGACTACCGGGTGCCCGCGCCCGCCGAATCGGCCGAACATCTGAGCGCGCGCTACCGAGTCGACCCGGCACCCGCGGCCGCTCATCCGGCCCCGCGCACACCCGAGCCCGTACGACACGCGCCCTACGGGGCCGCCGACGTCACCACCCGCATTCCGGCCGACCCGCCGACCATGCAGGTGCCCCCGCATCAGCAGACGCGAGTCATGACCGCCGCCAGGGAGATTCCGCCGGAGTACGCCCCGCCGACCCGGCAGGACCCGCGCCAACCCGAGCGCGGACACCGCTCCGAACTCATCGAGGATCGCGGCAAATCCCGGCGGACCGTCATCATCTGGCTCAGCATCGTGGTCGCCCTGGCCATGCTCCTGGGAATCGGCGGCTGGTGGCTGGGGGTGGGCAGATACGCGGCCGTGCCCTCCATCGCCGGACTCGACACCCAGCGCGCCATCTCCACCCTGCAGGACGCGGGCTTCTCCACCGAGACCAGGCAGAAAGCCTCGGACATCATTCCGGTGGGCAATGTGGTCGGCACCGATCCGACGGCCGGAACCAAGGTCACCAAGGGTTCGACGGTCGCGGTACTGGTCTCCAGCGGTAAACCGAAGGTCCCCGATGTCACGCCCGGGCAGGATGTCAGCAGCGTGACCAAGGCGATCAAGGATGCGGGGCTGACACCGGTCGACTCGGGCGAGATCGGCAGTACGGCCCCGAAAGGCACACTCGCCAAGGTGGATCCGGGTCCCGGGACCGTACTCCCGACGGGCGGCAGCGTGAAGGTGTACCGCAGCAAGGGATCCGCGCCCATCAAGATGCCGGATCTGAGCGGTAAGACCGAGGACGAGGCCAAGGGCATTCTGCAGAAGGCCGGAATTACGGTGCGCGACACCAGGGCCCAGTACGACGCCAAGATCAAGGCGGGTCAGGTCATCGCCACCGATCCGGTCGCCGGGACCACGGTCGAGACCGGGGACGGGGTCACCCTCATCGTCAACAACGCGGTCGAGGTGCCCAGCGTGCTGGGCTCCAATGTCGCCGCGGCGCGTGCGAAGCTCGAAGCCCTCGGCCTCAAAGTGACTGTGCGCCAACTGGCCTCGAATGAGAGCTCGATCGTCATCTCGCAGAGCACGCTCGGCAATATCGAAGCCGGTTCCACCGTCACCCTGGTGGCGATTCCCTAGGGCCGTTCGAAAAGATGTGCGGCCCGATCCGATCAGGATCGGGCCGCATTCTTATTTCATTGTGCGCGTGAGCGATTCGCTCAGCGGAGCATCTCCGCCACCAGGAACGCCAGCTCCAGGGACTGCTGGGTGTTCAGCCGGGGATCGCAGGCCGTCTCGTACCGATCCACCAGATCCAGATCGGAGATGTCCTGTGCGCCACCGAGGCATTCGGTGACGTTCTCACCGGTCAGCTCGATATGCAGACCACCCGGATGGGTGCCGAGCGCGTGATGCACCTCGAAGAAGCCCTGTACCTCGTCGACGATGCGGTCGAAGTGGCGGGTCTTGTAGCCGTTCGAGGTCTCATGGGTATTGCCGTGCATGGGATCGCACTGCCAGATCACCTGGTGACCGGTGGCCTGCACCTTCTCGATGATCGCTGGCAGTACCTCGCGGACCTTCTGATTGCCCATACGAGCGACCAGGGTCAGGCGGCCGGGCTCATTGTTCGGATCGAGCCGCTCCACGTACTCCACGGCCATCTCCGGCGTGGTGGTGGGACCGATCTTCAGGCCGATCGGGTTGGCCAGCAGTTCGGCGAAGGCGATATGCGCGCCGTCGAGCTGACGGGTGCGCTCACCGATCCACAGGAAGTGCGCGGACAGATCGTAGAGCAGCGGTTCACCGGTGGTGGGGTGATGGCTCAGGCGCAGCATGGCGCGCTCGTAGTCCAGCACCAGCGCCTCGTGCGAGGCGTACAGACGGGCCGAGGACAGGTTCGGGTCGTTGACCCGGCAGGCCTTCATGAAGGCGAGCGCGCGATCGATCTCGGCGGCCAGGGCCTCGTAGCGGGCGCCGGCCGGGGACTGCGCGACGAACTCGCGGTTCCAGTCGTGCACCTTGTGCAGATCGGCCATACCGGCCGAGGTGAGCGCGCGCACCAGGTTCATCGCGGCCGAGGCATTGGCGTAGGCGCGCACCAGTCGCGACGGATCATGCGCGCGCACGGCCGGATCGGCGACGAGCGAATTGACCATGTCACCGCGGTAGGAGATCAGGCCGAGGGAGTCGGTATCGGAGGAGCGCGGCTTGGCGTACTGGCCGGCGATCCGCGCGACCTTCACCACCGGCAGGCTCGCACCGTAGGTGAGCACCACGGCCATCTGCAGCAGGGTGCGGATATTGCCGCGGATATGCGGTTCGGTGTTGTCCGCGAAGGTCTCCGCGCAGTCACCGCCCTGCATGAGGAAGGCCTCACCGCGCGCCACCTCGGCCAGGCGGAGCTTGAGCTCCTCCACCTCGGCGGGTACGCAGATGGGCGGCACCGACTCCAGTACGGTGCGCATCTTGGCGGCCTGCTCGGGGTCCCAGGAGGGCTGCTGTAGTGCGGTGCGAGCCAGCGCGTCATCGAGTCGGCGACGCAGCTCGGCGGGCAGCGGGGGAAGTTCCGGCAAGCGATCGATCGGTACGTCGACGGTCCAGTTCACTCGTTCAGAATACGGACCACGACAAACGGCGCGGACTACACCCAGGGCTGGAATACCCGACACCGTCCGAACCGATCCCGACGTGGGGCCTGCCGCCACCGTCGCGGGCCGGGAATTAGGCTGGAGGCCCGGAGGATCTGCCCGGATCGTCCCCATACCCTGCGTCGAAGGCGAAGGCCCCCGGCCGCTAACCGAGGAGAGACCGATCTCGCTCCGATATTTTTATGACTCGGAATTCATCGAAAACGGGGTCACCATCGATCTCGTCTCGATCGCCGTCGTCTGCGAGGACGGCCGCGAATATTACGCGGTCTCAACGGAATTCGATGCCGACAAAGCCGGGCCGTTCGTACGCCGCAATGTGCTGCCCAAGCTACCGCCGCCCGCGTCGCACCTGTGGCGCAGCCGCGAGAAGATCCGCGAGGACCTTTACCGCTTCTTCCTGCCGCGCCCGGGTATCGAGCCGGAGCTGTGGGCCTGGGTCGGCGCCTACGACCACGTGGCACTGTGCCAGCTCTGGGGATCCATGGTCGATCTGCCGAACGCGCTCCCCCGCTACACCAATGAGCTGCGCCAGCATTGGAATCAGCACGGACAACCGCCGCTGCCACCGATCCCGAAGGACGCGCACGACGCGCTCGCGGATGCTCGCCACAACCTGGCGAAATTCGAGGCCATCGAGGCGCATCGCCGCATCCGATCAGGCGCATAGTCGCATAGTCGCCTTGTACAGTTCGCTGAGAGACCCCGAACAACAAGGAGAAGCCGACGCCGATGGCGCAGCAGCATGACGCCGACTTTCAAACCTTCGCGATGCTCCGAGAATTGGGCGACAGCGGTGAACTTGTGGATGTCGAGCGAGAGAACTCGGACGGCCCGGTCGAGCCATACGACCCGAACCAGATCGACGTACTGACCCGGACACCGACGATCAATCTTGTGCTGTCACGTCTGCGGCGCGGAAAGATCGACCTGCAACCGGATTTCCAGCGCGCCGCCGGGATCTGGAACGACGACAACCAGAGTCGGCTCATCGAATCGATGCTGCTCCGAATTCCCTTGCCCGCCTTCTATGCCGCAGAAACCCCGGATGACGCCTGGGCGATCGTGGATGGCATCCAACGACTGACATCGATTGCCCGATTCATGGCACCGGAACTGACACCATTCCAACCGCTGAAGCTCAAGGGATTGAACTACCTCACCTTCGAGGGCGCGAGCTTCGAGGATCTACCCGGACACCTCCAAACTCGATTGGAGGAGACCGAGATCGTGCTCCACCTCATCAGGCTAGGAACTCCGGATGCCGCAAAGTTCAACATCTTCGCGCGCCTCAATACCGGCGGCCTGCCTCTGACCACGCAGGAGTTGCGCCACGCATTGATTCCGGGACCGGCGCGCGGAATTCTGGCCGAGCTTGCGGATTCGTTCGAGTTCCAGGCTGCGACCGATGGGTCGGTGGCCAGCAGCCGCATGGCCGACCGCGAGATGGTGCTGCGTTTCATCGCATTCCTTCGCATCGACCCGAAGTCCTATGGGGAGAAGGATTTTGATCAATTCTTACGCAAGAGCATGCAACAGATCAACAATCTGCCTGCCAGTGAGATAGCTCAAATCAAATCATACTTCACTCGTTCGATGTCTGTGGCTCACGAGATATTCGGACCGTACGCATTTCGTAAACGCTACGTCGCCAAGTCGAATCGCTTTCCCATCAACAAGGCACTGTTCGAAGCACTCGGAGTCACACTCGCCAGGCGCTCCCCACGACAACTGGAAGCCTTGATCGCCCAACGCGAAGCAGTCGTGAGCGGATTCATGACCCTGATGTCCAACGACACCAGGTTCGAGCAGTCAATCTCAGTAAGCACCGGAGATCCGGCGCGAGTACGGTACCGCTTCGCAACCCTCGACGAAATGCTCTCGAACTTCGATCGGAGAAAGTAATGATCCGCGAGATCCGATTGCTGAACTTCAAAGGATTCGCCGATCAGAAAATTCCATTAGGTCAATTCACACTTTTGACCGGACTGAATTCCTCCGGGAAGAGCACAGTCCTGCAAGCATTTGCCCTGACTCGCCAGTCTGCGGAGGCAGGACCGATTTTCGGGTCTACTTCAAGCCTCTATTGCGGGTTCACGCTCAATGGAGAAATGGTCGAACTCGGCACTGGCCGCGATTTACGACATGAGTCATGGATTTCCAATGGAGAGATAACACTGGATTTCCGGTTCGAAGACCCGGCGACCGGCAAGGAATTCCGGTTACAATGGTCCGCTGGATACGACGCTGACGAAGATTTTCTGAAATTCGAATCCATGCCGTCCATGGAGGAATGGGTATCGAATCCGCGACCAAATTTCCTGAGATCGAGCCTTTTCCAGTACCTGCGGGCCGATCGCATCAATCCGGCAGTGAGCTACCCCCGCTCCAGCAAGAGCAGGCAAGGGTTCCTCGGTTCCAGAGGGGAGTACACCGCTGATGTGCTGAGGCAACATCAAGACGATCCGGTACCGCCGGAGGTTCGGCATCCGACCGCCGTCTCTGACCAGTTGTTGCGGCAGACCGAAGCCTGGCTAGGCCATCTCTGTCCCGGAATCAATCTCACCGCCACAGGCATCGACGGCACCGATGCGGTTCGAATCGCCTACAGCCACGGCACCGGTGGGCTCACCTCATCGAACCAATATCGCCCCACCAACGTCGGATTCGGCCTCACTTACGTCCTACCGATCATCGTTGCCTGCCTCACGGCGAAGCCGGGGGCGTTGATCCTGCTGGAGAACCCCGAGGCGCACCTCCATCCCCGAGGCCAAGCAGCCCTCGCGGAGCTTGTCGTGCGAGCGGCCAAGACCGGTGCGCAAGTAATCGTGGAGTCACACAGTGATCACATCCTCAACGGTGTTCGGATCGCTGTGAAGAAGAACCTGATCCAGCCGGATCAATTGAAACTGCACTACTTTCACTCCGGATCAACAGCAGGTCATGCATTTCAAACCATCGAGGTAGGTCCGGCGGGTACCATCGCGCAGTGGCCCGTCGGCTTCTTCGACGAGTGGGACCGGGCGCTGGACGAACTGATCGACTGAATGACGTCGCAATACCCGGGGGATCGAATGCCCGTACTGCTCGTACTGAACGAGCTTTCGTGCGAACAACAACTGGCCGTCAACGAAATCGACTGCGCCATGCGGCAATTCATCGATACGCTGCGAGCCATCACGCCCAAGGCCGCGCTCGTCACGCCGATGAAGCTACCGAATATCGAACTGGCGCCAGGCTATCCGATGAATCGCTGGGCGGCAGACGGCCGAAACCGGGATTTGTGGCGGGCAATCCGAGCAAGGCAGAACAGGGCTCCGTATACATTCCATGAGTTGACCCCGGAGACTCCTGGAGACGACGATTTCCAGTTCGGGGGTCGTGGGGCACTAGGTCTGGCCATCGCTCACAATCACGATGGCCTGGCGGTCAGTTTGCCCACTCACCTCGACTGGGACGCCTCGCATCTCCCTGTCCGCAGACTCTGGATCGACGAAGATGCGGACGAATTGGTCGACGATGCTGTGACCGTTCGCCACGCGTCTACACCCGAACATACTGATTTTCATGCGGATTGGCTCAAGACGTTCGATGGTGACGATGCTGTCGAGAGCGGTCTCGAACTCTGGGCGCAACGGGGCGAACGATTCCCCGCACTGGAATTCCTGCCACGCGTGGAGAACCACCTGACAGATCTTTCTCCCGGCTGGGTCCGACCGGTCTTCGTACGCCTCATCGAAATTCAACGGGCTGTCAGTGAATGGGTTCCCACGAGTGGTCGGCAACCGGTGTGGGCGAGCAAAATCACGCCCGAACATGAGCAGCGCCGCCGACTCTGCGAATTCGTCGATCTGGATGGAACGACCCAGGTCTTCGACATGCATGCTCGATTCACTCCGGGCGTGGGGCGGATCTACTTCCGGCTGAACGGCGCTGGCGGAACCGCAAGGATTGCCCACATCGGCCGCAAACTGGGTGCATGACCTGGACGAGCTCCGCTCGGATATGGCTCGGGCCCCGAGAGTTGCTCTCGGGGCCCGGGTCTGGCTGAGGTGGACTCAGCCCGCCATGGTCTGGGGGATGCGGTCGGCATCGGGGCGGGTACCCGAGGGGACGCCCTTCTTGAGCGAGGCGGCATAGACGTCCACGTACTCCTGATCGCCCATGCGCATCAGTTCGTACATGATCTCGTCGGTGACGGCACGCTCGACGAAGCGGTTGCCGCCCATACCCTCGTAGCGCGAGAAGTCGATGGGCTTACCGAATTTCACGGTGACCTTGCGCGGACGCCAGCGGAACGGTCCGGGCGGGCAGACCTCGTCGGTGCCGATCAGGGCGACCGGGATGACGGGGACACCGGTCTCCAGCGCCAACCGCGCGACACCGGTCTTGCCCTTGTACAGGCGGCCGTCCGGGGAGCGGGTGCCCTCGGGGTACAGGCCGACCAGACGGCCCTCGTTCAGCAGCTTGCGCGCGGAGTCGAGAGCGCCCTCGGCGGCGGTACCGCTGGAGCGATCGATCGGGTACTGGCCGGCGCCGGAGAAGAAGAACTTCTGCAGCCGGCCCTTGAAACCCGGGGTGGTGAAGTACTCGGCCTTGGCCAGGTAGGTGATGCGACGCGGACTCGCGAGGGGGGTGAACAGCCAGTCGGTGAACGACAGGTGGTTACCGGCCAGAATCGCGGCGCCATCGGCGGGGATGTTCTCCACCCCTTCGACCTTGGGCCGGTTGATGAGCTGGATGAACGGTCCCACCAAGACGAACTTCAGCAGCCAGTAGAACATTGCGTCCTTTCCCCTGTTTCGATACCCGGGACCGGCCTCGTTGCGGGCACCACACTCTCTTCGTCACCCTACCGCTGAGACCTGGTGGTGACCAACCGCCCACTGTCTGATGTGTCCGGTTCACCAAGGTTTTACGTAAAGGTCGGCGATCCGCCCCGGCGTGTCAGCGCCCGGCCGGACCCGCCGGGACCGCATCACGCTGCGCCTCGAGTGCCGCGCGGGCGAGTTCGGCCGCGCCGATCATGCCCGCCGCCTCACCGAGTTGGGCGGTCCGGATCCGAGCCAGACGGCGATGCCGGGCACCGGTGATGGATCCGGCGTAATGCTCGCGCGCATCGTCGAGGAACAGCGGGGCCGAGGAGCTGACACCACCGGCCACCACGATGAGATCCGGATCGAAGATATCGCTGACGAAGGCCAGACCCAGGCCGAGCCAGCGGGCGAAATCGGCCATCACATCCAGGGCCACGGGGTCGCCGTCCTGGGCGGCACCGGCCACCCGGCGACCGGTGAGCGAACCCGGATCGCGACCGGCCTCACGGGCCAGCATGGTGGAGCGGGTCGGATCGGTGGCCAGCATCTCCAGCGCGGTATCCACCAGAGCCGTTCCGCTGCAATACCTTTCCCAGCAGCCGCGCTTACCGCAGGCGCAGGCGCGACCGTTCGGGACCACCTGGAGATGACCGAGTTCGGGTGCCACGCCGTAGCTTCCGCGATACAGCCGCCCGTCGATGAGCAGCGCGGCTCCTATACCGGTGCCGATGGCCACCAGCACCACATTGCGCCCACCCGCCGCCGCACCGAACCGGTACTCGGCCCACAGCGCCGCGTTCGCATCATGTTCGAGCAGTACCGGCAGCCCGAGCCGATCGGTGAGCCGCCGCGCGACGGGCGCGTCCTCCCAGGGCAGATGCGGCGCGAACCGCACCGTGGCCCGGTCCTCGTCCACGAATCCGGCGACCGCCAGCCCGACCGCGCCGATGGCATGGCGGGCACACAGTTCCTTCACCACCCGCGCCAGCCCGTCCTCCAGGGCCCGCGCGGACTGCGGCGTGGACGCGGTCACGGTATCGAGCACCTCACCGGCGCCGTCGACCACCGACGCGCGAATATTGGTGCCGCCCACATCGATTCCCACCGTCAGCGGCACGTGCCCACCGCCCCTCATGCCTTGATGGTCACGTCGATGGGTACATACCCGGCCCGCGTCGCCCCCCGCCCGCGACCCTGATCGCCGCGCTCGGAGGCGGTGCCCGGCCGTCCGGCCGAACCCGGCCCGGGGCCGAAGGAGTCGCCCGGATCGGCCACCGTGGCGTCACCGGAAGTAGCTCCGCCACGGGCGGATTCGGCACGCGCGGCACGTTCGGCCCGAATACCCTGTGCGCCCGCGGCGAAACGCGCGATCAAACCGGCCAATGCGGCGCTGGCGCCGGGGTGGGCTCCAGCGGTCCCGGCATCGGTTGCGGCCGCACCGGATTCGGCGGCCGGATCGGCACTTCGCGTGGAATCGCCAGTGGGAGTGCCGAACTCGGCACCCGAGCCGTCACCGGCGCGGCGGTTCGGATCGGCCGGAGCGTCGAAGTCGCCGTGTCCGAACGAATCGTGCAGCCAGGCTTGGTATTCCGGGGATTCGGGGTCCAGGTCCGGGGGGATCACCGGTTCCACCGGAACGCCCGCGAGGGCTTCACGCAGCACCGTCACAATGGCGGTACCGTGATCGGCGATGGCGGCGACCACATCATGGTGTTCACCGCGCACCACCGCGGCGGCGGCGCAGACCGGGCACCAGGCACAGCTGGACCATTGGGTGCGGCCGTCGGCGGCGGTGCGGCGCAGGACAGGTTCGACGCGTTCGAGGACCGCTTCGGCGAGCAGGCGTAGCTCTTCGGCGAATTCGCTGAAATTGTCGTCGGGGTGGCCGGCCCGGGGATGGCCGTGTGTTGCGGTCATTTCGGCCAGACCTCGGGATCGGGCCGGAAGCGGATCACCAACTGATCGCCTTCGAGTTCGGCGGCATCGACCGTGCACCGCCGCAATACCGGCGCCAGCCGCAGCCGGCGCCTGACCCCGTCCGCTCCCACGATCAAATCGTCCTCCACTCGTCCCAGCTGCAGGGTCGACGGATCGACCACGGGTAGATGCATGCGCATGGCGAACACCGAATGCACACCCGTTCCCGCCTCCAGCCGAACCACCGGCCCGGCCGAAACGGACGGCACCCCGTCCACATCTGTGCCAAGCATAGGGACAGGACCCGGTCCCACCCAGTTACCACTCGCATCGACCGCATAGGACAGTGCCGTTAACGAACTCAGTCCGACAGGTTCGGCTCCGGCATGCGTCACCACCTGGACCGGGATACCACCCATACGTTTACGGAGATCGGCGACCACATCCAGTTGTTCCCCGCGCCGGTTGAAATACCACTGCACGGCGGGGTGAATATTCGCACCGTAGTCGGGCGCGGCGGTCTCGGGCAGCACCTTGTTGACCAGGACGGCCTCCAGGCGCAGGCCCAGCAGCGCGGCGGCCGAACGTACCCGGGTGGATTCGGCGACCGCCACCTGTTCGGCGGCGGTGACCAGGCGCGCGGTGGTGCGCCGCTGATCGGCGATGAGATCGCGGGCGGCAGTCACCGAGGCCACGATCTGCTCGACCGTGACGGCCAGGACCGCGCGGCGCAGATCGCCGCCGATGGCGCTGAGGGTGCGCGCGTGCGGGGGCCAAACGCGTTCGAGATAACCGAGCAGGGTGTCCGGGGCGGTGAGAATGCGCAGCATATCCGCCGACGGCGGGCAGTCCAGGATGATCACATCCCACTGCCGGGCCTGTGCGAATTCGGTGATCTCCAACAGTGCCAGGATCTCCTGGACGCCGGGCAATCCGGTGAGTTCGGCGGGGTCCAGCGCACCGAGGTCGATACCGTGCTCATGCCCCTCGCCCGAGACCATGAGCAGCACCGTGCGGAAGCGATCCTCCAGCAGCGCAAGGGAATCCACCTCGATCACATCGAGCCCCGGCTGTACCGCCGCCACCCCGGGCACGCTGCCGGGTTGATGCCGGAACCGGAATCCCAGTGCGTCGCCGAGGGAGTGCGCCTGATCGAGGGAGGCCAGCAGCACCCGCTGCCCGCCGCGCGCGTAGGCGAGTGCGGTCGCGCACGCCAGCGTCGTCTTTCCTACCCCACCCTTGCCGACGAACAGTTCCACCCGGGTGGCAGGTCGCTCGGTACCGCTCGCGGTCAGCCTTCGACCCGTTTCTTGAGTTCTTTCAATGCCGTATCGGTGATGACCTTCTCGGCCTTGCGCTTGAACATGCCGATCATCGGAATGTTCAGGTCCACGGTGAGTTCGTACACCACCTGGGTGCCGCCGTCGGGCAGCACGATCAGTTCGTAGCTGCCGTCCTGGGCCTTCTGCAGATCACCGCCGACCAGGGTCCAGCTGACGGCCTTGCCGTCGGGACGCCAGGTGTAGGAGAGCGTGTAGGTGTCCTTCACGACGCCCGCGTCCAGGACGAAGCGCGCGGTGCGCGCCCGGCCGTCCGGGAGTTTGTCGAGCACCTCTACCGAGTGGGCCGCGGCGACCCATTCCGGATACGACTCCAGGTCCGCGATGACGGCCATCACTCGATCCGAGGGGGCGTCGATCACGATCGACCGTTGAGTTCGATCGGCCATGGGTGACAACGCTTCCTTTCGAAGGGCGGGACTGGGGACGGGTCTACTGCGCGGCGGCGGGTGCGACCCCGGCCTTGCGACCGGCCTCGAGCCGCGCCTTGACCTCGAAGGACATCTTCTTCCCGGCCACGCGACGAGTGCGGTTGACGGCCAGCAGATCCCGCGGCGACATCCCCTCGACGCCACGCGGTTCGGCATGCATGAAGTAGTGCAGGATCACCCCGTCGAGCATGGGCTCGAGCCACACCTCCATGGTGCCGGTCGCCGCACCGGTGACGGTCCACCGAATTCCCTTGTCGGCCCGGTCTTCCCGCACCTGCAACTGCAGGTCCGGCCACCACTGCCGCCAGCGGCCCCGATCGGCCAGCATTTCCCCGACGGCAACGCCGGACGCGGCGACGAAGGTCTGATCGGCAACCTGGATACTGCTCACGACCGTGAGCCTAACCCAGAGCACGCCCGTGTTCGATTCGCCTCCTGCGCGGGGCGCGCCCCGCGGGCGGCGATCATCGGATCGACTAGTTCAGGGTGATACCGGGGGTGCTGCGGACCGGCGGGTCGAGCAGGTCGCGCAGGCGTTCGCCCATGCGGTCCCAGCGCCATTGCTCCTGGACCCAGGTGCGACCGGCCGCGCCCATGCGAGCGGCGGCGTCGCGGTCGGAGAGGACGTCGACAATGGCCTTGGTGATGGATTCGGGGGATTTGCCGTCGACCACATACCCGGTTTCGCCCTCGCGGACGGTTTCGGGGGCACCACCCGAATTGCCCGCTACCACGGGGACTCCGGTGGCGGAGGCTTCCAGGAAGACGATGCCCAGGCCCTCCACATCGAGGCCGAGGCCGCGGGTGCGGCAGGGCATGGCGAAGACATCGGCGATGGTGTGGTGGGCGGCGAGCTCGGCAGCGGGGACCCGACCGGTGAAGACCACATCATCGGTGACGCCGAGCGACTCCGCCAAGACGTGCAGCTTCTGCTCGTAGGGTCCTCCGCCCGCGATGACCAGCACCGCGCCCGGAATCTGCTTGCGGATCTCCAGCATCGCGACCAGCAGCACATCCTGCCCCTTGCGCGGGACCAGGCGGGACAGGCACAGGATGGTGGGGCGGTCACCCAGGCCGTAGCGCTCGCGAAGTTCGGCGCGGGCCGCCGGATCCGGTTTGAACACCTCGGAATCGACTGCGGGCGGCAGGTATTCGAGCGCGGCCCGCGCACCGAAGGCCGCGGAGAAGCGACGGCGCGTGTATTTACTGACGTAGGTGATGACATCGGTGTTGTCGCCGATGGCGCGTAGCGCCTGGCGCGCGCCGGGCAGCATGGACCAGCCGACCTCATGCCCGTGGGTGGAGGCCAGAATTCGCTCGGCACCCGCGCGGCGCAGTAGCGGGGACATGAGCGCCAGCGGTGCGGCGGCGCCGAACCAGACCCGATCGCACTGTTCGTCACGGAGCAGTTTGGCCGCGCGCCGTGCCACCAGCGGCGTGGGCAGCATCAGCGTGGTGGGGTGCCGCACCACCTGAAAAGGCTGTTCCGCGTCGAACTTCCAGTGGCTGTCACCCTTCCAGCGTGGGGCGTAGACGACCAGTTCGTCGGGGGGTAGCTGCATGGCCAGTGCATGCACGTAGGACTGGATACCTCCCGGTCGTGGCGGGAAATCATTGGTAACCAGCAGCGTTCGCCCCATGCGATCAACCTACTGCACTCGCCCCGGGAGCTCGCCCCGGACCGAAACCTCGCGCACCCACTGGCGCGTGTCGCTCAGGCGCCCGCGGTGGTGCGGCTGGTAATCCAGGAGTGCCAGCGCGCCAGGAACTCCGAATAGGGGATGCCGAGGGTGTTCCGCAGGACGGCCTCGACGGCGGCGTGATCCTTGGGACCGGTCGCCAAATGCCGGTAGAGCGAGACCAATTGGGGCTCACCGAACTGGTCGGCAATGAAGGCGCAGGCGGACCACGCTTGTTCGTAGACCGCGGCGGCCTCACCACTGGCGGGTTCGAAGGCGGCGTCGGCAGGCAGATCGGCCGGAAGATCACCCGCCCGGGCGCGAGTGGTGAGTGTCGGCGCGACCTCGGCGATGGGCTGGCGCAGACCGCGATGCGCGGTGTATTCGGCGAAACCCTCGAGCATCCACTGCGGTGAACCGTCGACGGTCACCGCGCGGGTCGCGACATGAGTGAGCTCATGCCGCAGCACCGAGCGCAGGCCGTCCGCGCCGAGACGACGCCCCGCCTCTGGGCCGAAGACCACGCGCTGACCGGTCACCTGAGCACCGGGATGAAAGGGATCCGCGACCGTAGCCGCCGCCACTTCGGCGGGCACGTCACCGGTCGCGTTGGTGAGCGCCGCGAATTCGGCTGGGCTGGAGGCCACCACGACAACCGGGGCCTGCGACCAGTCCGAACCCCACAGCGCGCTGACCGCCCGCGTCGCCGCGGCCAGCTCCCCCGCCAGCACATCCACATCGCCGCCGCGCGCCGGATGCCCCAGCACCACACCGACTTTCCCGGCCCCGGTGTTCACCGGTTCGGCGATCACCTTGCCGTAGGAATCCATCAGCCGATGCAACCCCGACACCTGCGGATCCGAGGCGACGAGCGAGTTGTCCCCGCCCGGCACCACCGCGCGAATCTTGGGCAGCACCGAATTGGGCAGCATGAGCAGCGCACCACAGGCGGCGGTGAGCCCGGTGACCATGACCAGGGTCAGGCAGAACTGGAAGCGGCGCTTCGTCGACAACCAGCCGCGTACCTGCCGCAATGCGCTCATTGCCACCTCATGGTGTTGGTCAGAATCGACGCGCGGAATGGAACGGTGATGATCCCATCGGCGCCACCTGGACGGGGACGCCGAATGTGGAGGCGTGCAACATCAAACCATTGCCCGCGTAGATACCGACATGGGAGATGTCGGAGTAGAAGAAGACCACATCGCCGGGCTGCAGATCCTTCTGGTCCACCGGCGTACCGTAACCGGCCTGCTGCTGGCTGGTGCGCGGCACGTTCTTGCCGACCTGATGGAAGGCCCACTGCACGAGACCGGAGCAGTCGAACTGTTCGGGACCGACCGCGCCCCAGACATAGGGTGCGCCGATGCGGGTGAGTCCGGCGGCGAGGGCGCTGGTGCCGCTGCCGGGGACGAGTCCGCGCAGCAGCGAATCCTTGTCGAAGCCCGGCGGGAACATCGAACCCGCGAGGGCGGAGCGATCATTGGCCGAGAGCTGACCCCAGGCGGCGATGACGCCCGCCATGGAGCCCTGTAGTGCGGCCCGCTTGGACTCCAGGTCGGTGCGCACCGCATCGGCCTGTGCGCTCGCGGCGCGGGCGACGTCGGCGGCGGTGCGGGCCGCGGCTTCGGCGGCGGAGGCGGCGGAGCTGACCTTCTGATACTGGCTCAGTTGATCATTGGTGCGGGTGCCGACCAGATCCACGATGGACATCTGGTCGAGCAGCTGCTGCGGTGAGGAGCTGACCAGCAGCGAGGTGAGCCGGTTGGTACGACTACCGAGCAGGGCCGAATTGGCCGCGCGATCGATAACCGGCTGATATCTGCGAATCTCGGAGCGAGCCGCGTCCAATGTGGTTGCGGCGGCCGCGGCCTTGGAATCGGCGTCCTTGGCGGCGGCGACCTTGGTGTCGAGATCGGCCTGGGCGTTCAGCGCCTGCTGATTGAGCTGTTCGGACTGGCGCGAGAGGTCGATCAGTCGCTGCACCGCTTCCCCGGCCGATGCCGGTGCGGCGACCGGATCGGCCAGCGCGGGTCCGATGTTGTTGGCTCCCACCAGCAGGACCCCTGCTGTGAGGGCTCCACCTACGAGTTTCTTCGTGCGATGTTGCGCTGCCACCGTCGGCCTGGTCCCGTTCTCTTGCCCCGAGCTGGAAAAGAAGGTCTCGAATAGGTTACGAAACGGCGACCGCTTGTGTCCAGCAGGCCACGAAATCATTACGGTCGCCGTTCGCTCGCAGGTCGCTCGACCTGCGGATCTTCAGTTCCGGAAAATCAGATCCGGCGCGCGCCGGCGAACGGCATGGACGAGATCGGGGCGACCTTGACCGGCTGACCGGAGGTCGAGGCGTGCACGACATTGCCGTCACCCACGTAGATGCCGGAGTGGCTGCCGCCGTAGAACGACACCACATCGCCCGGCTCCAGCGCCTCCTCCGAGATGGGGGCGCCGGCATTGAGCTGCTCATAGCTGGTGCGCGGCAGGTTGATTCCGGCCTGCGCGTAGGACCACTGCACCAGACCGGAGCAGTCGAAGGCGTTCGGGCCGGCGGCGCCGTAGACGTACGGGTCGCCGATGCGGCTCATGGCGGCGTCCACGACCTGCTGGCGCGGGCTGGCCTGCGGGGCGGCGGGGGCGGGGACACCCGGCATCTCGACGCCCGGGATGGCGGGCAGCTGCACCGGAAGGGACTCCGGCACACCCGGAATCCCGGCGGGGAGCTGAACCTGGTCCGGCACGTCGAAGGTGCCGACGCCGGGGATGGTCACCGGCTGCGCCGATGCAGGAGTGGCGGGCAGCAGCAGCGCGCTCAGCGTGGCAGCGCCGACGGCACCGGCCGTGAGGGCCCGCTTGACGGTCTTGGTCGCCATGGTGAGGTACTTCCAATCTGCCCCGCGACGCCGCACCGGTTTGGTGGGTCGGACTCCGCGAGGTCTCAGGAAGATTACGAGCCGATAACGGTGGTTTGTAAAGCCGCGACCAACGCACGGCGGCTGGAAATAGTTACGCGGCCGCATTTCGGTGCGACAAAAGTCACAGCAATCACGAAACGATAACAGTGGTCATTTTGCCGGGAGCGTCCACGGAGCTACCGGTCGGTAGCCAAGAGCCGGAAACACCCCCTCCTTGCAGGAGGGATTCCGAATAACAGCAGTTCAGACGCACCTTGTTCGACCTGGCCCTGACCGGCGGACTTGCGAACCGGCCCAAGGCGACCCTTACCGAGACAGCACGCGGCAGGCAGCGACTCGAACGGTCCGTCACATCCGATCGAATTGATTCAGTTTATGAATTAATGTGATCCCGGTCACTTTCTGGCATATTCGTGCAATTCGGGGATTTCACCCCGAAGATCACGGCGTCGAATTCCGACATTTCCGCTGGTCGGAAAATCCCGGCCCGACCGGGCGAAACCTGTCGGACCCCCGGCCTACGCTTGCGGGTCGTGTCCGAACAGTTGGCCTTCGACGAGCTCGAAACACCGCTCTACGACACAACGTTCGTGGTCGTGGACCTGGAGACCACCGGAACGAGCCCGCAGGGGGACGCCATCACCGAGATCGGCGCGGTGAAGGTGCGCGGCGGTGAGGTGCTCGGCGAGTTCGCGACCCTCGTGAATCCCGGACTGGCGATTCCACCGCAGATCGTGCAGATCACCGGGATCACCACGGCCATGCTGATCGACGCGCCGCGTATCGAGTCGGTGCTGCCCGGGTTTCTGGAGTTCGCGCACGGGGCGGTGCTGGTCGCGCACAACGCTCGATTCGATACCGGGTTTCTGCGCGCGGCCGCGGCACAGTGCGAGATTCCGTGGCCCGCCTTCCAAGTGGTGTGCACGGTGCAGTTGGCACGACGGGTCCTCAACCGGGATGAAGCGCCCTCGGTGAAGTTGTCCTTCCTTGCCGAGTTGCTCGGCTCGCAGACGCGGCCGACGCACCGCGCCCTCGATGACGCGCGCGCGACCGTCGATGTGCTGCACGCGCTCATGGCCCGGGTCGGGAATCAGGGCGTGCACAGTCTCACCGAGCTGCTCGACTATCTGCCGGAGGTGACGCGCCGCCAGCGCGCGAAACGGACTCTCGCGGCGGATCTTCCGGCCACCCCCGGCGTCTACCTCTTCCGGGGTCCTTCGGATGAAGTCCTATATATAGGAACCGCGGTGAATCTTCGCCGCCGAGTGCGCAACTACTTCACCGGTTCGGACACCCGTCCGCGCATGCGCGAGATGGTGCAGTTGGCGACCCGGGTCGATCATGTCGAATGCGCGCACGCGCTGGAGGCGGGCGTGCGCGAACTGCGACTGCTGCTCGCGCACACCCCGCCGTACAACCGCCGCTCCAAATTCCCGCAGCGGGCGTGGTGGCTGACGCTCACCGACGAGGCGTTCCCCCGCTTCGCCGTGTCCCGCACCCCGAACCGAGATGCGCTCGGCCCCTTCAACTCCCGCGCCGATGCCGTCGAGGTGGCGACCACCATCGCCGAGAACTGCGGCCTGCGCACCTGCACCACTCGCATCCCGCGCGGCGGCGCACATGATTGCCCGCCCGCCGTGGTCGGCGGTTGCCCCGCGAGCGCCCAAAACAGACCCCTATATATAGAGGAGTACGCGCAAGCCCCCGAAACGGTGCGCGCGCTCTTCTCCGGCGACAGCGACGCGATCCTGCGCACGATTCAGCACAGAATCGAATCTCTCTCGACCGCAGAACATTTCGAGGCAGCAGCTCGACTGCGAGATCGCACCTGCACTGTGCTCCGAGCCCTGCGTCGCACCCAGCGCCTGTCCGCTCTGACCCGCATCCCGGAACTGATAGCCGCGCACCCCGATGGGTCCGGTGGCTGGCAGTTCGCGGTCATCCGCCACGGCCGCCTCGCCTCCGCGGGCAACGCACCCCGCGGCATCTCCCCCATGCGAACGGTCGACCGCCTCGTAGCCTCGGCCGAAACCGTCATCCCGCCCACCCTGAACACTCCACCCCGAATCCTCACTCCCCCACCGGGCATCGCGCTGGACCCCGATCCCAGCGCGAATCCCACGACCACACCACCGGCGGGCGAGCCAGCCCACCCTCCGCTGCATGGCGCACTCCCCGAGGAGGTCGGACTCCTGGTGCGCTGGCTCGAACAACCCGGCACCCGGATAGTCCGCACCAGCCACGGCTACGCCGAACCTCGCCTCGGCGCGGGCCCCTGGCTGGCATGGCTCGAGCGAGCCGAGATCGCCCATGCGGCCCAGGACGCACACGTCCGCCCCGATTACGGCAAATAGTCGACCCGTCTGCCGAGATACCCTCGGCCCGTTGGCCTTCCGTCACCCCGCACCGGCCTTACGGTCGGCGCGGGAATCGAGGGTTCTCAGACTCTCACGCGGGCGGGTTGTTCGCGCGGGCCAGTTCGGACAGCTCGGCCAGGAACTGTGGCGCGGGGACCGGCTTGCCTTCCTTACCGATCGGAGAGGGATCCAGCGGGACGAGGATGTCGCTGATCGGAGAATGCAACCACAGTGCCATCACATACAGGGCCGGGATGCGCAGCAGCCGAAGCTCGAAGCCGGCAGCCTCGAGTTGAGGGAGCTTACGGACGGTCTTCACGGACTTGTCGGTGGACAGGACGAACGGTCCCTCGGTGAACTGTGCCAGCTCCTGGGTTCCGTCGGGCGCCAGCGTGGTTTCGGCGCTGGCGATGATCTGAGCGCCGTCCACCACGAGGTAACGCCAGCCCACGGGCTGCGCCGCATCGAGGCCGGCGCCGGCGGCGATGTCGTCGAGCCCGATGGTGAAGATCTGGTGCGGGGTGGACAGGTCGAGTTGGTCCTTACGGGCGCCGCGGAGCGCCTTGGTCGAGAACTTCGCGTCGTCGGCGAAGGCCCGCAGCTTCCCCTTGACCTTGTCGGGGACGTCGGACGGCGGTTCGGGCAGATGGAGCGGCATGATCGGGTCTCCTCAGCGCTGGGTCTTGTAGCTGACGTTCCAGGTTCCGGTGCCCTGGTATCTGTTTCGGAACACGTCGTAGGTGACATCCGAGTCGCCGTACCAGGGATCGGCGACGCTGACGTAGTCGACACCGCCGCTCACCGATCGGCCGCGCAGCGCGGCAATGTGCCCGCCGCCGCCCTGCCAGGCGATATTCACAATGACCGGGGCGGATTTGGCCATTTCGGCGCCGAGTTGCGCATTGGTCAGAGCGGCGTTCAGGCGCACGTTGAGTCGTCCGATCCGCGTCAGCGCGGTATCGGGCCACCGGCCCTGGTTGCACGGCGACACCGCACCCGCGCCGACGCAGCAGTCGTTCCTGCCCAACTCCGCGTTGGCCAGAGTGCACTGGGTCCACGGGGTCGCCGGGTCGTAGTACGCGGCGGTGCTGACCGTGGCCGCGTCCCAGCACCATAGGGTCTGCTCCTGGTGCTGCATGCGGAAGTCCAGACGCTGGTCGTCCATGGTCAGAATGAACTTCTCGTGGATACCGCCGTCGGCGCCGAACTGGGCGTTGACGGTGCCGCCACCGGTGCTGGTGTTGGCGGTCACTCCGGTGCCGTTCACGCGCAGAAACACCTTGGGGAAGGCCATCGACTCGAACGAGAACGATCCGTCCGTCTGTGGACTGGCGTGGTACTTCTCGTATGGACCGGGGCCCGCGCCGTACTGACAGTTGACCGTGCCGCCGCCGGACTCGGTCTGACTGGTCACCCCGCTGCCGTCCATACGCAGATAGACCTTCGGAAAGGCCACCGACTCGAAAGCGTACGAACCATCGGATTGGGGTCGGACCCGGTATCTCTCGTAGGCACCGGCCCCGTACTGACAGTTGACCGTGCCGCCACCGAAGTCAGCGGGGGCGGTCACCCCGCTGGCGTCCATCCGCAGAAACACATTCGAGAACGCCGTCGACCGAATCGTGATCGGTGTATCTCCCAGAGCTGCGAGGTCGGCTGCTGACAGTGGCATGATGTGCCTTCTTCCATGCAGAGAATTCCCAGGTCAGGCACGAAACCCGCGTCACTGAAGGCTATTTCGGCCGATGCCGGTGGGATGATTCAGTTCAGCACATCCGGCCTTGTCGCACAGGGACTTTCGCCCCGGATCGAGCATTCGCCTGACAAGGACCCTGGACACGAAAAATCTTGCGGCACAATACAATTCGAGATCACCGAGTGACAGTGCGCGGACATTGAGAGGTGCTGGACCACCTACGGGACATTGCCGGTCGCAGCGACGTTATCGACCGGGCAGTCGCCCTCGCTACGGCCACACGCGGCGAAGTCGCAGAGGCGGCACAGCCAAGGCTGCGGACGGTCGCCGCTGTGGGCTGCGCGTTGCTCGGCTCGGGCGAGGGTCACCGTGGTCAGCATCGTGTCCAGCGCTGACGCGAGAGTGTCGATCTCATCCGCGGACAGCGCGCTCGTCAGGGACTTCTCGCGCGTTTGGAGTATCCGCGCCGCCATATCCCGGCCAGCTGCGGCCTTCGCCGAACTCGACGCAGGTAACCGCTACTCGATCATCTGGCGCGTCAACGAAGCCAAGCGCCCGCAGACACGCCAACGCCGCATCGCCACCTATCTGGACATGCTCCGTCGCGGAGAGCGCATCCACCGATGAACAAGGGTGAGAAGCCCGACGTCTCCACGATCGAATGCGGCCCGGCAGTGACTACGCGCGTCGGCAGTTCGTGACTCGGTAGAGCGGCTGCCCGGCGCCCCGACCCCCTCCGGACGAGTCGACATGCACAGTGCACAACAGCCGATCACCGACCTGCAAGCCGGATATCTCACTGGTCTTCAACGATGCTCCCATCCTTCCGCTCGAGTTTTCGTAGAGAGCCAGTGGGGTCTCCTCCCCCACGCTGACGATGACGTAGCTCGGATCTACGGGCTGCCCGTCCGCGTTGCCAGCCCCGTCGCGCGGCAAGGATTCGACAATGAAGTGCACATCGCCATCCCACGTCGGCGACAACAAGTGGTCGAGCAGCACCCACCCCACACCGACCACGATCAGGCAACCGAACAACAGGCCCAGCGCCACCGCCACCGTGTCCCCAAGTATCCGACGCACAGTAGTTCGTCTCACCACCCCACGTCCTCGCACCCTGCCCCTACCTTCGGCCACGGCCTATCCCTAACCGCCGCAAGCTGATCCGAGACTGACGCTATCGCGTAGATCGGGAGAAATATCGACCAGATCGTGGAGATTCTGTAAGTCCCCAGACCAAGTTGCGCTGGTTTCCGCGTCGCCCGTTCGAACAGCACGGCATGCGGAATTTGAGTGTGTTCACGAGAATGTCTTGGAGCACTGAACTATTGAATGGTATTGCTGTGGGCTATCTCGGCTGTGCGGAATGGAGGCGAAGCTGCGGCCATCGCATAGAGGTGCCGCGCTGGCCATTCCGCACAGCGCGATCAGCGGCACGAGCGTGCACGTTCTGACGTACCTATGCGGGTACTCCGAGCCCGTCGGCGAGCATCGGCCAGGACTGGTAGAAGGCGTCGCGCCAATATCCCCATGAGTGCGTGCCGGTCGGCGCGTAGTCGAAGGTTGCGGGAATCTGGAGTTGGTTGAGGCGATCTTGCAGGTTATGGGTACACCAGTTGGTGGCGGCCTCGATGACTCCGCCGACCACGATCTGGTTCGCCAAACCGTATGTGCCCGGGAGCGCGTGCGGACCGTTGAGAGTGTCCCAATGCCCGGGTAAACCGTTGCCGGTGGAGAGGAACAGTTTGGTGCCGCGTAGCGCTTCTGCGTGGATGACCGGATCGTTGGCGACCCAGGCGGGGTCGTCGTCTTCTCCGTACATGTTGCGGACATCCCCGCCACCGTAGGTTTCCACCACCAGTTTGGTGAACCGCTTGCCGATCGGATCCGCGATCTGCGCGCAGCCGCTGTATCCGGCGACCGATTGATACAGGCCAGGCTTGGCCTCTGCCATCTGCAAGATGGAGGTGGCGGTCATGGAATTCGCGGCGATCGCATTGATTCCGTTGGTGCCCAGTGCGCTATCGATCAGCGGCGGAAGTTCGTCGAGGAAAAAGGTCCGCCACTTGTTGCGCCCCATCTCGGGGTCGTCCTTCTGCCAATCGGTGTAGTAGGCGAAGGCGCCACCGATAGGCATCACCACGTTGACGTCTTTGCCCGCCAGGAAATCACCCACATCGGTGTTGGCCCACCAGGTCGCCGCGTCGGTTCCACCACCCGCCCCGTTGACCAGGTAGAGAACCGGCCGCGGCTCGGAAGCGTCGTTGGGTCGTTGTACTTTGACCGTGATGTTTCTGCCCATTGCCGTGGAGTGGACCTGCAAGGTGAGATTGCGGCCGTCGATGGTGCCGGAGGAGATCTTCGACCCGTCCGAGGCGACCGGATCCGCCAGCAGTTTCTTGGAATCGGTGATCGGATCGCCGGTATCCGCGGAACTGCTCCCCGCACCGAACACGGCAACGGCAGTCGTGAACACCATCCCCGCCACCGCGAATGACAATGCACGCCTTGATAAATGGCGTCTCAAGATCGAACCCCCAAGTTCCCCACCGTCGAAATGCCTTGATCGGCACCGACACTAACGTAATCAGGACACATGATCGAACATTCCGTGGCCGACGTTACAACCCACGCAACCATCTGTTCGCTGCCGGCCCGAAGGGCACGAAATTCGGCCTTACCGTGCACTGCCGAAGGCTGAGCCACGTTCAGCCCGTTGATCTTTCGGAGTGCCGAGCCGGCCGGTTCGGTCAGCGCGCCATGCGGCGTTACCGCGCACCCGGAAGCGCTGTCGGCCAACCCGTCTGGACCGCCGAACAATGCCCGGGTCGCGGCAGGAGCGGATGTTTCAGCCCAGCCCGATGCGGTGCTCAGTCCATTGCCTTTCCGAGCCAATGACGAGCCTGGGGATCGAGTGGCGTCTGGATGATGGCGGATACCGCTTCGAGGTGTTGGGGCTCGATCGATATCCCCACTGCCCGTCGCTCCGGATTACCGGCGATGGCAAAGATTCGAGGGATCAGTCCCTCGGGGATCTGCCATATTCGGCGGTCGATGATCTCGGTGTTGCGGGTTCCGTCGACGGTGTAGGTACTGGTCACTTCCCAGACGAAGGGAGCGTCGGAAGGCTGAGTCCAGGTGTCGCACAAGCGGCACCCGAACTCACCTCGGAAGACCTTGTGCCGCAGACATCTATCGAGGAGATACGGTTTCGGTGCGCTGGTCCAGTTCCCGAAGTCGGAGCTGATCGTTGGGGTTGGGCGAAACCTGGTGAGCATCTGAATGAATGCGCCGAGGTTGTAGTCGATCGACGGCGTGTAGTGCAGCTTCTCCCAACCGGTCCGGCGGTTCGCGCGGTCGAGCAGGACGAGGAAGAAGTCTTGCTCAGCCTGGTGATCCTGTGTCCACGGCAGCTCAGCCAGGTCGAACCCGCTGATACCGGCGCGGAACCGCTCCAGGTCGCAGAAGTGCAGCACCAAATGCTGCTGCCAGACCGTGCGCGTCATCGACGAGCCTGCCAATGCGATCACATCGCAGAACACGTCCGTGCTGCTGTTGGTCATGTAGATATCCAGGCCCAACGCATCCGCGCTGAAATGGTTGCCCACAGCCGAGACCCTAGTGGTGCCAGTATGCTCGGCTGCCACGACACTTCGCGCTGCATTCGGCAATATGGTGCATTCGGCCGACGCCAGATCAGCTCGGCCCGTTGACCTTCGCCCCGCCCGCGGTGGCCGGTTCGGTCAGCGCGCTACGCGGCAATGTAGCGCGTTGGGTGCGGTGCCCCTGCGGCGACGGCTACACGATGACGGCATCGCGGACAAGGACGTCGCCCTCCCGGATATCCGACACTTGCAGGCCGGGTAGAAGTAACGCCACCGGAACAGGTTGCCCTGGCTCCCAACTCGCAACCCGCACACGACCTGCGCCCGTGCATTCAGCGGCAGGACCGAGCTCACCATCAACTCGCACGACACGAAGCCGGTCGCCGACGACTACCCGGCCCGCCTCGATATGTCCGATCACGGACGTCCCGCGACTTCTCAGATTGAAGGCACCCTTGACGATGAACCGAAGCTGCTCATCGTCCGACGTCCCATCAGTCATCCCACGATCATGTACCGCCGTGAGCCGATCGCGGGCCTGCCGCTCCGTGTCTCCGAAACCGAGCGATCAGCGGCAGTTCCGGATGTTGTCGCCGACGGCCACGCCACGAAGCAGACGCGCTACTCGTCGTCGGTTCTATCGCGCTGAGTGCGCTGGAAGCTCTCGGCGATCCGCCTGAGGTACTCGCCATACTCGGGTGAATCCAGTTCGAAGCCTTGCTGATTCCAGCGATGAGCGCTCCATCGGTCATCGATCTCGGCGTGATGGATTGCCCGCAGCACCTCGGGCCGATAGATCAGAGCCACACGCCAATTGCCGAGGTATCGAGCCTGGATATGGGCGGTGACGTACCGGCGGCGGTGAGCCGTGCCGACCACGGTCACCACCTCATGACCCTTGCCTGCGAAACCGCCGATCACATGAAGCTTCGCGCCAGCCGGGAATATCTTGTGGCTACGCAGTTCAGCGTTGGGACCCGACTCCTTGTACGGGTACGGCAACAACGACGCGACCACGCACCACTCGGGTCGAACGGCGTCATCGCTCACATCCTCAAGATATCGGCCCACCTGGTGAAACTCAGGCATTGATCCCCGACACCCAGCCGTGGCGCTGTCCGGCGTGAATGCCCTTGTAAGCGGCATGACCGGATACCTGCGCGATCGGCCCTATTCGCCCGTGTGACCGTCGAGCTGTTCCCTCAGCAGGTCGGCGTGGCCGTTGTGGCGGGCGTACTCCTCGATCATGTGTGTGAGGATCCAGCGCAAGCTGAAATCGAGACCGCTGGGCTGGTGGGTACCTACAGTGTCGAGTGAGTCGCAGTGGGCCACGAGTGCGCGCGAGCGAGCACATTCCTCGTGCCACAAGCAAAACGCCTCATCCACGTCCGCATCCGCGACGTCGAAGTCGACATCCTCGGATCGGTCCGCACGCCAGTAGAACGCGGGCGCGTCGACTCCGCCGAGGGTGCGGGCGAACCAGCCTCGCTCCACGTCGGTCATGTGGCGGACAAGTCCGAGCAACGACAGCTTCGACGGTGGCACCGCGCGCAGGCGCAGCTGGGCAGTCGAGAGCTCGGAGCACTTCCACGCCAAGGTTTCTCGCTGGGTTGAGTCCAGCAGAATGGTGTACGAGCTGGCGGCCTGATCTGCCGCCGAGTCTGGCGTAATCCCCGGACAGCAAGGTGGTCACCGCGTGATCCTCGAAGGACCTCTCACAGTCTCTCGAAGGAGAACTCACGCGATGACCGATATCCAGCCTATCGACCCGACCGCCGTACTGTCCGAGCAACCGGACCTGCTGCGCGGGTTGTTGTCCACGTTCATCCAGTCCTTGATGAGTGCCGAGGCCGACGCGCTCTGCGGCGCCGACTACGGGCAACGCAGCGACGAGCGCGTCAACCAGCGCAACGGCTACCGCCACCGCGACTTCGACACCCGCCTGGGCACCGTCGATGTCGCGATCCCGAAACTGCGCTCGGGCAACTACTTTCCCGACTGGCTCCTCGAGCGCCGCAAACGCGCAGAGCGTGCCCTCACCAGCGTGGTCGCCACCTGCTACCTACTCGGCGTGTCCACGCGCCGGATGGAGAAGCTCGTCGAATCCCTCGGGGTCACAACACTTTCCAAGTCACAGGTCTCGATCATGGCCCGTGATCTGGACGCCCAGGTCGAAGCATTCCGCACCCGCCCCCTCGATGCCGGTCCCTACACGTTCGTCGCCGCGGACGCCCTGGTACTCAAAGTGCGTGAGAACGGGCGGGTGGTCAACGTTCACGCCCTGGTCGCGACCGGCGTCAATGCCGACGGGCACCGCGAAATCCTGGGGCTGCAGGTGGTTTCCGGGGAAAACAAGGCCGGCTGGCTGGCGTTCTTCCGTGACCTGGTCGCGCGCGGGCTGAGCGGGGTTGCCTTGGTGACCTCCGATGCCCATACCGGCCTCGTGGCCGCGATCGGGGCGACCCTGCCCGGCGCGTCCTGGCAGCGTTGCCGCACCCACTACACGGTCAATCTCATGTCGGTTTGCCCGAAATCGTCGTGGCCGTGGGTTCGCACGTTGTTGCACTCGGTATTCGATCAGGCCGACACCGAATCGGTTGCCGCCCAGTATGATCGGATGCTCGACGCGCTCGCCGGCAAGCTCCCGAAAGTCGCCGATCACCTCGATGGGGCCCGCGCGGATCTGCTGTCGTTCACCGCGTTTCCCAAACAGATCTGGCGCCAGATCTGGTCCAACAATCCCCAAGAACGGTTGAACAAGGAGATCCGCCGCCGCACCGACGTGGTCGGCATCTTCCCGGACCGCGGCTCGATCATCCGCCTGGTCGGGGCGGTCCTGGCCGAGCAACACGACGAATGGATCGAAGCCAAACGCTACCTCGGCCTCGAGGTGCTCGCCCGCTCACGCGGGCTGGCACCCACCGACGAACAGGAGGAACCAGCACCCACCGAACTCACCGCCTGACACGACAATTCGGATCCTGCGGTGACCACCGAGTTACACCACGCATTTGGACTTGACCTCGCGTGCGCAGGTTTCTTTCCAATACGACCGGAACGAGTGCGGGGATTCCTGCCCACCGATCACCAGCCACAGCCTCGCGACCCATGGAGTCGGATCATCCGGGTTCAACTCGATCGCCCGCACGCACCACTGCTGCGCACGGCGCAAGATCGTGGCGAAGTTGGCCATTGCCTCGTCCGAGGTCTGACTCGCGTAGGCGCTCCCCCGAGCGTTCCAGGCGCACAATACTTCCGCTTTCGCCCGCAGCACATGCGCATCGGGATCGTCCGGTCGTTCGGCACACCATCCGGCCAACCACGTCATATCCGGTGCCGCCGACTCCGCCAGTGCCTCCACTCGGTAGGAACGCCGATCCCAGTCACGCCCGGTCGCCGCGAGCAGCTTCGCCGCGGGCATCCAGCTCCCGGTCGTCTTGATCTCGTCGAGCGCCGTCTTCAACGCCGAATCGTCTGCGGCCCATTCGGTAACTACCACCGGCGTGGGCCTGTGTCCGAAGCGGCGGAGGAACCCCATCTCAAACTTCCAATCTCACATCCAGCCCGAACGGCATGTTCGCGGCGCGCTCATGATCAACACTAGCGGGCCGGTGCGATACATACCGAGCGGTCCACTGGCGGCCGGAGGGCAGCAGACACCGGGCCGCCAGCGTCAACATCGAGAGGGCTACCAGTGGTGATACGAGGTGACCGTGGGCTGGCCGGTATAGACGGGACCGGCGGCGTCGTCGGCTCGTCGCCGATGTAGTGGAGGCCTGGCGGTTCCGGAGGGCGCTGGCCTGGGGCCGGCAGAAGCCCTAGCTCAATTCGACGAGCTGCGCGTTTCTGGCCCTGCCAGGCCAGGGCCACCGGTGCGGCGCAGTCCTCGCGCCGCAATCCGCACCGACCGCCCCGGCACACTTCTAGGAGCTCGCGCCGACATCTGCCCTTGTGTTTGACCTTCGTATGGCTGGCTTCGGCAACGCACGGGTTGCGGATGCTCTGCGCCGCAGAACATCTCGCCACGCTGCCTGCGCGGGAAGCGGCAGGAGAGGACATTCTGTGCAGTAGGCCAGTCCACCTCGCGCGGTCCCTATGATGGCGTCGTGTTCATCGCAGGCATCGGACCGTTCACAGCTCAACCAGGGCCCGAAGGCGAGAGCATCTGGTCTCCACCGGCTGCGATCAGCAGCAGTCTGTTCGACGATCCGGTCGAGGTGAATGTACTTCTCCCAGAGGGGCGGTCCGCCGATTCGGCGCTCATCGCGACGGTGCTGGGCGACCTGGACCACTACCTGCTACTCGGCCTGCGATTCCTTCACACCGAGCTGATCGCCGACCCCGCGTCCTTCGGTTCGACACCCGCGGACGTGCGTCGATTCGAGCGGTTCGATCCCGCGACCTTCCCGGTCGACCGCCCCCAGCTCAACTTCTACGACGGCATCGAATGGCTCCTGCGCTTCGCCGAGGGCGGATTGCCGATCTGCGAACCCTACGGAGTGGCAGTGGTTTTCGTGAACCATGAACCTGTCCGGGTCGAAGATCTGCGCGACTCGACATCGATCTGAGCGGTTGCCCATAGTCCGGCGCTGCGCTCACACGCCCGCTTCGAGGTCGCCGTTCACCTTTGCACATGCGCACGAAGACGGCCCTGTGTCATGAAGGTTGCGCTGTGCCGTCAAGGCACTGACATCGGCAGATCAGTGCGTTCGGCCGACACCAGATGCCAACTGCCGGTTGATCTTCCAGGGTGCCGCGCTGGCCGTTCCGCACAGCGCGATCAGCGGCAAATAGTGCGTTCGGTCGGTAACACTGCTGGCCGCCGACCTCAGCTGGCAGCGTCAACAAGTGGTTCTGTTGCTGTTCGGCGGATTTCGGCAGCCACTCTGGCGGGAGCCTCGAGCATCGGTACGTGCCCCACATCGGGCAGCGTGACGACCCGGCGGGTGGCTGAAGGGGTGACAAGTTGTGCACCGAAGCGAGCGGGCGGGATCACGCGGTCGCGCGCGCTGAAGACGATTGTGGTCGGTGTGGTGATCTGGTCGAGCATCTCCAGTGCTGTGTCGGTCGGCCAGATTGCGTTGATGTCGCGCGCGGTGCAATGTGCAGCCGATTGCAGGGCAATCGCAGCCAGATCGGGCGCGACGAGCCCTGGCCGGTGGCAGAGCACGCGCATCGCGGTGGCTTTTCCCATGGCGGCCAGTGCCGGATTCGCGAAACCGCGCGACAGCGGAGCGAGGTACGCACTGAGCTGGAACTTCCGCCGGAGCCGGTCGGCGTGGCGGCTGCCGCGCTGCCACAGTCCCGCCGAGGCGATGGCGGTCACGCTGCGCGCGCGGCCACGCCGGGCGAGCTCGAGGGCCATCCACCCGCCCAGCGAATTCCCGGCGATGTGTGCTGTCTCCCAACCGGTCTCGTTCATCAGTGCTTCGAGATGATCGGCTCCTGCGGCCACGGTCAGTGGCCGGTCGCCGACGGGTCCTCCCCAATGGAACGGCAAGGTCGGTGCGAGCATGTCGAATTCGTTCGACAACTCGTCGATCACCCCACCCCAGCAATGCCATGTCTGCGTGAACGCGTGCAGCAGCAGGAGCGGTTCACCTGAACCGCTCCTGCTGAGCCTTGCCGGTGCCGACGAAGAGTTCGCTGCACTGATCATGCGCGCTCTCTGCCCCCTTCCGTTCTTCCCCAACGTGATTCAGAGTCGCGACGTGCCTTGGTACGCCACCGCGCCAAGACTGGGCACGATGCTACAAACGAGGTCACGCGATGTCTACTACCACTTGTAGTTGGCTTGGATAATTCGCGATCGCCGATCACGGTGGAGATCGCGGCCTACCCCCCGTCGGTGCGCGAAACTCGGTGTGGGCTCAGGCATTAGCGCATGTTCTATGGTGGGCTTCGCCAACCCGAAACCATGTCCGCTAGCGCGAAACCTGGCTAGTCGTCCGCCCACTCCGCCCAGGGCATCGCCCGATATTCGACAGTACGTGCGTTCGGCCGACGCCGGATGGATGCTGCCGGTTGACCGCCTGCGCCCGCAGGCATTTGCGGAGCCTGTCGGCTACAGGCGGATCGCCGTGCGGACGAGGTCGGCGATGGCCTTGGATCTGCTGTCCGGTGGCCAGGCGATGACGGTCGTAACGGCCGGTGCGTCCGGCACCGGCACGATGGCGAGATCGTCGCGGAGCTGGGCGCGGAGCGACTCGGGCATGACCGCGCAGGCCCGTCCGAGCGTGATCAGCTGGGTCAACTGGGTATGGTCGCGAACCTGCGGGCCGGGGCCGTCCGGATAACTTCCATCCCGTCGAGGCCAGCGTGGCAGGGGCAGGTCGGTCAGGGTGTTGACCTCGGCCATCGACATGTGGGGTCGGCTGGAGAGGGGGTGCCCCGCCGGCAGGACCACGATCTGTTGTTCGGTGTGCAGGTCCTCGGTGTCGAATCCGGCCGTCGTGTCGTAGGGACGGTGGAGCAGAGCGACGTCGGCGCTCCCGTTGCGCAGCAGGCTTTCCGGTTCGCCGGGCCCGCAGAGCACCACCTCGACCGCGACAGCGCCGGGTTCGGCGGCGTAGGCGTCCAGCAGCTTCGACAGCAGTTCGCGGGATGCTCCCGCCTTGGTGGCCAGCACCAGACCGGGCCGGTCGGCGGCGGCGCGGCGGGTGCGGCGCTCGGCGGCTTCGACCGCTTCCAGTGCGAGCCGGGCCTCCCGCAGCAGCACCGACCCGGCCTCGGTCAAGGCGATCGCGCGGGAATTGCGTTGCAGCAGAACAACTCCGAGTCGCCGTTCGAGTTGCTGGATCGCCCGCGACAGCGGTGGTTGCGCCATCGCGAGCCGTTGCGCCGCCCGCCCGAAGTGCAACTCCTCGGCGACGGCGACGAAGTAGCGCAACTCCCGAGTCTCCACCGTGGCATCGTATCCGGCGCTCACCACGGCCGATACCCGTGCGGTATCGCCGCCCACCCGATCGGTCTTGGACGCCCCACCCGAGTCCGCAACATGATCAACGGCATGAGCGAACGGACGATCGCGCTGGTGACCGGCGCGAACAAAGGAATCGGATACGAGATCGCGGCGGGCCTGGGCGCGCTCGGCTGGCGAATCGGTGTGGGCGCGAGGGATCAACAGCGCCGCGAGACCGCGGTGGAGAAGCTGCGCGCGGCCGGGATCGACGCGTTCGGCGTGCCGCTCGACGTGACCGACGATGCGAGTGTCGCCGCCGCGGCCGAGCTGATCGGCGACCATGCCGGAGGGCTCGACGTCCTGGTCAACAATGCGGCGATCACCGGCGATATGCCACAGACACCCAGCACGGTCGATCCCGCGACCGTGCGAACTGTCGTGGAAACCAACGTGATCGGAGTCATCCGGGTCACCAATGCGATGCTGCCCATGCTGCGCGGCTCGGCCTCACCGCGAATCGTCAACATGTCCAGCAGCGTGGGCTCGCTCGCCCTGCAGACCACACCCGGCATCGACATGGGCCTACTTCCCACCGCGTACTTGGCGTCGAAGACCTTCCTCAACGCCGTCACCATCCAGTACGCCAAGGAACTGAGCGACACCAACATCCTGATCAACTGCGGCTGCCCCGGTTTCACCGCCACCGACCTCAACGGCTTCCAAGGCGTCCGCACACCAGAGCAGGGGGCGGCGATCGCGATTCACCTCGCGACCCTGCCCGACCACGGACCGACCGGCGGATTCTTCGACGACGCCGGAGCAGTGTCCTGGTGACGGGCACGCCGGTGCGAACCGTTCCCGTTCTCGAAGTCAGCCGCGCACGGCGCTCCGGAGGAGAAGCAAGACAATGACAAAAGCAGTCAGGTACGACGAATTCGGCGGAGTCGACGTCCTGCGGATCGACGAGGTAGAGCGCCCGGCGCCCGCGGCCGGGCAGGTCCTCGTGCAGGTGCGAGCGGCGGGCATCAACCCCGGTGAGGCGGCATTACGCAGCGGTGCGATGACGCACATCTTTCCCTCGACCTTTCCGTCCGGGCAGGGCAGCGATCTCGCCGGGGTGGTCGTCGAGATCGGCGCCGGAGCCGACCGATGCTCGGTCGGCGACGAGGTGATCGGATTCTCCGAACTGCGGGCCTCCCAGGCCGAACTGGTCCTGGTCGACGTCGACAACCTCACGCCCAAACCGAAGAACGTCTCCTGGGAGGTGGCGGGCAGCCTGTACATTGCGGGCGTAACCGCTTGGGGGGCAGTGCATTCCGTACAGCTCGAGAAGAGCGAGACCGTCGTCGTCTCCGGAGCGGCCGGAGGAGTCGGCTCGCTCGCCGTCCAGCTCGCGCGCCGGGCCGGAGCCACGGTCATCGGCCTGGCGAGCGAGGGCAACCATGATTGGCTGCGAAGCCACGGCGTGCTTCCCGTCGCATACGGTGACGGCGTCGCGGACCGGATCAAGGCCGCCGCACCCAACGACATCCATGCCTTCATCGACGCCTACGGCCACGGGTACGTCGAACTGGCCCTCGCTCTCGGCGTCGCGATCGAGCGGATCGACACCCTCATCGATTTCGCGGCAGCCGCGAAGTACGGGGTCAAAACCGAACCCAGGCCCAACGGCAGGCGGGGCGTCGAGGTCCTCGCCGAATTGGCCGGGTTGATTGCCGACGGAAACCTCGAAGTCCCGATCGCGAACGTCTACCCGTTGACTCAGGTTCGTCAGGCCTACACCGAACTCGAACGCAGACACACCCACGGCAAGATCGTGCTGCGGCCCTAGCTGCCACACACGATGCGGCGCGCTTTCAGGGGACTGCTCAGCCGCGGGGGCTGATTCCCGTCAGCACTGTTGTCTGTTTCCCGGAAACCACGCATCTGGATATTCGGCATGGGACTCCTCAACGACGGTTTGTAGTACAGCATTGCCGCATCGAAATGTAGTAGTTATGCTACATATGATCATCAACCCACAACGAGAGGGAAACCATGACAGTGGGTGAAGGCGTAGTTCTCAACGTCGAGAAGCTACGCATGCGGTACGGCAGTACCGACGTCTTGCACGAGGTGACGTTCCAGGCACGCCGCGGGGAAGTCCTGGTCCTGCTGGGGCCGAACGGTGCGGGCAAGACCACCACCATCGAAATTCTGGAGGGGTTCCGCGCACGGTCGGCTGGCGACGTCGAGGTATTGGGCACCGACCCGGCGCATGGCGATGAGCAATGGCGGGCACGTGTCGGGGTCGTGCTGCAGTCGTGGCGTGACCACGGCAAGTGGCGGGTTCGAGAACTGCTCACCTACCTCGGCTCGTTCTATCCGCCCTATAGCACCGAGAGTGTTCAACGACCTTGGGACACAGACGATCTCATCGCACTGGTGGGGCTCTCGGAGCATGCGGACGCAAAGATCAGCGCATTGTCCGGCGGTCAGCGCCGTCGAATGGATGTTGCGATCGGCATTGTCGGACGCCCCGAAATCCTTTTTCTGGACGAGCCGACCGCAGGCTTCGACCCTGAAGCACGCCGCGAGTTCCATGACCTGGTGCACCGGCTTGCCGACGACCAACAAACCACCATTCTGCTCACCACCCACGACCTGGACGAAGCGGAGAAGCTCGCCGACCGGATCCTCATCCTGGCGGGTGGGCGCATCGTCGCCGATGGCTCGCCCGATGAGTTGTCCCGACGTGTCGCCACGGACGCAGAGGTGCGTTGGACGTTGGCCGGGCAACGATTTGTCGACACCACCTCCGAGTCGACCCAGTTCGTCTACGAGTTGTTCAAGCAACACGGCGAGAAGGTGGACGAACTCGAGGTCCGCCGGGCCTCGTTGGAAGACACGTATATGACACTTGTGCGTCGATACGAGTCCGGCCGCGAAGACGCCGAGGTGCACGCATTGGAGGAGATCAAGCTATGAATCCGACCATGGTCGCGATCCGGGCAGGAGTAGCCCGCACGTGGATCGAGCTACGGCAATCCTTCACCAACGCAACCGATCTGATCAATCTGTTCTTCTTTCCGATCCTCATCCTGATCGCGCTGTACTTCATGCGCGACGGGTCTTTCCACCAGACCGGACTCAAGCTCGGCGCGCTCGCGTTGCCGGGAGTGCTCGGCAGCATGATCGTGTTCAACGGCCTGTACGGGATCGCGAACTACCTGGTTCTCGATCGGGAAGACGGAACCTTGCTGCGTGCCAAGGCGACACCGAACGGCATGGTGGCCTTCTTCATCAGCAAGATCGGTGTGAGCGCCGGCCTGGTGCTCGTTCAGATCGCATTCCTGCTGGTGGGGGGAGGAATGATCGTCGGTGGACTATCCATCGACGGCATCGGGCACTGGCTGACCCTGGTATGGGTGGTCCTGCTCGGGCTGCTCGCCGTGCTGCCGTTGGGTGCGGTCCTCGGCGCGATCCTCGAAGGCCCGCGCGCCACATTCTTCCTGACAATGCCACTGATGGGACTGGTCGCCATCTCGGGCATCTACTACCCGATCACCGCCCTACCCGGCTGGGTACAGGGATTGGCCCAGGTGTTCCCTATGTACTGGGTCGGGCTCGGCATGCGGTCGGCCCTGCTGCCCACTGATACGTCCGCGATCGAGATCGACCAGTCCTGGCGACACCTGGAAACCGCTTCGGTGCTGGGCGCCTGGACCCTCGTCGGACTACTGATCGCACCAACCGTGTTGCGACGCATGGCCCGGCACGAATCGGGCTCGAAGGTGGCGACCCGTCGCGAGAAGGCAATGCAGAGTGCCTACTGAGGTCATCTACAACCGCATCGCGATGCTGCGCGCCGAGCGCGGCATCTCACGACGGGAACTGGCCGAAGCCCTGGGGGTGCATTACCAGACGGTCGGATACCTGGAACGGGGCGAGTACAGCCCGAGCCTGCATCTCGCGCTACGGCTCGCGGCCTATTTCGAGGTCACGGTGGAGATCCTCTTCTCCACCACACCATTCCCACGCCTGGGCTCCACAGCCGATTCCGCCTGACTCGGAGGTGGTCGAGACCAACACGCCCGTCTCGGCCACCTCCGAATGCTTGTGCGGATGACGTTCAATCGACATCCGCCATTCGCCATGAGCGCGCGTTCGGATTCCCGGGTATCAGCGCCCGGGTTCAAGGCGGTTACGGTGTAGTGCACTGCCGCACAGGGCTTTACGTGGAGATCGTGACGTAGAGTGCGGTTCCGGGGGGACAACCCGGGACCGCCATCGGGTGCGGCCCCGGACCGACCTCCCGCCCGTTCCGGAGGCTGTCGGTCCGACCGCGTGGCCATAGCTGAAATCGAGGTCGGCGCGCACATGAAGGCCGCAGCGAACTCCCTTGACACAGTGACGATCTCATCTCCTGGCGCGGCGGCCACCCGTGATATGTCGCGCATGGCGCGCCTGCACGTCCATGGCGCCGTTTCCACGGCCCTGGCGCTGTACAGCGATCACGCCTTGCGCGAGCTCGTGGATGCGGCCGCACCGCTCGGCGTTGGTATCGGCGGGAAGTCGGCGCTGCTGGAGATCGCCGAAACCCCGGTCTTCGTGAAACGAGTACCCCTCACCGACCTGGAACGACAACCCGAGCATGTCCGGTCCACGGCGAACCTGTTCGAGTTGCCGGTGTTCTACCACTACGGCGTCGGTCTCATCGGTGGGGTGGGCTTCGGGGCCTGGCGCGAGCTCGCCGTGCACACCATGACGACGAATTGGGTGCTCGCCGCCGAACACGAGGGCTTCCCGCTGATGTATCACTGGCGGGTGTTACCGGACACGACGCCGCTGCCGACCGAGCTCGCCGACATCGACCGCACCGTCGCCTATTGGGACGAGCGACCGCAAGTACGCCACCGAATCGAGGCCGTCCGGGATTCTTCGGCGAGCATCGCGCTGTTTCTCGAGTACATCCCGCAGACCCTGCACGAGTGGCTCAACGCCCAGATCGAGGCGGGCGGCGAGGCCACCGATCGGGCCTGCGCCCTGGTGGAGCGGGAACTGGCCGCCGGCACCGCGTTCATGAACAGCCGTGGGCTTCTGCACATCGACGCGCACTTCTGGAACATCCTGACCGACGGTCGGCGCCTCTACTTCGGCGACTACGGCCTCTCGCTCTCCTCGGCGTTCGACCTCGCGCCGGAGGAGGCCGCGTTCTTCGACCAGAACCAGAGCTATGACCGCGGCTTCACCGCCACCTATCTGGTGAACTGGCTACTCACCGCCGTGTACGGGCTGCAAGGCCGGGAGACCCGCGCCGCGATGGTGTGTGCCATCGCCGAGGGCAAGCCGCCGGAAGGCATCTCGGAGGGAGCTGCCAGGGTCCTCACCCGGCACGCGCCGATCGCCGCGGCGATGACCGCATTCACGCGTGCGTTCCAGCAGCAGAGCCGAAGCACACGCTACCCGAACGACGAGATCCGCCGCCTGCTGGACGGCCAGGCCATACGGAGCGCCGACGTCAGACGACCGACCGCATAACGCCCGGGGTCACAGACAGCCCGAATATCTTGTCATCGACATGAGCAGCCGTCACCGCGTGGCTGATCAGCTCGGCGCGATCAGTGCCATGAGCGTGTGCTGAAGCTATTCGCTGGCGGTTGAGCCCGCTTGTGCGTCGTAGACGGTGCCCGCGCGGTCGATCTCGGCCATATGATCCACGGCCCAAGTGCGCAGTGCCGCCAATGGGACCTCCAGGGACAGGCCCGGTTCGGTGAGCCGGTAGTGCACGCGCGGTGGCACTGTCGGCTCCACTCGACGGGCGACCAGACCGTCCCGGACCAGGTTGTGCAGGGCACGAAAAGCGCATGTGCGTGCGTTCGGACGACTTCGGATGGCAACCGCCAGTTGATCTTCCACGCCCGGCGGTGGCCGGTTCGGTCAGTGTTCAAGCTCGACCCGACCGCAAAACTGACTCGGGTACAGAAACGTCGAATGTCCTATGTCCAACAGGTCGCCTACGTGATGGGCAAACGTATCTGGGATACGGCCGGACACCCCGAAGTCGACCTCGATCGGCTTGGTGTCTGCATAGGCACAGGTCTCGGCGGCGCAGACACTGTCATCGAATCCCACGATCTGATGCGGGAATCCGGGTACCGGAAGGTTTCCCCCTTCGCCGTACCTATGTCGATGCCGAACGGGGTCTCCGCAGTGGTGAGCCTGGAACTCGGTGCCGGGGCCGGCGCGGTCACGCCCGTATCAGCGTGTGCTTCAGGATGCGAGGCGCTGGTTCACGCCTGGCGCACGATCATCCTCGGCGATGCCGATGTCATCGTCGCGGGCGGTGTCGAGGGCCGGATCAATCCCCTTGCGGTAGCTGGATTCTCGATGATGAGAGCGTTGAGCACGCGTATCGACGAGCCCGAGCGCGCGTCACGGCCATTCGACAAGGACCGTGACGGATTCGTCTTCGGTGAAGGCGCAGCGCTGTTCGTGTTGGAGGCAGAAGACCACGCACGAGCCCGCGGGGCAAAACCCTTGGCCCGTCTCATGGGCGCCGGGCTCACCTCCGACGGGTACCACATGGTCGCGCCGCACCCGGATGGCATCGGCAACATACGCGCCATGCGACGTGCGATCCAGACTGCCGGACTCAGCGCTGCCGACATCGATCACGTCAATGCCCACGCGACGGCAACTCCGTTCGGTGATCTCGCCGAGGCCAACGGCATCAAGGCAGCTATCGGCGATCGCGCGAGCGTCTACGCCCCGAAATCCGCGCTCGGACACTCGGTAGGGGCAGTCGGAGCTGTTGAAGCTGCCCTTACTGTCCTGAGCATCCGAGACGGGCTGATACCGCCCACGCTGAACCTCGAAAACCAGGACCCCGCAATCGATTTGGATATCGTTCACGGAGCCGCCAGAAATGCGACGGTCAACTACGCAATGAACAATTCGTACGGCTTCGGCGGTCACGACGCGGCCGTGGTGTTCGGGCGGTACTGAAAGACTGCGCGATCAAGCTCAGCCCATCCGAAACTCGGGCATGATGATGGATCCCCGCGGCCGAACAGCGCTCTGCCCGTTGATCTTCGGCGTGCCGCCAGAGCCGGTTCGGAACGCGCGGGTCGCGGCATGACAGGGTGTTGCCGATGAGATAGTTTCTCCCACAGTGGTTCTCGACCTGTTACCACTATTCTGATGTTGTGGGATCGGCGTGGACGGTGCCTGTAAGAATGGCGTGGAGCCCTGCCGTGAAGCGCCGATCTCGCTCGCCGGTCATGATCGAGATGGTGTCGCCGGTGAGGTTCGCCCGCGGGCCGTTTGAGGTCAGAGTCGCCACGAGTGGTTCCCACTCACCGGCTCGTTCGAGCTCGAGGTACGCCTGCTCCTCGATGACGAATCCCGTTGTGTAGGAGCGCAGTGCGGATTGGATGTCTCCTGCTTGGAAGGGTGGTAGCACGACGCCCTGAAGCAGACGCATCAGTGTGCCCGACAGCTTCAGGGTCGCGGCGAACGGCGAGTAGGAGCCCGCGACGATGCGGCCGCCGTCGCGGAATCCGAGCATGGCCGTGCGCATTCGTTCGCAGCAGGTGATCACTTGGGCGACCGTCGGGTTGTCGAGGTCTATATCGCCGAGTTCGATGGTGGCGTAGACGGCATCGGACATTGCTCGCTGCAGATCTCGCCGATCCTTCAGATGCTTGTACAACGCGCCGGGTGTCACCTCCGCCGCTACTGCGAGTCGGCGCATGGTGAGCGCGTCCAGTCCGTTCGCCGACACGTACTCGTGGGCGATCTCCACCAGCCGATCCCGGCTCAATCCGCGTTTGACCATCGGGGCAGAGCCTAATAGCCTCCCTGTGGTGAACAATGTTTACCACACGGTAAGTCGGACCGAGGTCGTCATCGCGGGGGCCGGACCGACCGGGTTGATGCTGGCGTGCGAATTACGGCTTGCGGGCGTGGACGTCGTTCTGCTCGATACGCTCGCCGAACGGACCGGTCAGTCGCGCGCTGGAGGCATCCATGCCCGGACGATGGAGATCTTCGATCAGCGCGGAATGGTAGAGCGCCTGCTGCCGCACGGACACGTGTTCCCGGGCAAGGGCCCCGGCCATTTCGCCGGTATCCCCATGGTTTTCGGTGATCTCGCCACCCGTTATCCCACCGGGCTCGCCATCACCCAGGCCAACCTCGAAACTCAACTCGACCGGTACGCAACCGAATTGGGTGCACCCGTGCAGTGGGGATCGCCGGTTGCCGGTCTCGAGCAGGACTCCGACGGCATCGAGGTACGAATCGGCGGCACGAACCCCCGTCGCGTCCGCGCTGCCTACCTCATCGGCTGCGATGGCGGCCGCAGCACCGTTCGCAAACTGGCTGGAATCGGTTTCACCGGCACCGACGCGACCATGATCGGCATGATCGCCGATGTTGAACTGTCCAGCCCACCCTCCGGGTGGATCCTGACCCGACGATACGGCCCAGGTGACTTCTCGGTGCTTCCCTTGCAGCCCGGATGGTTCCGGCTCATGGTGAATCGCCACGACCGCGTCATCGATCCGGCGACCGCCCCCACCTTCGACGAGTTCCGTGCCTCGTTTCGCGAGGTGGCAGGTTCCGACTACGGCATGCACAGCCCACGCTGGGTTTCCCAGTTCGGCGACGCGGCCCGCCTCGCTGACCGCTACCGCTGCGGCAGAGTCCTTTTGGCGGGCGATGCGGCGCACATCCACTACCCGGCCGGAGGGCAGGGCCTGAACACCGGCATCCAGGACGCAGCCAACCTCGGCTGGAAACTCGCGGCCGTCCTCCGCGGCCGAACGCCCGAATCCCTGCTCGACACTTACGAATCCGAACGCCGCCCCGTCGCTACCCGCGTCCTGCACAACACCCGCGCGCAAACCGCCCTCATGCGCCCCGGCCCGCACACCGAAGCACTCCGCGCAACCCTGGCTGGGCTGTTCGACATCGACGAGGTTCGAAACCGCCTCGCCGCCATGCTGTTCGCCCTGGACATCCGCTACGACGTCGGCCACGACCACCCGCTGTCCGGACACCGCGTTCCCGACGCCGATCTATCGCTGCCCACCGGCAACAAACGAGTCCACCAACTCCTGCGATCGGGACGCCCGATGCTGTTGTCTCTCAACGAAACCCGACCCCCGACAGCCATCGAATGGCCCGAACGACTGGACCTGGTCACCGCGCACAGCCAGGGCGAACATTGGATAGTTCCCCTCCTGGGTGAGATCGCCATCCCGGCCACCGTATTGATCCGGCCCGACGGCCACGTAGCCTGGGCCTCCGACGATCCCGGTACCGGCGGGCTTCACAAAGCCGTCAGCACTTGGGTCGACAGGATGGGGTTCAAGCAGGCACAGAACGGGGCGGCGCAGTGATATCTGATCCAACACGGGATCATGCGTCAGTCGAGATCGACGTCTTCTTTTCCCATGCACCGTCGGAAGTCTGGCGCGCGCTCTCAGAGCCACTCCTGATGGAACGGTGGTTGATGCCCTCCACCGGATTCGCCGCGTCCGCCGGAACGCGCTTCGCCTTCGAAGTGCCGCCGCAACCGCAAACCGCGGCCAGGCGACAGGCTACGCCCTGCAACCAGATCGCATGTGAAGTGCTGACCGCCCAACCACATGAACAGTTGACCATGAGCTGGATCGACCTGCGAGCAGAGCAGCCCACCCGCTGGGTCCTCGATTGGATAATCCGCCCCGAAGGCCACGGCACCAGATTGCTGCTCACACATAGCGGCTTCGATCTCGCAGATCGCCGCCAGAAGATGGCCCGTAACGGAATGGAACGAATGTGGCGCGGCAGACTGACGCGACTCCGCGATCTGCTCGACATCGGCCATCTGTTCGAGGCGTAGGTCAAGTCCAAATGCGTGGTGTAACTCGGTGGTCACCGCAGGATCCGAATTGTCGTGTCAGGCGGTGAGTTCGGTGGGTGCTGGTTCCTCCTGTTCGTCGGTGGGTGCCAGCCCGCGTGAGCGGGCGAGCACCTCGAGGCCGAGGTAGCGTTTGGCTTCGATCCATTCGTCGTGTTGCTCGGCCAGGACCGCCCCGACCAGGCGGATGATCGAGCCGCGGTCCGGGAAGATGCCGACCACGTCGGTGCGGCGGCGGATCTCCTTGTTCAACCGTTCTTGGGGATTGTTGGACCAGATCTGGCGCCAGATCTGTTTGGGAAACGCGGTGAACGACAGCAGATCCGCGCGGGCCCCATCGAGGTGATCGGCGACTTTCGGGAGCTTGCCGGCGAGCGCGTCGAGCATCCGATCATACTGGGCGGCAACCGATTCGGTGTCGGCCTGATCGAATACCGAGTGCAACAACGTGCGAACCCACGGCCACGACGATTTCGGGCAAACCGACATGAGATTGACCGTGTAGTGGGTGCGGCAACGCTGCCAGGACGCGCCGGGCAGGGTCGCCCCGATCGCGGCCACGAGGCCGGTATGGGCATCGGAGGTCACCAAGGCAACCCCGCTCAGCCCGCGCGCGACCAGGTCACGGAAGAACGCCAGCCAGCCGGCCTTGTTTTCCCCGGAAACCACCTGCAGCCCCAGGATTTCGCGGTGCCCGTCGGCATTGACGCCGGTCGCGACCAGGGCGTGAACGTTGACCACCCGCCCGTTCTCACGCACTTTGAGTACCAGGGCGTCCGCGGCGACGAACGTGTAGGGACCGGCATCGAGGGGGCGGGTGCGGAATGCTTCGACCTGGGCGTCCAGATCACGGGCCATGATCGAGACCTGTGACTTGGAAAGTGTTGTGACCCCGAGGGATTCGACGAGCTTCTCCATCCGGCGCGTGGACACGCCGAGTAGGTAGCAGGTGGCGACCACGCTGGTGAGGGCACGCTCTGCGCGTTTGCGGCGCTCGAGGAGCCAGTCGGGAAAGTAGTTGCCCGAGCGCAGTTTCGGGATCGCGACATCGACGGTGCCCAGGCGGGTGTCGAAGTCGCGGTGGCGGTAGCCGTTGCGCTGGTTGACGCGCTCGTCGCTGCGTTGCCCGTAGTCGGCGCCGCAGAGCGCGTCGGCCTCGGCACTCATCAAGGACTGGATGAACGTGGACAACAACCCGCGCAGCAGGTCCGGTTGCTCGGACAGTACGGCGGTCGGGTCGATAGGCTGGATATCGGTCATCGCGTGAGTTCTCCTTCGAGAGACTGTGAGAGGTCCTTCGAGGATCACGCGGTGACCACCTTGCTGTCCGGGGATTACGCCAGACTCGGCGGCAGATCAGGCCGCCAGCTCGTACACCATTCTGCTGGACTCAACCGAGGCGTAGTCGGCACTCACAACAAAGAACCAGTAGAGACAGCACTACATTCGCCATTACGGTGCGTTGCCGGTGGTCGAACACGCTCCGCCCGTTGATCTTCCGCAGGCCCGCGGTGGCTGCTTCGAACAGCGCGGGAAGCGGCATGTGCGGATATACGACGTGGTGTCCTGCGCTGGCGATGTTGTATTTCGACCGCTACTGCCGCGCTGGCCGGATGGTGACAGCTTCGCCGTTCAACAGGTTCAGATCGAAGACCTCGGGGGTGCCTTCGTACATGTCCCTGAGAGCTGGCTGGAAGTCCGCGACGTCCAATTCGTACAGCGACCCGTCAGGATCCACGAACGTGCAGATCCTTTCGATCGTCGATGCCAGCGTCACCGGTTTGATCTCCACGGGAATCAGCTCGATCTCTGTACCTGCACGGTAGGAACGCCCAACGGTTACTCCTGAACTCAAGACCTTGAGCTTGAGATCGTAGGTGTGCTCGCCCTTCTGCATGTTGTGGCGGAGAAGGCTCTGGACCAGTGCTGGTTCGCTCTCGAAGCTGATCGTGTCACCGGCACTCAGTGCCTCTACCGCAACAGTTGCCATCGCCGCAGCGTATCCGGCACCCGAAACTGATGCGATATGCCTCGTAGACAAGAGGTTTCACCAGCATCTGCTGATAGGGGTGGTACACGCTCATCGGCATGAGCGCGCACTGGAAAGCGCTGTCGGTTAACTCGTTTGGACGAGCGACCAACGCCCGGGTCGCGGCATTACCGGTCGTTCTTTTCGGCCTGGTCGACGGTGGGGACGACGCGGGGCGGCTCCTGATCGAGGTGGGCCAGGAACTCGATGGTGCGCTGCCAGGTCAGCTCGTTGGCGTGGGGGTCGAAATCGGGCAGGGGTTGTCGGTGTAGAAGTGTCCCGCACCGGGGTACGCATCGCGCTGCGCAGTTCCGCGACAACAAGGACTGAGCCGCATCGAGATTCGGTGCCGTACCTTTGCCGATCTGGACAACACCCCACCACCCGGGCTGGTTTCGAGCCTTGGCATCGCCGAGTCCCCGACCGCTGATCGCGGGTACGGGAAGGGCTAAGGGCACCGGCCGTGAGGACCCCGGCCCCTGCCTTTGTGGCCCGCGTTCCGGTGCACTGGTGTGGATCGTGCCGCGAGCCCGGCCGGAAGGAGCGTGCGATGAGAAGTCAGCCGACAGCCAGGACGCGATCGTGGAAGGCCCGGATCAGCTCATGGTTCGAACCGGTGCTGGTGGGGGTGACCGTGAGCGCGCTGGCGATCGGCGGCGTGCTGTGGGCGTTCGGCGTGCGCGATATCGCCGACGGGTTCTGGATCGCGGCGACCGCCGCGGCTTTCCTTCCGGCGTTGTACTGGATGATCGCCACCCTGGTGAAGGGACGGGCCGGGGTCGATTTGATCGCGGTGTTGTCGCTGGCGGGCACGGTCATGGTCGGGGAGTATCTGGCGGGCGCGTTGATCGCGGTCATGCTGGCCGGTGGACGAGCCCTCGATGCCGCTGCCGAACGCCGTGCCTCCCGGGACTTACGCGCTCTGCTCGAACATGCGCCGCGGTCGGCTCGTCGCCGGATCGGTGACGAGGTGATGGTGATTCCACTCGACCAGGTGACTGTCGGCGACGTGCTCGTGGTCGCGGCCGGGGAGGTGGTGCCCGTCGACGGTAGGATCCTGAATACCGTTGCGGTACTGGATGAGTCGGTGCTGACGGGAGAGCCACTGCAGGTGGAGCGCGGGCCCGGCGACCCGGTGCGCAGCGGTGTGGTCAATGCCGGTGACGCGTTCGAGATGCGGGCCGGTGCCACGGCCGCTGACAGCACCTACGCCGGAATCGTGCGCCTGGCGCAGCAGGCCAATGCGGAGAACGCTCCGGTGGTCCGCCTGGCCGACCGATACGCGGCATGGTTCCTGCCGCTGGCGCTGCTGGTCGCCGGTGGCGCGTACGTGTGGAGCGGCTCGGCGGTACGGGCGGTCGCGGTGCTGGTGGTGGCGACGCCGTGCCCGCTGTTGCTGGCCGCGCCGGTAGCCATCGTGTCCGGGCTGTCGCGGGCCTCGCGGCTGGGTGTGGTGGTGCGCGGCGGCGGTGCGCTGGAAAGCCTCGGTCACGCAACCACTTTGGTGATGGACAAGACAGGAACCCTCACCGCCGGCCGCCCGAAGGTTGTCGACGTGATCGCCGCGCCCGGACGTGAAGCGCCGGAGATGATGCGGCTGGCCGCCTCGGTCGACCAGGTGTCGCCGCACGTGCTGGCCGAAGCGATCGTCACCGAGGCGCTGGCTCGCGGTCTCGCGCTCTCGGCCCCGGCCGAGGTGGCCGAGCAAGCCGGGCGCGGGGTGTCCGGCGTTGTCGACGGCCATCGGGTCGAGGTCGGCAAGCTGCCGGACGGATCCACCGGTGCCGACTGGGCTCGCGCGGTCGTGAACCGGGCGAGCCTGGACAGCGCGGCGATCGCGTGGGTCGTCGTCGACGACGAGCTCGCCGCCGCCGTCCTGCTGCGAGATCCGTTGCGGAGGAACGCGCCTCGCACCATCCGTCGGTTGCGCCAGGCGGGTTTGACACGGCTGGTCATGCTCACCGGCGACCGTCCCGAGCCTGCGCGTGAGGTCGCCACCGTTCTCGGTCTGGACGAGGTGTACGCGGGGCAGAGTCCCGCCGACAAGGTCGAGGCGGTGCGCCGCGAACGCGAATCCGCGGTGACGGTGATGGTCGGCGACGGCGTCAACGACGCACCCGCGCTGGCAGCCGCGTCGGTCGGTGTCGCCATGGGTGCGCGCGGATCGACAGCCTCGTCCGAAGCGGCCGACATCGTGCTGACCACCGACCGTCTCGACCGTCTCGCCGACGCGATGGATACCGCCCGCTGGTCGCGTCGCATCGCTGTGCAGAGTGCGGTGGTCGGCATGGGTTTGTCCCTGGTGGCCATGGTCGTCGCCGCGATCGGCCGGCTGCCGCCCGCCGCCGGTGCGCTGCTGCAGGAGGGCATCGACGTGGCGGTGATCCTCAATGCCTTACGCGCCCTGCGCGGTAATCCCGCGCTGCGCACCGATCTTCCCCCCGACACCGAGGCCCTACTGCACCGCTTCGCCGATGAGCACGAGACCCTGCGCGATACCCTGACCCTGCTGCGCACCGCCGCCGACCGGCTCGCGGACCGGAGCGAGGACGCGGTTGCGTTGTCCGCGGTCGAGGACGCGTACCGATTCCTCACCGGCGAGCTGCGACCGCACGAGCAGGCCGAGGAGACCGAGCTGTATCCCGCACTCGCGGTGCCGCTCGGCAGTGTCGAGGCCACCGCCACCATGAGCCGTACGCACGCGGAGATCGAGCGGCTGACGACGCGTATCGAAACACATCTGCGCTTGGCGCGGATCGCCGGTCGCATCGGCCCCGACCAGACCGACGATCTGCTCGCCTGCCTGTACGGGCTCTACACATTGCTGCAACTGCACTTCCGGCAGGAAGAGGAGAACTACTTCACCCTGGCCGAGGACGAGCGCGAATATGCTTCGGCGGCGGGACAATCCGGCGCGCCTCGGCCGCCACGGCGATGACTCCGCCGTCCGGTGCGGCCGGTCACCATACCGCGCTGGTCACCGTGGCGGTGGGCGCGGTCGCGATGTCGGGGCTGGCGATGGTGTTCGCCGCCATCCTCGACAATGTGGTCGATGGGGACGGAATCGCGGCGATTGACGGTCCATTGACGAGATGGGTTGCCGGACATCGGTATCACGGGCTCACTACGGCGATGATCACGCTCACGCGACTGGGTGACCCGCTCATAATCATCGGCGTCATGGCGGTGGTCGCCGCGGCCGTTGCCGGGCTGACTCGCACGGTCGCGCCCCTCGGCATCGGCATGCTGGGAGTCGCGGGGTTCCTGCTCGCCGTGGTAGCGGTCAAGTTCGCGGTCGGTCGCCCGCGCCCCGAACTGCCGCACCCGGTCGCGGCCGTCGACGGCTCGTCGTTTCCGTCAGGGCACTCCACCGGCGTATGCGTGGTCGCGATCATCAGTGCTTGGCTGCTCACCCGATGGTGCGTCAGATCGCGGGCCGGACAGGTTGCCGTATGGACGATTGCGCTGACAGCCGTTGCGGGGGTGGGCTTTTCCCGCGTCTACCTGGGCGTCCACTACCTCAGCGATGTTCTCGCCGGTTGGGTGCTGGGAGCGTTGTGGGCAGGCGTGGCGATAGGGGCGACTCGACTGTGGGAGGCACGCCCGTCGCCACGATCCCCAGCATTGGCAGTGCGGGGACGCGATGATCAGGGAGCGCCCGGCGGCGACATCGAATCGTAAAGACCTGCACTCGAGTGACTTTCGTCCGGTGTGGGTGCCCTTCCCGCAGTCGATAGTGAAGGGAAACGAGGACCGGAGTCGGAGCCATGACGATACTCACCCGTCGTTCGCCAGGTGTCGGCAGCGCATCCGGGAGCAGTCGTCGATTGCGACTCCTCATTGCCGCGGTACTCGCCGGGGCGGGTCTCGCCTATGCGTTGTGGCTGGTGGAATTCATATTGCCGACACGTCTTTCGCTGATCTCCAGTTTTGTCAGCGAGCACTACGTGGTGTCTCAGCCGTATCACTCGCTTTTCCGTGGTGGAGACGTCGTCGCGGGCATCCTTTATGCGGCGGCGGCCGGTCTGGTGGCCACCGGGCACCACGCGAGTGATCGGCTCGTGGCCGGTACGGCCGCAGCGGCCGCGCTATTCGGTGTGGCGACCTTGACCGACGCCGTGTTCGTACCGGACTGCCTTACCACGGTCGATCCCGTCTGCGAGCGAAGGGAATTCGCCGCGCAAGTGTCCTGGCACCACCTCGCGCATCTGGGAGCGAGCGTGGTTTCCCAGCTTGCCGCCATCACCGCTGTGCTGGCTCTCGAGCGACTGGCAACACGGTCGGGCACCCGCGGCGATCGGATGGCCGCGCGGACGGGGCTGGCTGTCGTCATCGTCGCCGGGCTGGCCTGTGTGGCCGGGTACCCCTTCGGATGGGTAGGTGTCCCGCAGCGGATTCAGTTGGTCGCGTTGAGCGCGATCACGATCGGCGTGGCCTGGCGAATCGCGGCTGCCGATGGTGGCGAGATCCTCACCGGACGAGGACGAAAGGCTCTGCCGGGCGGTGGCGCCGATTGTGACGATGAATCATGACCTCCGATATCGATGCCCGCCCGGCCGCCGAACCGGTGGTGGCCTGCACAGGGCTGACGAAGGATTCGGTGCGGGCCGTGGTGTTTTCGACCTGGACCTCACGGTCGACCGTGGGGAGACGTTCGGTTTCATCGGCCCTAACGGCGCAGGGAAGACGACCACCATTCGGCTGCGGATAGACCTCCCTCGCCCCGATCGGAGGCATGCGAAGATCTTCGGGCTCGACGCCCACACCGACAGTATGGAGATCAAACGCAAGATCGGTTACCTACCCGGCGAATTGGTGCAGTGGCCGCGAGTCAGCGCCCTCCTGGGTGATGCGGCTGTCGCTGTTCGGCGCGACCGGCCACCCCTACCTCCAGGCGGGCTGCTGTTCCTGAGCGCGCTGGCTGCGGCCGGTGTCATCCTCGCCGCGACGAGCGCGACCCGCGCCCGGGCCATCGCCTGATCGCCCGACTACTCGGCAGGATTCCGATCACGACCTGTTCTATGCGGACCACGGATCGGTGAAGTCGTGCGTGTCGAACTGGGAGACCGCCGTGACCTTGCCGGGTGGTCATTGCAGAAGGTCGACAATGGCTATGGCGGTTGGGGTTTCAGGATTCGCGGGCCGCGATTGCGGCTTGGATTCGGCGGAGGGTGCGGAGGGCTTTCTTGGCGGCGACGCTGACTACGCCGTCGAAGACTGTGGTGCCGCGGTCGTGGGCCATCAGGTGTTCCAGGGTGGGGACGGCCTGGTTGTCGCCGGTGGAGCCGAGGGCTACGGCGGCCCAGTAGCGCTGGTCCGGGTCGTCACCGCGGGCGGCTTCACACAGCCTCGGGATGATGTCGGGGGTGAAGGTGGACAGGGCGCTGGCGATATAGCCGATGCGGTAGTAGCGGCGGTGCTGGAATTCTTCCCAGAGTGCGGCCAGGGCCGCATCGCCGCCGATATCGCCGAGAGCCTCGGCGGTGCGTTCGCGCATTCCCTGGATCGGGTCTCGCAGTATGGGGGTGAGGGCGGGGACGATCGATTCGTCGCCGAGGATCCCCAATGCGATCACCGCTTGTTCGCGCGCCATCTCCTGCGGGTGGTTCAGCATCGCGACCAGGCCGGGGACCGCGTCATGGAAACCTAGAGCGGCGCAACCCATTGCGGCCCAGGCCTGGCAGTTGTACCTGGTATCGGATAGTGAGGCGAGCAGTGGTGCGCGCAGGCTGTCGTCACCGAAGACCTCGGTGCGGTTCAGTGCCAGGCTGTACAGCGAGCGGTGATAGTCGGGGTAGTCGCGGACGAGTGCGCGCAGCACCTCTCGGGCGGATGTGTCGCCGTCGGCGGCCCGATCGAGCAGGAGGCGCAGATTCTCCTTACGGGTTTCGAGATCACCGTCGAGGAGGAGTCGCGCATCAGCTGGGTTCACCGCCCAACGGTACCTGGTGATGATCTTGTCCCCCGACGTCAATTCGCGTGCACGGTGTGACGGCCGATGACATCGGCCACCAGCCGCCTGGCGCTGCCGGGTGCACAGGGTTCAGCGCCGTCGAAGATCGCGTCCAAGATGTCGGCCCGATCGAGCGTAGCGGGATAGCGATGCGCCGCGCGGGCGCTCACGATGACCGCGTGCAAGACGATCGCGTAGATCCGCGAGCGTGGCACGGTCAGTCGCCAGCCGTGCAGTTCGCGTTCGCGCAGCTGGGCTTCGACGGTATCGAGAACGTCAGCGATCACCTGGCGTTCGATCTGGTCACGGTCATCGCAGGGCATGGCGACCACCCAAAAACAGTGCGCCATAACCGAATACCGCGATCCGCAGCAGAGTGAACAGACTCGTCCGCGCCGCCGCCGGGCGAGCCGCGCGTGGATCGAGCACCATCCGCCCGGCCGATACCAGGGCATTGCGCGCCCGCCACCGCACTTGGCAAGTGGCAACACCACATTCGAGGTGCAACTGCATCGCGGTGTGCGCCTGCGCGGCGGTCAATTCGCCGGGATCGGCGTAGCACGACCACAATCCGCGCACCGAATACCCGACACTGCTCGATTCAGCCGGTGCGCGCTCGGCGGCGGCCCGCTTCTCGCGGTCGATGCGCTCGATGATCGCCTGCACCGACCATTGGTTGTCTCTGGACATTGTGCTGACCTCTCTGATCGTGGCCGTGATGCCAGCACACCACCCATAACCTGCGCATACAGTGAAAACTGAAGCTTCAGATTGAAGTTCTTCAAAAGGCCATGACCGGCCTCAGATCTGCGGTACATATGGCTTCAACTTCCACGCACCGTCAGCTTCATTTCCGGGAGACCCCATGAGTGACACTGGCAATCAACCCTCGACCCTCCCCCGACGCCAACTCGGCCGGTTTCTACGCGAAGCCCGCGAAGCGCTCGGACTGACGCAGAAAATCGCGGCCGAAATGGTCGAGCTCAGCGAACCGGGGCTGCAACGTATCGAAGCCGGGCGAGTGAAGAAAGTCCGAGTCCGCGATGTTCAGGCCCTGTGCGAAATCTACGAAATCAGCGCCGAAGACACCCAGAGAGCGGTCGAACTGGCCGAACAGGCCAAGGTCACCAGTTGGTACCACGCGTTCGGCGGCCTGTTCAACGACACCTTCAATATGTATGTCGGCCTGGAAGCCTCAGCGCAACAGCTGATTTCATACCACGAGCACGTTCCCGGCCTGCTGCAAACCGCGGACTACGCGCGGGCGCTGATCAGCGCCTTCTTCCGAGACGACAGCCGCGACGACATCGAACGACGCGTCGAACTCAGGATGAAGCGTCAGGCGATCGTCACCCGCAAGACCCGACCTTTGAAACTCGATGTGCTCCTTCATGAATCGGCCCTGCATCGGGTAATCGGCGACCGGAAGATCATGGCGGCCCAGCTCGCACACCTCGCGGAGATCAGCAAGCTGAGCAACGTATCGGTGCGCATCCATCCTTTCTCGGCAGGATGCACGTGGGGACTACTGCACGGCCCCTTCGTCATTCTCGACTTCGGCACCGATGCCAAAGGTGGCCCCATCGAGCCACCGGTGGTCTATCACGAGATCCAGATGAGCAACGATGTCTACTTGGAGAAGCCCGCCGATCTGCGGCGCTACCATGAACTCGTTGCGGCCCTGCGTGCTACGGCCCTCGACGAGGACACCACACGAGACCTGTTCCGGCGGGCAACAAGGAGTTACGAACGGTGAAGATCGACCTATCCGCGGCGAACTGGTTCAAGAGCAGTCACAGCGAAAGCAGCGGAGCATGCGTCGAAGTCGCGTGGCTGCCGGAAGATACCGTCGGAGTGCGGGATTCGAAGAACCCGACCGGACCCGCGCTGGTCTTCGCACCCGGCGACTGGGATGACTTCACCGGCGCTATCGTCCGCGGAGATTTCAACCGCCTCGTTTGATCCGATGCCCGCCGAGGGCGTCACCCGTCGAGGCGCGCCAGTTCCTCGGTGATAGTCCGACGAATCGGATGATGTTGCGGGCCAAGGGCATAGCGTGGGTCGGTCCACGATTCGGCCGGGTACAGCCAGACCGGTCCGATCACCCGCTCTGCGGGCTCCCACTCGTATCGCGGCCAAATGTGCGCATGCAGGAAGGGATGGGTATTTCCCAGGATCTCGAGGTTCACCCGGCGGAACGCGGGGTCGAGGCGGCGGCACGCGCGCTCCACCGCCTCCCCCAGACAGTCCATCGCGGCCAGGAAGGCCGTTCGTTCACCTTTTCGGAGATCCGAAAGCCGTTCCGCCGCTGGATCATCGGTAAGCAGCAGGGAGTATCCGGGTAGGAACTGCGTATCCCCGATCACCGCGAATCCGGCCTGGAACCGCCGCATCACGGTGGGGTTCTCACCCCGCAGCGCGCTCCCGATCCGATCCGCCCGCCACCGTTCGCCCATACTGCCAAGGTACCGACGCGGATCACGCGACGACCGCGATGATCGCAACACACTGAACACCGTGATCGACATTCGGCGACGAAAATGGCGAGGGTTCAGGGTGTTCCACCGGTTAGAGTCGGCCGGTGCATACCGTCGAATTCCGGATCGAGCGTGCCGAACTCGCGATCGCGGAGACCGATATCGTCCTCGTATACATCGACGGGGTCGAACTCCGCGATCTGGTTCGCCCGGTCGAGGGCCCGTTCGCGGCGGCCGAGGACAGCCCGGATCTCGCGGCCTCGTACGCCGGACTGGTTGCGGCCGAGGTCGCCTGGCCGAGCCGCCATTTCCTGGGCGACTCCGCGGAGACCTGGGTGGCCGACGGCGAACTGATCATCCTTGGCTGCACCTGTGGCATCGCCGGGTGCTGGCCATTGTCCGCGAGCCTCGAACTGACTCCGGAAACCGTGGTGTGGCAGGACTTCCGCAACGGACACCGAGATTGGGATCTCTCCGCCTTGGGACCGTTCGTCTTCGACCGGACGCAATACGAGGCGGCGTTACGAGCGACCGAGCGCTGAGAGATCCGACCGCGCGGTGCCCAGTTCGGCGGGAGCCGCATCCGTCCGATCCGGCTCGAGCGTGGCGAGAACCGCGGCGGTGTCGAGGTAGAAGGGGCGGAAGGCGGTGATCAGGCCGTCATGGAACGTAATCCATTGGATCAGTTCGGTTTCCAGGGTGCGGCCCGTCACGCGGGAGGTCAGGCGACCTCGGCTGTGGACGGCGACCGTATCGGCATCGGATACGAAACGCTGATCGAGGAATTCGAGGTCGGCCCAGGTGGCGGCGAACGCGCGGAGGAACCCCGCGAAGCCGAGGGGTCCGTGCCAGTCGCCGCCGTAGGGCAGGACCGAGGCTTGGGACATCAGGACGTTCGGGGCCAGGTGGGCAAGCATGGCATCGAGGTCGGCGTCACCTCGGACATAAGCGGCCTCGGCCGCGTAGAACTTGTGCAGGATGGTGAGCGGGTCGGCGGGCATGAGTCGATACTCGCGGTGATGCCGCGCGAGTTCCGGCGGGAATCGGCCGTTGCGGTTCGGATTCGCGATGGTAGCCGGGCTCAGGCCAATTGCGCGTCGAACAGCGGTTGCAGGGAGGCGAGCATGTACCGCTCCCCCTGCTCCGCGCCACCGGCCACCCGCCCGCTCATGGCCAATGCGACGAAGCCATGCAGGTACGCCCACATGGTGTGCACGGCCGCGGCAGGATCACGTAGTCGGCGACCCTGTTCGGCCGCAATGGATTCGAGCACCGCATGGAAGACCATGAAGCCGCGCGACACCTCGGGCGGCATATCGGCACCGTCGAACGAGACGCCCGCCTGACCGTTCATGGCCTGGTACAGCTCGGGCGCGCCGAAGGCGAAACTCCAGAAGGCGGTGGCCAGCGCGGCCAGGCGGGAGTCGACCGGTTCGGCCATGGTGGCTTCGATCCGGTCGGTGATATCCCGGAAACCGATGCACATCACCTCCGAGACGAGCGCGTCCTTCCCGGAGAAGTACTGGTAGATCACCGGTGAGGTGTATTCGATCCGATCCGCGATGCGCCGGATCGTCACCGCCTGCCAGCCCTGCTCCGCCGCGATGCCCCGCGCCGTATCCAGCAACAGGTTTCGCATCTGCTCGCGCTCACGCTCGCGCCGCCGCCCGCTCGGGCTGCTCGCGCCCCCGGTATCTCGCCGCACAGCTCCTCCGTCCATTGACAACAGCTTACTGACAGCGGTTGACTGTCTATCACTGATAGATCAATGACGATCGTTAGTTCATCTACTGCTGATCGAAGTCAGACAGGCGGGGCATGTTCACTCATTTGGGCCTTTTCATCGTTCGGCGAACCAGACTCGTCCTGCTGCTGTCGGCGGTGATCGCCGTCGCGGCCATGGCCTTGGCGGGCACCGCCTTCGGCAAGCTGGAGAACGGCGGTTTCACGCCCGACAACGCGGAATCCACTCGGGCACAACAACTCATCGATCAACACCTGGATGGCAATCCGAATCTGTTGCTGCTCATCGACACTCGATCCGGGAATGTCGACGACCCCGCGGTGGTAGCCGCGGCGGACCGGCTCACCACCGCCCTCGGGCAGCGGCCGGAGATACGAAATATCCAGTCCTACTGGACAACCGGGGCAGCGACGCTGAAATCGCAGGACGCCCGCTACGGACTGATCTCCGCCTTCGTCAGTGGTGACGAGACCGCCAGCGCCAAAACGGTCGCCGCGGTGGTGAAGGACGATCTCGGCAAGGCCGGTACCGCGGTCACCGTACGCGCGGCCGGAGCGCTCGCGGTGAACAACGACATCGATACCGCGGTGATGGAGGGCCTGGTACTGGCCGAATCCATCGCGCTGCCCCTGACTCTCATACTGCTGCTCGCCATTTTCGGCAGTGTCATGTCGGCGGTGCTGCCACTAGTCATCGCCCTGCTGGCCATCGCGGGCACCTTCGCCGAACTGTCACTGCTGGCCGAGGTAACGCCGGTGAGCATCTTCGCCACCAACCTCATCACCGCCCTGGCGCTCGGCCTGGCCATCGATTACGCACTGCTGACCGTGAGTCGCTTCCGCGAGGAGCTGGCGCGCGGCATCAGCACCGAGGACGCGGTGTCGAACACCATCCGAACCGCCGGGCGCACCATCGTTTTCAGCGCCACCACCGTCGCGGCCGCGCTCTCGGCGGTGCTGGTCTTCCAATCCACCTTCCTGCGCTCACTCGCATTGGCGGGCATCGGCGTCACGGTCATCGCCGCCGCAGCGGCCACGATCCTCCTGCCAGCACTGCTGGCCGTCCTCGGACCGCGTATCGACGCCGGGCGAATTCCCTTCGTACACAGCACGCGATCGCAGCGCTCGCGAACCTGGGGCAGGCTCGCGGCCGCCGTCATGCGGCGTCCGGTGGTCACCGCCATTCCGGTGCTGGCCATCCTGCTGCTGGCCGCCGCGCCGATAGCGCACATCGAATACGCGACGGTCGACGATCGTTCCCTGCCGACCACCACGGACAGCCGTATCGCCCTCGATGTGCTGCGCACCGAGTTCGGCGGGGACAGCACCGCGACCATGGACATTGTCACCACCGCACCGGTCTCCACCGCGTCCATCGGGCATTACGCGAAACAACTCTCGATGCTGCCAGGGGTGAGCCGAGTCGACAGTCCCGCAGGGGTTTTCGCCGCGGGCAAGGTGACCGGCCTGTCGCAGCGGCGGCTCACCGCCTCCGGCGCACAGGAGATCGTCCTGACACTGAATGCCGATATCCACCCCGAATCGGCGACCGCCCAGGATCTGGTGCGCGCGGTGCGCGCCACCCCCACCCCGGATGCCATGCGCTTCCTGGTCGGCGGCACCACCGCCACCCTGGTCGACACCAAGCACGCCATCGCCACCCGCCTGCCATGGGCACTGCTGCTGCTCACGGTGACGACCTTCATCGTGCTGTTCCTGTTCACCGGCAGCGTTGTGCAGCCGCTGCGGGCACTGCTGCTCAATCTGATCGGCTTGTCCGCGACCTTCGGTGTGATGATCCTGATCTTCCAGCAGGGTCACGGCAGCGGGCTGCTCGACATCACACCCCGCCCGCTCGATCTGTCCATGCCGGTGTTGTTGCTCTGCATAGCATTCGGGCTCTCGATGGATTATGAGGTATTCCTGATCAGCCGGATCAAGGAGCTGCACGACGCCGGAGCCGATACCCGTGAAGCGGTGATCGAGGGCCTGGGCCGCACCGGCCGGATCATCTCCGCCGCAGCGATTCTCATCGCGATCAGCTTCTTCGCCTTCGCGGTGAGCCCGGTGAGCTTCGCCAAGTTCTTCGGCCTGGCGGCGGGTGTCGCCGTCCTGCTGGACGCGACGGTCATGCGCGGCATCCTGGTTCCGGTCAGCTTCCGCCTACTCGGCGAACGAGCTTGGTACGCACCGCAATTCCTGAAGCGGCTGCACCGGCGGGTCGGCGTATACGAAACGGATCCCGGGGTGCGCCGGACCGCCAAGATCGAAGCGTCTTAGCTTCGACTTCTCACCGAGGGATTTGTCAACGGTCTCCGTACTCAGCACCGCCGTCGTCTACGGCACGGATGTCTTCTGCGCGATCGTGCTCCGTTCAACCCTCGCGGCGGTCGATGACAGCACGCCGGTCCAGACCATGGGCAACGTGCGTCGCATCACGGCTGAAAGACCTCGTCGATACCGCCTGCGGTGAGCACCCGTGCGGTCCACAATCGCAGCAGCTCCGTGTCCGCCGTGCGGACGGTAGCGGCGATCCCCGCCGACAACTCCCCGTACTTCAAGGTCAATTGCTCCAGGAGTGCCTCAGCGCGGCCTTCCGTGCGGCCCTCCGTGCGGCCTTCCGCGCGGAGTCGTTGCGCGGTTGTCATGATGACCTCCTTGGCGAGGGGACCGAGCCGATCGATGACCGGCCCCAGATCAGCGCAGCTGGTTTCACCGACACTAAGAATGTACGTCACCACGCACTCCAGGTCATCGATGCCGCCCGGGCCCGCCAATACTGCCCGCAGGTCGTCCAGCAGCGGCAGCAGCTGCCTCTCGATATGCCGATTCCCGGGGGCGCTCTGAACGAGCTGCCTACCAACAGGGGAAGGCCCCGAGTCGAATTCGACTCGGGGCCTTCCCTTTACAGCTGTCGACCTCAGTGGCCGTGCGAACCGCTGTCCGCGGTGTCCTGGTGGGATTCCAGGGCGGCCAGCATGTCGTGCTCTTCCTTGTGCGCGTTCGCGACATTGTCCAGCTGCTGCTGGGCCGGGTCGGCGAACAGGAAGGAGCCGGTGCCGGGCTTGCCGGCGGAGCCGAGTTTGGACATCTTCTTGGGCACGGGTGCGCCCTGGTACTCCAGCGGGATGGGGTGGCCGTGCGAATCGACCGGTCCCAGCGGCTGGTGGATCTCGATGTACTCACCGTGCGGCAGGCGCTTGATGACACCGGTCTCGATACCGTGCTCGAGCACCGCCCGGTCGCTGCGCTGCAGGCCGAGGCAGAGCCGGTACGCCGCGAAGTAGGCGATCGGCGGCGCGGTCAGCAGTGCGATGCGGAAGATCCAGGTGGTGGCGTTGAGCGAGATGTCGAACTTCAGCGAGATGATGTCGTTGACACACGCCAGGGTCAACACCAGGTAGAACGCGATGGCCATGGCACCGATGGCGGTGCGGACCGGCACGTCGCGCGGACGCTGGAGCAGGTTGTGGCGAGCGGTGTCGCCGGTGAGGCGCTTCTCGATCCAGGGGTAGATCACCAGGACGGTGAACACCAGACCCATGATGAGCGCGACCCAGAACGCGGCCGGCACGGTGTGGCCCCAGAAGTAGAGCTCCCACGGCGGCATCAGACGCGCCATACCGTCGGTCCACATCATGTAGAAGTCCGGCTGCGAACCCGCGGAGACCTGAGACGGGTTGTAGGGACCCAGGTTCCAGATCGGGTTGATCTGCAGCACGCCACCCATGATCGCGACGATGCCCAGGGTGAACATGAAGAACGCGCCCTGGTCGGCGGCGAACACCGGCACGATGCGCGCGCCGACGACATTGGTTTCCTTGCGACCCGGTCCGGGGAACTGGGTGTGCTTCTGGTACCAGACCAGCGCGACGTGCGCGGCGATCAGGGCCAGCAGGATGCCCGGAATGAGCAGCACGTGCGCGATGTACAGGCGCGGAATGATGATCGTGCCCGGGAAGTCGCCCGCGAAGATCAGCCAGTGCAGCCAGGTGCCGATGACCGGAACACCGATGGTGATGCCCGAGAAGGCCGCGCGCAGACCGGTACCCGAGAGCAGGTCGTCCGGGAGCGAGTAACCGAAGAAGCCCTCGAACATCGCCAGGATGAGCAGCAGCGAGCCGATCACCCAGTTGGCCTCACGCGGCTTGCGGAACGCGCCGGTGAAGAAGATGCGGAACAGGTGGATGATGATCGACGCCGCGAACAGCAGCGCCGCCCAGTGGTGCACCTGGCGCACGAACAGACCGCCGCGCACCTCGAAGGAGATGTTCAGCGCGGTTTCATAGGCCCGCGACATGGTGACACCGCGCAGGGGCTGGTACGCGCCCTGGTAGACGGTCTCGCTCATGGACGGGTCGAAGTACAGCGTCAGGTAGATACCCGACAGCAGCAGGATGATGAACGCGTACAGCGCGATCTCACCGAGCAGGAACGACCAGTGGGTCGGGAAGACCTTGTTGATCGACCGCTTCACGAATGCGGCAGCGTGGTACCGCTCGTCGAGTTCGTTGGCCTGGCTCATGAACGACGCTCCCAGTAGGCCGGGCCGAGGGGCTCGATGAAGTCGTGTACGGCGACCAGGTAGCCCTCGGCATTGACGGTGATCGGCAGCTGCGGCAGCGCGCGAGCGGCGGGACCGAAGACCGGCTTACCCCATTCGGTCGCGGAGAACTGCGACTGGTGGCAGGGGCAGAGAATCCGGTTGGTCTGCTGCTCGAAAAGCGAGGTCGGGCAACCGAGATGGGTGCAGATCTTCGAGTAGGCGAAGTAATCGCCGTAGTTGAAGCTCTCCTGGCCCTTGCGCTTGATGGCGCCTTCGGCGTCCTTGGTGCGCAGGCGAATCAGCATGACGGCGTTGCGAATTCCGCGCAGAGACTGGAGGGTCTCGTGCTCGTCACCGCGCCACTCTTCCTTCCAGGGGAAGACGGTCTCCATCGCGCCCGCGTCCAGATCCTCCGGGCGCACCAGGACGATGTCCTCGGGGCGGCCGGTATCGCGGCGCAGGAAGACGGTCTGACCCTCGTAATCGGGGGTCCAGCCCGAGACCCACAGCGGCGACTTGTCGCCCTTGGCCCATGGGTTCTTGATCATGCCGCCGGCGAAGACGAACAGCGCGCCGATGCCGAGCAGGCCCGCGCCCGCACCCGCGGTGCGGGTGATGAGCTTGCGGCGGCCCAGGGTGGAGGTGTCCACCGCGTCCTGCAGCTGCGCGGCCAGGGTGCGGCGGTTGACCTCGGAGGACTTACCGTCGTGGCGGTCCTGGATGGAGATCTCGACCGGGATGAACTTCTTGCGGATGAGCACCACGGCGATACCGATGGCGAGCACCGCGATGCCCATGGTGAGGCCGTACAGCGGGGTGGTCAGCGTGTAAGCGCCGTTGCCCTCCTCGCCGCGACCCTTGTACTCCCAGGGCCAGAAGAGGTAGACGCCGATGAGCGCGGCGCCGAAGATCGCGGAGATGGCGAACCACAGCGCCACCTGACGCTCGGCGCGCTTCTCGGCGCGGGTACCGGGGACCGGCCAGCGGGGGGCGCGGTACGCGACGTCGACACCGTCGAGCTTGGTGCCGAGTTCGACGAGCTCATCGCGCGACATGGCGTCGAGCTGCTCATCGGTGAAGTCGTGCTCGCTGGGGTTGTCCCCCATGCTCTTTCGCTCCTGTTCACTCATGACTGAATCCTCCGGGTCATGCCCGCGGGCCCTCCGTGGTTACGCTGCGCTACCGCCTCCGGGCCTGACGCGGTCATGACCGGGATCCGATCCACATAGCCGATCCGACCAGAACCACGATGCCGACGATCCAGATGGCCAGACCCTCGGTCGCGGGACCGAAGCCGCCGAGGCCGTAGCCGCCCTCGGACTTGGTCTCCATCCGGTCCTTGATGTACGCGACGATGTCCTTCTTCTCCTCCGGCGTCAGCTGCCGGTCGGAGAACTTGGGCATGTTCTGCGGGCCGGTGAGCATGGCCAGGTAGATCTGCTGCTCGCTCGCCTCCTCCAGAGGCGGAGCGAACTTACCGGAGGACAGCGCGCCGCCCTTACCGGTGAAGTTGTGGCAGGAGGCGCAGTTCATGCGGAAGAGTTCGCCACCGCGGCCGAGATCGGCTCCGGCGATGATGGACTCCTGCGCGATCTCACCGTTGCTGTCCCGAACGACGGTCGGACCGCCACCGTTGGCCTGGATGTAGGCGCCGAGGGCGTCGGTCTGGTGCGCGTCGAACTTCGGGGGCTTACGGACGATCTGCGCCTCGTTGCGGGCGGCGGGCATACGACCGGACGACACCTGGAAGTACACCGCGGCCTCGCCGACGCCGATGAGGCTCGGGCCGCGATCCTGGACACCCTGCAGGTTGGCACCGTGGCAGGTGACGCAGGAGGTGTCGTAGATCTGCTTGCCCTCGCGGATCAGCGCGGACTGGTCCTCGTGCGCGGTGGCGACCTGCGCCTGCGGGGTCAGGGCCGATGCCGCGAAGCCGGCTCCGACGAGGCCCATCAGAAGAACCAGACCGCCGGCCAGCTTGCGGCGCAGGCGCCGCTGCTTGCGGGTCTTGGTGGCCTCGCCGATCCCCTCGCTGGGATCTGGCGCTGACGGGGGAGATGAACTCATCTGTGTCCCTTTGGAGTAGACGGAACCGACTTGTCAGAAGCTTCGTGCCTACGGCGGGCAGTGCCGTGGTACTGGATCCGCGTCAGCGGATGAAGTAGATCGTGGCGAAGAGCCCGATCCAAACGATGTCGACGAAGTGCCAGTAGTAGGAGACGACGATCGCGGCGGTGGCCTGCGCGGGGGTGAACTTGCTGAGCGAGGTGCGGATCAGCAGGAACACGAACGCGATCAGACCGCCGATGACGTGCAGACCGTGGAAGCCGGTGGTGATGTAGAAGACCGAGCCGTACACGGTGCTGGAGATCGTGGTGCCCTCTTTGACCAGGTTGGTGTACTCGTAGCCCTGACCGGCGACGAACATCGCGCCCATGATCAGGGTGACGGTGTACCAGCGACGCAGGCCGAACACATCGCCGCGCTCGGCGGCGAAGACACCCATCTGGCAGGTGAAGGACGAGGCCACCAGCACAGCGGTCACCGGCACGGCGAGCTTGAGGTTCAGCTCGGTCGGCTCCATCGGCCAGTGGCCGTGGGCCTGCGCGCGGGCGACAAAGTACATGGCGAACAGGCCGGCGAAGAACATCAACTCGCTCGACAGCCAGATGATGGTACCGACGCTGACCATGTTGGGCCGGTTCAGCGAATGCACTCGCTGGGTAATGGCCGATCCTGGGGTCCCTACTGCGGTCGTCACGCCGGTAAGTATGACTTGTCGTAGTACGACAGACATAGCGGGGTACGAAACTTCGTCGTACGTGTCGGAAACCGCAGGGCGAGCGAGCCTCTCGTGGGGCGCTCGGCGTGTCACGGACCAGCCTAGATTGACCGGGTAAGAGAAACCTGAGCCGAGATTCGAGGAGTTGGACACAGCGATGGAGTGGGTTCGAAAGCTGCTGCGGCGCGGCGGGACAACGGAACTGGATCCCGGGCGCGGCGATCTGATCGTGGTGGCGTCGAGCTTCGACGACGCGGAGGCGTGTTCGGCGGCGCTCGCACGAGCGGAGAACTGGACTGCCGACCAGCCTGCCGTGCTGCGGCATCACCTGCGGATTCCCGATGATCAGATGCAGTCTGTCGCAGTCATAGCCGCGCAGGACGGATATGAGTTAACCGACTACGACTACGAGGCGAACATGATCTTGCAGCGGGTACAGCTCCTGGACGCCCTGCACTGCTCGCAGGAGCGCTCCCGAATGGCGGGCCTGGCCCAGCGCCATGACGGTGACGCCCTCGGCTGGGACGCCCTGCAACCCGCACCGGGACAACCAAGGGAAAAGAAATAGCCCCCGCGCACTAGGCTTGCTCCGACAACACTGGTGGCCCGACATCACTCCGGATTCCCGGGGGGTTCGGGGGCGAAGCCCCTGAGAGTCCCGAGAGTTGGTTGAACCCGAATGGAAGAGTCAATGAGCGCGCGCAGCTGGCGAGAAATTCTCGGCATCCTCACCGACGGCAACGACCTGTCCGCGGATGAGGCCGCGTGGGCCATGAACGAGATCTTCACCGACAGCGCGACCTCGGCGCAGATCGCGGCCTTCGGCGTGGCGCTGAAGATGAAGGGCCCCACCCCCGATGAGCTGGGTGGATTGGCCGACGGAATGCTGTCGCACGCGCGCCGGGTGCCCTATGAGGGCCGCGCGGTCGATATCGTCGGCACCGGCGGCGACCGGTCCGGCACGGTCAATATCTCCACCATGTCCTCGATCGTGGTGGCGGCCACCGGTATTCCGGTGGTCAAGCACGGTAATCGCGCGGCCTCGTCCAAGAGCGGCGGCGCGGATGTGCTGGAGGCGCTCGGGGTGAAGATCGCCCTCGGCCCGCAATCGGTGGCGAAGTCGGTGCAGGAGGTCGGGATCGGCTTCTGTTTCGCCCCGGTCTTCCATCCCTCGCTGCGGTACGCGAGCAAGGCGCGCGGTGAGATCGGCATCCCCACGGTCTTCAATATCCTGGGCCCGCTGACCAATCCGGCCCAGCCGACCGCCGGACTCATCGGCTGCGCGTTCGCGGATCTGCTGCCGACCATCGCGGGTGTGTTCGCGAGCCGCGGCTCCACCGCGCTGATCGTGCGCGGTAATGACGGCCTGGACGAGATCACCACCGCGGACACCACCGATGCGTGGGTGGTCGCGGGCGGGCGCAGTGTCGAAACCACCATCGACCCAACGAAATTGGGGATCGCGCGGGTGGATCCGTCGGCGCTCAAGGGTGGTGACGCGGAGATGAACGCGGTGATCGCCCGCAATATGCTCGCGGGTGAACGCGGCCCGGTGCGCGATGCCGTGCTACTGAACTCCGCGGCCGCCGTGGTCGCCTTCGAGATGACCCCCGAGTCCGCCGCGGGTGATCTGCACTCGCAGCTGGCGGTGGCCCTGGAGAAGGTCGCCGCGGCCATCGATACCGGTGCGGCGGCGGACCTGCTGGACCGCTGGGCGACCGTCACCAATCAGCTCGACGCGGAGTAACCCCGCGCGTTTGCCGGTGAGATGCCCGCGACAGCGCTACAGTTCGATCGTTGAGCAGGCGGTTCTCCGCTGCCGGGCGCGGGTGATCGCCGTACGGACCGAGTCGAGGATGTGCGGCATGGTGCGATTACGAGTGATGAACGCCGGTGCGTCAACGACCGCACCGTAATGGCGCACACCTGTGAGCACTGCGGAATCCCTTGGCGGCGTGGATTATTCACGGTCGCGGCGGTGCTCGGCGTGGGCGGGTTACTGGGCGCGGTGCCGGAGAGCGGTGCACACCCGGTCGCACCGATCGTGCGAGAGACGGCCGCGGGCACGCTGACCGTCGACGGGCACCACTACCTCGACCCGTCCGGTTGTCTGACCATTCGCAAGGTGCCGCGACGCATCGCGGTGGAGAACAGGACCGACCGCGGGATCCGCGTGTATCTACTCCCCGTCTGTAAGGGCGGGGTCACCAATGTGGTGGAGCCCGGCCGGACGGCGACGCCACTCGGAGCGTCGGTCCAGTCGGACTGAGCCGCTATTCGCCGATGGAGAAGCCCGCCTCGACATCGGCGCGCGAGTAGGACTTGAACGCGATATGGGTCGCGGTGCGCACGACGCCCGGGGTCTTGTTGATGCGCCCGGTCACCACCTCGGCGATGCGCTCGTACTCGCGCACCCGTACGACGGCGATCAGATCCACATCGCCCGCGCACGAATAGACCTCGGCCACCCCGTCGATATCCGCCAACTCCTGCGCGGTCTCAGGAATGCGGTCGGACTCGGCGTGGATCAGCACGATCGCGGTAATCATGCGCCCAACTCTAGGTGATCACGGGCGCGGCGTTGCCGGTTGTGTCAGTCGGGCAGCGTGCCGGGTTGGTCGATGGGGCCGCCGAGGAGTTCGGTGGCGCTGGCGTGAATCTTGGTCAGGGCCGACATCAGATGTGCGCGTTCGGTATCGGTGAGGGCGGCGGTCACCCTGTCCTCCAGCAGCTTGCGATCGGCCTCGACCGGGCCCTGGAGTTCGCGGCCCTTATCGGTGAGCCAGAGTCGAACGAGTCGGTTGTCGCGATCGTCGGGGCGGCGGACCAGCAGTCCGGCCGCGGTCATGCGGGTCGCCATTTTGACGACAGTCGGGGTGGTGACGTTCAGCGCGGCCGCCATCTCCCCCGGGGTGCGCCCGTCCCGCTCCCAGAGCACGGCGAGCACATGGTTCTGGCCCAGATGCAGGCCGTGCCGTCGCATATCGCGATCGGCCAAGGCGCGCAAGGCTTTCGATGTGCTGCCGTGCAGGTCCAGGAATGCGGACATCGACCCTCCGATATGCGAAATCGACCATTGACCCGAGATCGTTAGCCGTCTAGCGTTATTCGATAGACGGCTAACGACTTGGAGCGTTTTTCATGATACTTCTGACCGGAGCCACCGGAAACATAGGCCGGGAGCTCTCTCGACAATTGGGTGCGGCCGCGGTGCCGTACCGGGCACTGGTGCGCGATACCGCACGAGCCGCCGATCTCCCCGGAGCCGAACTCCACCTCGGCGATCTCGACGATCCCGCGACCCTGACCACCGCCTTCGACGGTGTCACCGCGCTGTTCCTGCTCGTACCCGGCACCGGCATGGACCACGCCGAGCATGCCGTCGCGGCCGCTCGCACGGCCGGGGTCGAGCGCGTCGTGCTGATCTCCTCGTTCTGGGCTCTCGGCGATCCGATTCCGCCCATGGGTCGCTGGCATCACGCGCGGGAACAGCTCGTCATCGACAGCGGTATCGACTCGACGATCCTGCGTCCGGGCGGGCTGATGACCAATGTCCTGGAGTGGATTCCGGCGATTCGCGCGGATGAGCCCATTCTGGATCCGACCGGACCGGGTCGCTTCGCACCCATCGACCCCGCCGATATCGCGGCGGTCGCGACCCTGGCACTGACCGAGGACGGTCATGCGAAAGCCGCGTACAACCTGACCGGTGACGAATCACTGACCTGCGCGGAGCAGGTCGCGATTCTCTCCGGAGTCCTGGACCGCCCCTTGCGGATTCGCGCCACCGCCACCGCGGACGAGGCCGTTCGCGCCCGCTTTCCCCGGGGCGCGCCCCCGGCGCTGGCCGAGGCGATTCGCGAATCCTTCGACCGGATGCGTTCGGACACAGTCGGTCTGCGCACCGAGACGGTCGCCGAGCTGCTGGGCCGGGCTCCGCGCACCTTCGAGCAGTGGTGCCGAGCCCATCGGGACGCCTTCCACTGAACCCGAACGTCCCACTGAGTGAACAAGTTCCAGAAATTGGGGTCTTGTTTTCACGATTTCCGTACCCGGGCGAGGATTTCGGGTGATCATGGATCAAAATGTGAACCGACTAGTAGTCACTAGTGGCTATCCAGGGGGTTTCCGATGTACGACCTGCTACCGGCCGTTCCGGTTCTGCGCCACCTCTCCCGAAATACCGCTCGCCTCGCCGTGCGCACCCTGCTCGCCGGGGCCACCGTCGCGGCGATCACCGCGGCCGCCATCCCGGCCCACGCCGAGGGTTCGGCCGTGCCCGCGACCCCCATCGCGGGCATTACCGAAGATGTTGTCACCGCACTCAATTCGGTGACCAACCTGATGCCGGGGCTGGACCTGCCCGGTCTCGACCTGCCCGCCATGTTCAGCCCCACCACCGCGATCGTGGTGCTCGGCTACGGGCTGCAACCGGACGGCGATATGCGCCCGGAGCTGATCAACCGCCTGTACGCCGGATACGTCTCGGCGCTGCTCTCCCCCGAGGCGCCGGTCATCGTCACCGGCGGCAATCCGCAGAACGGACGCACCGAGGCACAGGCCATGGCGGACTGGATGATCGCACGCGGCATCCACCCCGAGCGCATTCACAGTGAGACCAAGGCGAACTCCACGGTTCAGAATGCGGCGTTCTCGGCGCAGCTCATGGAGGCGATCGGCGCGCACGCCGCCATCCTGATCACCTCGGCGGACCATATCGCGCGGGCACTGAGCAATTTCCGCTCCGCCGGTATCGCCGTGGTGGCGACCATGACCCCGGACGAATCCCCGCTCTCGGCACAGCCTTTCGGACCGGTCAAGTAGATCAGCGCCCGCGGCGGCCGGAAGACCTGCGGTGGCCCGAGCACGAGGCGATATCGGCGACCGCCCCGGCTACGGAATACCCATCGCTGATCCCGAGTCCTGGCTACCCCGAACGCTGAGTCGGCGTGAGAGCGAAAGGTTCTCACGCCGAACCGGCACTCAGGACAGATAACGGGCGATGCTCTCCGCGACGCAGGCCGGTTTGGCCTCGCCCTCGATCTCGACGGTGACCGTGCGCTCGGCCTGGACACCGCCGGGGATATCGGTCACCGAGTTCAGGGTGAAGCGACCGCGGATGCGACTGCCCACCGGAACCGGGCTGATGAAGCGAACCTTGTTGAGCCCGTAGTTGATTGCCATGCGGGCGCAGCTGAACTCCATCACCTGGGCGGTCATGGGGACGACCAGGGACAGGGTCAGGAACCCGTGGGCGATGGTGCGGCCGTAAGGTCCCTCGGCCGCGCGTACCGGATCGACGTGGATCCACTGGTGATCACCGGTGGCCTCGGCGAACCGATCGATGCGCTGCTGGTCGACGAGAAACCAATCGCTGACCCCGATTTCGGTGCCCACCGCCGCGCGCAGCTGATCGAAGGTGGCGAAGTCGATCATGCTGTACCTCCTGTCGCAGGTGCGGGACTCTGCGTGGTTACACCGTGCTGCCGCCTCCGAGCCTGACCGCTCATGCGAAACGCTCCTTCAGTTCTCGTTTCAGGATCTTATGGGTCGGCCCGAGTGGGAGTTCGGTGAGGAATTCGACGCGGCGCGGGTACTTATAGCGCGCGACATGCTCACGGGCGTAATCGATTACCTCATCGGCGGTGACCGGTTCGGCGGGTATGACGACGGCCAGGATCTCCTCGCCGTAATTGTCATCGGGTACACCGATCACCGCGACCTGCGCGATCTTGGGATGCCGCAGGAGCGCGGCCTCCACCTCGGTGGGGTACACATTGAATCCGCCGCGGATGATCATCTCCTTGATGCGGTCGACAATGCGCAGGTAGCCCTCTTCATCCTTGGTGCCGAGGTCTCCGGTGCGGAACCAGCCGTCCACCACCGCCTCCGCGGTGGCCTCCGGCCTACCGGTGTAACCGCTGAACACATTGTGGCCGCGCACCACGACCTCGCCGATGCTCCCGGCGGGGAGCAGTTCGATGCGGTCGCGCACATCCGGATCGGCGATCTCGGCGTCCACGCCCCAGACCGCGTGCCCGACCGTTCCGGCGCGTGCGCCGAGCTGCGGCTGGTTGACCGTCGCGGTGGGTGAGGTCTCCGAAAGTCCGTAGCCCTCCAGCACATTCGCGCCGTAGACGCGCTCGAACTCCTCGAGCACCGAGGGTGGCAGGGCCGCGCCGCCACTGATGCAGAGCTTGAGCTCGGGCAGCTTCTCGGCGTGTTTCGCCGCCTCCAACAGGCCGAGGTACATGGTCGGGACACCGTGGAACATATTGATGTTCTCGGTGTTCATGAGCCGAATCGCCTCTGCCGCATCGAATCTCGGCAGCAGCACCAGGGTCGCGCCGACCCGCCAGTGCGAGTTCATCGAGACGGTCTGCCCGAAGACGTGGAACAGCGGCAGTGCGCCCAGGGCGATGTCATCGCGGTGCACCTCATTGGCGTCGAAGGCGTTCACCGTCGCGCACATGACCATATTGAGGTGGCTGAGCTCCGCGCCCTTGGGTGTTCCGGTGGTGCCGCTGGTGTAGAACACCACTGCGGTATCGAGCGGACTGCGCGAGATGAACGTCGGAATCGCGTCGCCGACAAGTTCTTTCGGGCTGATGCAGCGAATCCCGGCGCTCTCGGCGGCCGCCTCGGCCACCGGTGCGACCATATCGTGGGCGATCAGCAGCGAAGCGCCGCTGTCGCGCAATACGTACTCGGCCTCGGGCGCGGTGAGCAGCAGATGTACCGGCACCACCGTCGCGCCCGCCGCGAGAATCGCGAAGTAGGCGCGTGGGAAGTCAGCGGTATTGGGTCCCATGAGCGCGACCCGATCCCCGGGCCGCACACCGAGTGCGATGAGCGCCCCGGCCTGTTCGCGGGCCTGCCGCCACAGCTCGGCGAAGGTAATCCGTTGCGCCCCTTCGATGAGAGCGAGGTGGTCGGGCCGTCGTCGCGCCGGTTCGGCGAGAATGCTGGCCAGGGAGAGAGTCGCGTTCATTGAGACCTCATGGGTTGGAGCGATGTCGGATGCGGGCTACAGGCCCATGTCCTTGGCGATGATCATCTTCATGACCTCGCTGGTGCCGCCGTAGATGCGGTTCACGCGGTTGTCGGCGTACAGGCGGGCGATCGGGTACTCGTTGATGAACCCGTAGCCGCCGTGCAACTGCAGGCAGCGATCGATGACACGCGCGGCGACCTCGGTGCAGAACAGCTTGGCCGAGGCGGCATCGGCCGGGGTGAGCGTCCCGGCGTCCAGGGCCTCGAGCCCGCGATCGACCACGGCCTCGGCGGCATCGACCTCGGCCTGACAGGCGGCCAGTTCGAACTTGGTGTTCTGGAAGCTGGCGACGGGCTGCCCGAAGACATTGCGCTGCTTGGTGTATTCCTTGGCGAACGCGATGGCGGCGGTGGCCTGCGCGTACGCGCCGACGGCAATGGAGAGCCGTTCCTGGGGCAGGTTCAGACCCAGGTAGGAGAAGCCCTTGTTCTCCTCGCCGAGCAGATCCGCCACCGGCACCTTCACATCGGTGAAGTTGAGCTCCGCGGTATCGGAGGTCTTGAGCCCGAGCTTGTCCAGCTTGCGGCCCACCACATATCCCGGGGACTTGGTATCCACCAGGAACAGCGAAATACCGTGGCGGCGATCGTTTTCCAACGGTGCGGCGGTGCGGGCGCAGACGATCACCCGGTCGGCATGTACGCCGCCGGTGATGAAGGTCTTGGACCCGTTCAGCACATAGTGCGTGCCGTCCGCGGAAAGCTTTGCGGTGGTCCGCATTCCGGCCAGGTCCGAGCCGGTGCCGGGCTCGGTCATGGCGATCGCGAACATGATCTCGCCACTGACGAAGCCCGGGAGCATGCGCTCCTTCTGCTCCTGGGTGGCGAGCATCTTCAGATACGGCAGGCACAGGCCCACGTGCACGCTGGACCCACCGAAGGAGACGGCCGCGCGGGCGCACTCCTCGATGAGAATGGTTTGGAACTTGAAGGATTCGATACCCGCGCCGCCGAACTCCTCCGGTACCTCGATACCGAAGATGCCGAGTTCGGCCAGCTTGTAGTAGAACTCGCGCGGCACGATGCCCGCCTCGTACCACTCGTCGTAATGCGGTGCGACCTCCGATTCGATGAAGGAGCGCACCGTCTTACGGAAGGCATCGTGGTCGGCGTCGAAGACTGTTCGCTGCATGATTCTTTTCTCTGAGAGTTGTTAGAGCTTGCGTCCGCCGTCGACGTAGATCGTCTGGCCGGTCACGAAGGACGAGTTTTCGGAGGCGAGGAACGACACCACATTGGCGATGTCCTCGGGGTAGCCGACACGGCGCAACGGGGTGACTTCGGCTGCGGCCTTACGGAATTCGGCCGGATCGACGCCGACACGCGCGGCGGTGGCATCGGTCATATCGGTGACGATGAAACCCGGCGCGACGGCATTCACATTGATCCCGTACGGGCCGAGCTCGATGGCCAGCGTCCGGGTGAAGCCCTGGATACCCATCTTGGCGGCCGAGTAATTGGCCTGCCCACGGCTGCCCAGCGCGGACACGCTGGAGGTGTTCACGATCTTTCCGGACTTCTGCTTCACCATGTACCGCTGCGCGGCCCGGCTGCACAGGAACGCGCCGCGCAGATGCACCGACATGACGGTGTCCCAGTCCTCGACCGACATCTTGAACAGCAGGTTGTCGCGCAGCACACCGGCATTGTTGACCAGCACGTCGACCGAACCCAGCTCTGCCACAACGCGTTCGAACGCCGCATCCACCGAGGCTTCGTCGGCGACATTGCAGCCCACCGCGATGGCCTTACCGCCCGCGGCCACAATGGTGTCCACGGCGGTCTTACCGGCGGCCTCGTCCAGATCGGCGATGACGACGGTGAATCCGTCGGCCGCGAGCCGGGAGGCGGTGGCCGCGCCGATACCGCGCGCCGCGCCGGTGACGAATGCAACCTTCGAAGTCATAGCGAAACTCCTTGTCAGCGAATGTTGTTGGGAACGATGTCAGTTGAAGGCGTTCACGCCGGTGAGGGCGCGTCCGATGAGCAGCTTCTGAATCTGGCTGGTGCCCTCGTACAGCGTGAGCACCCGGGCATCGCGCAGGTATTTGGCGGCCGGGAATTCGTCGATGTACCCGTACCCGCCGAACACCTGAATCGCGTTGTTGGCGGCCTTGACCGCGGCCTCACTGGCGAACAGTTTGGCGACCGAGGCTTCGGTGCCGAACGGTTTACCGCGCTCCACCAGGTCGGCCACCCGCCAGGCGAGCAGCCGAGCCGCCTCGACGTCGACGGCGATATCGGCGAGCAGTTCCTGAACCAGCTGATAGGAGGCGATGGGCTTGCCGAACTGCTCGCGCTCCCGAGCGTATTTCACCGCCGCCTCGAGACAGCCGCGGGCAACGCCGACACATCCGGCGGCCACGCCCATGCGGCCCTTGTCGAGTGCGGCCATGGCGATTTTGAAGCCCTGCCCCTCATCGCCGAGCCGCGCGGAGTCGGGCACCCGTACCTGATCGAGGACGAGTTCGGCGGTGGCCTGGCCGCGCAGTCCGAGCTTGCCCTTGATCTCGGTGCGGGTGAAGCCGGGCGCGTCGGTGGGCACCAAGAAGGCGGTCACACCCCTTGGCCCGGGTCCGCCGCTGCGTGCGAAGACGATGGCCACATCGGCCCAGGTGCCGTTGGTAATGAAGATCTTCGTGCCGGAGATGAGCCAATCATCGCCGTTTCGAACGGCTTTGGCGGTGAGGTTGCCCGCATCCGAGCCGGTCTCGGGTTCGGTGAGCGCGAAGCAGCCCAGGGCCTGCCCGGAACACAAGCGCGGCAACCACTCTCGCCGCTGTGCATCGGTGCCGTACGTCTTGATCGACTTGCTCACCAACCCGAGCGAGACCGAGACGATGCCGCGCACCGAACTGTCCCCGCGCCCGAGCTCCTCCAGGAGCAGGCAGTAGTCCAGGGCGGTGCCGCCGGAGCCGCCGTACTCCTCGGGAATCTCGATACCGAGGAAGCCCATCTCGCCGAGTTTGCCGACGATGGCGGTGTCCACCGATTCTTCGCGATCCCATGCGGCGGCGAAGGGGACGACCTCTTTGTCCACCCAGGCGCGGGCGACCTCGCGTAGTTCGCGCTGTGCCTCGCCGAGCTCGAAGTCCATGCTGAATGGCTCCTAACCAAACGTTGTTAGGTTTATGCCTGCGAAGCTATCCTAACGGTGTTCGGTTTTTCAAGACCCGGGTGATAACTTCAAGCAATGGCCAGACCGAAGGTGCCGCTGCTGAGTCGCGAACGCATTCGCGACGCCGCGCTGACGCTGGTCGATCGCGATGGGCTGGCCGAGCTGTCCATGCGCAAACTCGCCGCCGAACTGGGTGTGCAGGCCGCCTCGCTCTATGGCCACTACCCCACCAAGGACGATCTCCTCGATGACATCGCCGCGGGCATCATGAGCCGCGTCGACACCTCCGCCTTCGATTCCGGGGATTGGCAGCACGGGCTGATGTCCTGGGCGCGGTCCTACCGCGATGAACTCGTCGCGCACCCCAACTTCGTGCCGTATCTGGCGGCCGGTCCCGGCAAGCGGGAGGAGAATCTGCGGCACGCCGACGCCGTACACGGCGGACTGGTCGGCGCGGGCTGGCCGCCACGCGAGGCCACCATGATCGGCGCGGCCACCCGCTATCTGGTCATGGGCGCGACCATCGGCTCCTTCTCCCGCGGTTTCGTCGATGACGTACAGGTTTACCGGGATCGCTATCCGCATCTGGAGCAGGCGCATCTGTTGCGCGCTCGCGCGGACGAAATCGATTCCGAGAGTTTCGAATTGGCGCTGACCGCCTTCGTCGACGGTCTCACGGCCCGATTCCCGGTGCGGGTCACCGAGTAGTCGTTGCCCTTTCGTACGATTCATCGGACGAAAGAGCGAGGACTGAAGTGACACAGAACAATCGAATCGATCGCCGCACACTACTAACCGGGGCCGCTGCTGTCGCGGCGGCCGGAATGCTCGGAGCGCGTGGCAGCGCGCACGCCGGGCCAACAGCGGGAACCGATTGCAAGGGCGGTATTTTCACCGCCTTGAGAGATGTGGAACCGACCGCGAAACCCGCCTCGGTGCGATTCCGGGTAGCGGGCGCATGGACCGATCCGGTTCCCGTACACCGCACCGCCCACGGGCGCGATGATCGCCCCGGCAAGCTCTCGGAGATCGTGCCGATCCCGGCGGGGGCCGACAAGGTCGACGTGATCGCCGAAAACATCACGCTCCCCAGCGTTTTCGCGCCCGTGACAGCGCAGCCGTTCAAAACACCGGTAACCACCTCCTACGCCTGGGGTTTCCCGGCGGTCACCCGCTCCGGCTGGGGCGCGGACGAATCCCTCCAGACCTGGGGGGAACCGGAATACTCACCGGCACAGCTGATTACCGTGCACCACACCCAGATCCCCACCGGCGCGGAGTACGACGACTACCGCGACGCGGTCCGCGGCGTCTACCGCTTCCACGCCCTCCCCGATCCGGACGGCCAAGGCTGGGGCGATCTCGGCTACCACCTCATGATCGACCCGAACGGCGTCATCTACTCCGCCCGTCACCCCGGCACCGACGACGCCCCCATCCTCAAACCCGGCACAGACCTGAAGCCCGGCGCCGAGGTGGTCACGGCAGGCCATGTGCGCGGCGCGAATTCGGGAAATATCGGCATCTGCCTGATCGGCGACTTCACCCACACCCTCCCCAGCAAACCTGCCCTGCACAGCCTCGACGCGGTCCTGACCCGCCTCTGCACCGGCCTGGGCATTCACCCCTTCGCCCAGATCAACTACGTCAACCCCGTGAATGGCATCACCGCCACCAAGCCCGCCGTCTCCGGTCACGGTGACTGGCAAGACATTTGCGGCGAAACGTCGTGCCCCGGCGACTTCCTGCACACCATCCTCCCCCTGCTCACCGCCCTGTCCCAGCTCGGCTGAGATTGCCCTGCCAGTGGTACGGAGTTCCGTGGCCGACCCATGTGTCCGGCCGATTCGCGAATGGTCTTGCCTTCGCTCAACCGGGCTGCAAAGCAGAACTGGCACAGCTGGTTACGTCGTTCCCACAAGAACCACCCACTCGAAGTGGACAATCCAGTCAAAGTGAAGCGTCTCACGGTGCCCGCGCCCCTCTTCCGAGGCGACCGCACCACCGACACAGGGCTATCACACCCCCTGTACTGGGATCACACCCCGCACAAGGGGTGTGCGGGTTAGACACGGGGTGTGATCACCTCGAGGGCGGGGGTTTGGTCTTGGGGTTTGTGTCGTTGCTCGAGATCGGGACTACGGACTTCTCGTCCAGATTTCTGTGCCTTTGACGGCGAAATGTCCCGAGCCGCGGGGCGACTCGGGACATTCACGGCTACTGCAGACGCAGGCTGCCGAAGAGGCCGTCTTTCTCGTCTTCGGGGCCGGCGGTGAAGTACAGGGCGTCGGAGTCGCCGAGGCCCTCACCGTTGCCGAACATCAGGGCCCACAGGCCCGGGATTTCGATCGGCTTGCCGGTGGTGTTGCGGAGGTAGTCGACGGGCTTGCCGGTGGCGTCGTCGATGGCGACGATGTGGCCGAGGCCGCCGAAGTTGCCTACCAGGATCTTGCCGCTGAGCGGGCCGAAGCCTTCGGGGGCGATGGTGACGCCCCAGGGGGCGTTGAAGCGGTCGTCGCCGTCGATGGCGCGGACCAGCTTGCCGGCGGCGTCGAACTCGGCGACCTTACCCTTGCCGGGCTTGCCACCCGACGCCTTGTCGGCATCCTTGTCGAGTGAATCCTCTTCGCCCACATCGATCTTCGAGGCGTCGACCTCATCGGGCTTGGTGGTGGCGTACGAAATGAAGACGCGCTGGCCGATGGTGGTGACATTCCACGGGGCCGGATCGCCGGGTTTGACCTTCTTACCCTTGGCCGGATCGGCCGGGTCGAGATTGTCGCCGGTGGCGAAGGGGTTGGCGAAGCCGGCGGTGGGGATCAGCTTCCAGTTCTTGTCGAAGGTCCGGATCTGCGGGTTCTCACCGAAATCGGCCGCGAGCAGTTTATCGGCGGAGGGGGTCAGGGCGATGCCGAAGAACTGCATCCCCTTATCGGAGCCGTCGAATTCGACCAGCGCCGGGCCGTCATGGCGCACGATCTGGCCGCCCGCGCCCTGTTCGGTCCACGCGGAGATCTTGCCGGAGTCGGTGGCGAAGATGAATCGTGAGGAGCCGGTGAGCTTCTCGTCCTTGCCGTCGTAGCTGACCGGCTGATCCTTCACCACGAACAGATCCGAGGTGATGGGTGCGGGGTTGTAGACGACACCGGTGGTCTTGCCGACACTCTTGTCCGAGGTGTCGGAGTCCGCGCCGGGGACGTTCATGAGCTTCAACGGATCCTGGAACAGCTTCTGAAACTTGGGGTCCGAGGACTTGGTGACATCACCGACGAACTGGAAGGAGTAGCCGCCACCGCCGACCCAGAAGTGACCGCCCGCGCCCTTCGGCCGGTTCGCCAGGCCCCAGGCATTGACCATCTCCGGGTAGGTGAACTGCGCCCTGTACGAGTCCTTGTTGGCGGCCAGGTTGATCTGGGCGTACTGGTTGCCCTCCAGTGCCTGCGGATAGTTGTCGGCTACCGGCTCCGACTTCGAGCAGGCGGCGGCGACCAGCAGGGCCACGCCGAGTGCCGAGACACGCATCAGGTTTTTACGCATGGGCGTGGCGCCCGTGGTGCGCGCAGAGCCGTTCCAGCGTCCGTTCAATTTCCCTCGTCCTTCCAGTCCGGACCGCACTACCAGCGGTTAGGAGATGCTAACCATAGCTGGTTTAGGTGACGCTAACCATATCTGGAAGGACTCGGACGGTTTACTAGACCTCGAATTCGGCCCTGACCTGCGCTTCGGTCAGTCCGTAATCGGCCAGCGAGTACCGGTGAACGGGTTTCCGGTCACCACTCTTGCTCTCCTCATCGAGCGCGCCCATGGAGTTCTGCGCCGCGTTCGTGAAATCGATTCCGAAAGCGGTGTAGATCTTTTCGACGGTGCCCATCGGATCGGCGCGCAATTCGTCGAATTCGATATCCAGGAACTGCTCCGGGTTGTAACGCGCACGCGCGGAATTGAATTCGCGCAGACCGCGCGACCACAGCTCCAACTGCGACTTGCCGATGGTCTCACCGACGAAGGTGGTGGACCAGCCGCGCGCGGCCTGATCCGACAGGCTGCACGATGAGCCGACGATGGTCACCGGGTCGCGATGGGTCTGGATGATGAGCGCGTCCGGGTACACCGCCATGAGCGCGTCGAGGGCGAAAAGGTGACTCGGATTCTTGAGCACCCAGCGGCGTTCGTCACCGATCCCGATGAGCTGCAAGTTCTTCCGATGCCGGGTGTAGGCGTCGGTCCAATCCTGCTTGCGCAGCCACTGCGAGTAGGTGGGCAGGTGCGCCAGCGATTCGTACGAGATCGACTTCATCGTCTGGCGCAGCAGCTGCCAGCACTCCTCCACATCGGCGGCACTCATGTAGTGCACGCCCATGAACTCCGGATTCTCGATGCGGTGCTGGGCGAATCCGGCGTCGATGCGCTGGTAGATGGGATTCTCGGCCCAGGTCTCGCGCGGCGGCCGCGGCTGCGGGAAGTCGGCCAGCCACATCTCCAGGGCCTGATGACCCGGATCGGCGGCGAGCAGCCGGTGCAGGGCGGTGGTGCCGGTGCGGGGCAGTCCGGTGACGAAAATCGGCCTGGTGACCTTGGTTTCGGCGTACGCCGGATTGGCCTTCCAGGAGGCTTCGCTGAGCGCGCGGGCGACCAGCGCCCCGCGCAGGAAGTAGCGGCTCATCTTGGAGCCGAGCTCGGTGAGTCCGGCATCGCGCTGATAGGACTCGAGCAGGGTGCTCAGGCCCTCCAGGTAGTCGTCCGCGCCGAAGTCTTCGAGGCCGCAGACCCGGGTGGCCGAGGCGTGCAGATCCTCGACGGTGCCGACGGAGGTGCGTGCGCTCATGGGTTGAACTCCTTCTGACATCAGACGTGGTACTCGCCGCAGTTGACGTCGATGGTCTGGCCGGTGATGGCATTGGCGAACGGTGAGGCCAGGAAGACGACGGTCCGGGCGATCTCATCGGGCAGGGGCAGCCGCTTGAGATCGGATTTGGCGGCGGTCTGCTGGTAGACCTGCTCCTCGGTGATGCCGTACTTCTTGGCGATCTCGCCGAAGTACCACTTCAGCTGATCGGTCCAAATGTAGCCGGGGGCAACGGTATTGACCCGGATACCCTTATCGCCGAGTTCGGTGGCCAGGGTCTGCGACATGGCCAGCAGTGCGGATTTGGCGACCTTGTAGCTACCGTAGCGGGGTTCGGAGTGCCGCAGCACCGCCGAATTGATCATGACGACATTGCCCTTGGTCTCGGCGAGCGCGTCGGTGAAGGTCTGCGTCATGCGCAGGCCGCCCAGCACGGTGAGTTCGATGCTGTCGCGGATCTGCTGATAGTCGGTGCGCGCCAAGGGTTTCATGGACGGCACCGAGAAGGCGTTGTTCACCAGCACATCGACCTTGCCGAAGGTGTCGACGGTGCGATCGAGGAGGTTCCGCACCTGCTCGTCCTCGGTGATATCGGTGGGCACGCACAGGGTTTCACCGCCCTCGGCCTCGATCTCGGCGGCGACCTCCTTCAACCGGGATTCGGTGCGAGCGGCCAGCACGACCTTCGCGCCGGCCGCGGCGGCTTCGAGGCAGATGGAGCGGCCGAGGCCGGGGCCCACCCCGCTCATCACCACGACCTTGCCGTCGAGCAGTCCTGTCCTGAGCCGGGTCATCCGAGCATCCTCTCCGCGAAAGCGCGCTGGCGGCCGGCGATTCGTTCGCGCCAGCCCGCCTCGTCGATCTGATTGTGGGCGTAGTGCGGTAGCCGTTCGGCCACCTTGTCGAAGGGCACCAGTTCGATGGTGGGCCCGTCGGCCTCGGTCATCGGCCGGGCGACGCGCTGCCAGCGGAACTGGAGAATGCCCAGGCGGCGGCCGGTGGTCTCGATCCAGTTGGCAATGCCCGGGTTTCGCGCCGAGACGACCATGCGGATGATGCCGTCCGGATCCACCTGTGCCTGAGCGTGATTCAGGCTGGTCTGATGGTTGCTGTAGTCCAGCGAGATGTACCAGCGGCTACCGAGCTGGAAACCCTGGTACGGCGCATCGGATTTCGGCACGGTGATGATGAGCGCCTGATCGTCGGCCAGGTCGAAGTGACCGACCGAGGAGTACTGGGTGCTCAAACCGCCCGGGGTGAGCCGGGGTTCGGTGAGGGTGTTCACCGGCAGGTTCAGATAGAACCATTTGGGGAAGTTGAACCAGGTGTTGACCCGGGTCAGCAGCATGCGACCGGCGGCGCGGTAGCGCTTGCGCAGCGCGGCCACATCGGGTTCGACCGGTGCGGTGCCGATGGTGTCGACGCGTTCGATGCGAATACTGCCCTTGCGCTCATTGGCCCAGTCGCCGTACACCTCTCGCACCGCGAGCATGGACGCACCCTCGCCGAGGACGAAGTAGTTCGGGCCCGGGTTCTCCTTGGGCGGGCCGAAACGCAGCTGATAGCTGCCGTCTTCGGCGATCTCCAGACGGCGATCGTCGAAGGCGTCGTCGCCGTTGGGGACGTCGGTGGCGGTGTAATCGCCCTTGAGCACCTGGAAGCTCAGGTCGACGGTGCTGCCGCGTACGCCGGTGAGCAGGTATTCGCCGGTGGACTCCACATTCGCGTGGTAGTACAGCGTGTCCGGGTTGTCCAGGCCCATCTTGGTGTACGGGCCGGTGGAGGTCACGAAGTACGGGTGCGAGGTGCCGTGCGCGCGGGAAAGCTGCATGACCGCGGCGATACTGCCCTGAAGGTAGTCGTAGCCTTCGGCGAGATCATGCTCGTCGCGGATGAAATCGGCTGCGGCTATGAGCTTCTCGGCCTCGGCGACCGCGGCCAGCAGAGGCTCGGTCAGCGGGAGTTCGGCCTGTTCGATGTTTTGTTCCATCAGGCGTCTGCCTTCTTTCAAGAGCTAATGCCTAGTTCTCGGCGGATGAGTTGGGCAATGTCGGTCGGGGTGCCCTGTTCGGGCGTGATGGTCAGCTCGGCGTACTCCGGGCGCTCGTAAGGCGATGAGATGCCGGTGAATTCGGGGAGTTCACCGGAGCGGGCGCGCTTGTACAGGCCCTTGGGATCGCGCAGTTCACACTCCTCCAGGGGTGTGTCCACGAAGACCTCGTGGAACTGCAATCGCTTGTCGTCGTGCAGCTTTCGTGCGTCTCGGCGCTGCTCGCGGAACGGGCTGATCAGCGAAACGATGGCAATGGTGCCCGCATCGGCGAAGAGCGAGGCGACTTCGGCTACGCGGCGGATGTTCTCGCGGCGGTCCTCATCGGTGAAGCCGAGATTGTTGTTCAATCCGTGCCGCAGGTTGTCGCCGTCGAGCAGATAGGCCGGACGCCCGGCCTCGATGAGCTGGCGTTCCAATTCCACTGCGATGGAGGACTTTCCGGAGCCGGACAGCCCGGTCAACCAGATGGTCATACCCTCACTCAGGCGCTGCGTGCGCTCGACGGCCGAGTTGTGCCACACCACATTCGCGCGTGGGCGGCGACCGGTGGCGCGGTGCCCACGATCGCTGGTCGCCTCGGCGATTCCGGGTGTGCGCGCGGTGATCATGCCCGCCGCGACGGTCTGATTCGTGGTGTCGTCCACCAGGATGAAGCTGCCGGTGGCGCGATTGTCCCGGTACGGGTCGAACATGATCGGCTGCCGGGTGTGCAGGGTGACGCGCCCGATGTCATTGAGCGCCAGCTGATCCGCCTCGGTCTGGCGGTGCAGGGTGTTCACATCGAGGCGATAGTCCAGCTCGGTGACCTTCACCTTGGAGTTCTGCGTGGCGGTGCGAATACTGTAGTCGTTCCCGGCGCGCAGCACGCTGGTATCGGAGAACCAGCAGATCATGGCGTCGAGATCGCGATCCTGATGCGGCTGATTACCGGGGCGGGCGAGCATATCCCCACGGCCGATATCGATTTCGTCATCGAGGGTGAGCGAGACCGCCATCCCCGCGAAGGCTTCCTCGATCTTGCTGCCGCCCGGACCCCAGATCTCCGTCACGTGACTGGTACGGCCCGAGGGCAGAGCGACCACCTCGTCACCGGGCTTGAAGATGCCGCCCGCGATGGTGCCCGCATAGCTGCGCTGATTCTCACCGTGCGGCCGAATCACGTACTGCACAGGCAATCTGGCGTCGATGAGATTGCGGTCGGAGGCGATATGCACCTCTTCGAGGTGACGCAGCAGCGGCGGCCCCGCGTACCACGGTGTGTGCGTGGACATTTCGACCACATTGTCACCGTGCAGCGCCGAGAGCGGCAGGAAACTCAGATCGCCGACATCGAGTTTGGTGGCGAAATCGGCGAACTCCTCGCGGATCTCCTCGAACCGCCGCTCGGACCAGTCGACCAGATCCATCTTGTTCACGCACAGCACCAGGTGGCCGACACCGAGCAGCGAGGACAGGAAGGCGTGGCGGCGGGTCTGCTCGGAGACGCCCTTGCGGGCATCGACCAGGATCAGCGCCAGGTCCGCAGTGGACGCGCCGGTCACCATATTGCGGGTGTACTGCACATGCCCCGGGGTGTCCGCGATGACGAATTTCCTTCGCGGCGTGGTGAAGTAGCGGTAGGCGACATCGATGGTGATGCCCTGTTCCCGCTCGGCGCGCAGACCGTCGGTGACCAGGGACAGGTCCGGTCCGCCATTGCCGCGGGCCAGGCTGGCGCGTTCGATGGCATCGAGTTGATCGCTGAACAGCGACTTGGAATCGAAGAGCAGGCGGCCGATGAGCGTCGATTTGCCGTCATCGACGCTGCCGGCGGTGGCGAGCCGTAAAAGGTTGCGGCGCATCAGAAGTAGCCCTCTCGCTTGCGATCTTCCATGCCGGATTCGGAGATGCGGTCGTCGGCGCGGGTGGCGCCGCGTTCGGTCAGGCGGGTGACGGCGGTTTCGGCGATCACCTCAGCCGGGGTGGCGGCGGTGGATTCCACGCAACCGGTGCAGTCGGCGTCACCGAGGGTGCGGAAGCGCACGGTCGCCTCGAAGAGCGGCTCCTCCGGCTTGCGGGGGACGAACTTATTGTCCGCCAACAGCATTCCGTCGCGTTCCAGTACCTGGCGACGGTGCGCGTAGTACAGCGGCGGCAGTGCCACCTCGGCGCGCTCGATGTACTCCCAGATATCGAGCTCGGTCCAGTTCGACAGCGGGAAGACGCGAATGTGCTCACCCTTGCTGTGCTGACCGTTGTAGAGGCTCCACACCTCGGGACGCTGCGCGCGGGGATCCCAGGCGCCGTACTCGTCGCGGAAGCTGAAGACGCGCTCCTTGGCGCGGGCCTTCTCCTCATCGCGACGGGCCCCGCCGAAGACCGCGTCGAAGCGGTTCTCCCGAATACTGCGCAGCAGGGTCGCGGTCTGCAACCGATTGCGGGACTCCCCCGCCTTCTCGGTGACGCGCCCGGCGTCGATATCGTCCTGCACCCGCCCGACCAGCAATTGAGCGTCGAGCCGTTCGACGGTCCGATCCCGGAAGTCGAGGACCTCGTCGAAGTTCCGGCCCGTATCGATGTGCAGCAGCGGAAAAGGCAGCGGTGCGGGCCAGAACGCCCGCCGCGCCAGCTCCAACATGACCGCCGAATCCTTACCACCGGAGAACAGCAGCACCGGTCGTTCGAAGGTGGCCGCCACCTCCCGAATGATGTGCACCGACTCCGCCTCCAAGGCGTCCAGGTGCGACAACTCGTATCCCGCGCGCATTCGTTTCTCACTCGCCGCGTCGATCATGTCCAACTTGCGTTGTCGAATATTCGACGCTATTGTTCGATTATGTGACACCGACGATAGGTCGCCCGACCAGTCGCGGTCAATACCCACGCCCAATTCGCCGCAACACCGTCATCCCGCCCGCCACTCCGACGCACCCGGCCCGCCGCCCACACCCGCCCCGCCCCACCCAGCCGCCCACGGCCGGCCCGTCATGCCCCGCCCGTCATGCCCCCGCCCGTCATCCCGGCGTGTTTTTGGCCGGGATCCACCCCGCACAGAGGACGGCCTTGGCTGAAATCGTCTCCCCCGCAGCCCTATCCGCCGCGGACACCCGCACCAGCGGTGAGCCGAGCGCCGCCTCTCCCCCGACGCGACGCGTGGTACAGACGATCGAATTGCTCTCCCGCCACCCCGCCGAACATCTGTCGCTCGCACAAATTGTGCGTGGCACGGGAATGTCCCGCGCCACGGCACACGCGGTACTGACCCAGCTCACCGCCGACGGCTGGACCATTCGCGATGGCGACGGCAATTACTGCCTGGGGCTGGGGTTGATGACGGTAGCGCGGCGCGCCGAGGCGGCGTTTCCGCTGCGCAGGCTGGCGGCGGAGGCCATCCAGCGACTGGCCGACGCGCACCGCATCCCCGCGTTTCTGGCTGAGCGCGAAGGCGATTCGATCGTCATCACCGAGGTGATCGGCACGCCGTCGGTGCCGTGGATGCGCGCCGGGCGGCATATCCCGTTCGTACCGCCGGTGTGTCGCGAATTCGTCGCCTGGGCTCCCGCGGCCACGCGCGAGCATTGGCTGGCGGCGGCCGAGCCGATCCACCGCCCCCGCCTGGAGCTGGTGCTCGATGCGATCCGCACCCGCGGCTATTCGGTCGAACGCCTCGCCGACGACTCCGCCCCCATGCTGGAAGCGCTTACCGCACTGCGCCATTCACCGGTGACCGATCCGCTGCGGCATCGGCTCAGCGCCATGATCACCGAGCTCATCACCATCGACTATCTCCCCGATGAACTGGGCGAGCACAATGCCGTGGTCTCGGTGGCCGCGCCCATCTTCGGCGCGGACGGCGAGGTGGTGGCCTCCATCGTGGCCTGCCCGGACACCCAGCTCCCGGCGGCGCGCCTGGTCGAATTGGCCGAGGCCACCGTCGCGGCGGCATCCGTCGTGGGCGCGGCAGTACATCGCTGATCGCGCCGCAGCGGGCCGGACCGCGCGGCCCACCACGCGCCGAAGTGCGCCGCCGCGCGAATGGATCTGCCGCGCAACACCGACGCATCAGCCCCGGATACGCCACGATCGGTGGATGGAGACGATCACATCCCGGGAGATCTACTCGAATCGCTGGATCACGCTCCGCGAGGACGTCATTCGCCATGACAACGGCGAGAGCGGCATCTACGCGCATATCGACAAGTCCGACTTCGCGATTATCGTGCCGTTCGACGGAGCGCGGTTCCATCTGGTGGAACAGTTCAGATACCCGCTGCGGCAACGCTGTTGGGAGTTCCCAGGCGGTTCGGTGCCGGGTGCGCGGGAGTTCGATCCCATCGAGGTGGCCCAGCAGGAGCTCCGGGAGGAGACCGGCCTGCGCGCCGCGGAGCTCACCTACCTCGGCAAGCTCGCGGCCGCCCCGGCGACGAGCAACCACTACGGCCACGTGGTGCTGGCCACCGACCTCACCGAGGGCGAGCCCGAACGCGAGTCGACCGAACAGGATATGCGCGCCGCCTGGTTCACCCGCGCCGAGCTGGAATCGATGATCGCCGACGGGGTGATCGTCGATTCGCACAGTGTCGCCGCCTATATGTTGCTGCTCCTGCACGAGCGCACAGACTGAGTCGGCCGTTCGGGGCGAGTTCGGCTTCGAGCGGGACAATGATCGCCGCACGCGATACACGCCGATTCTCCCGCGTGGCGATTCCGCACGAATCCTCGCTTTGCGCTTATAAGATGCACTGATAGTTCCCATGCATGACCACGAGGCGGTCACCAGAACCGCCGTCGCGCAACACTGCGCCCTGGATGAGCGAGGTTGGAACGTCATGAGCGGCAATCAATTCCGTAAGCGATCGGCCTGTACCGCGGTACTCACCGGTATGGCGTCGGCGGCCCTGGCCATGGCCGGTACCGCCCAGGCCGAACCGCTATGGCCCGGCGGCCCCGATGTCCCCGGCGTCCCGGCGATCATTCAGCCGCCGGCCCCCGCGCCGGTGGTAGCGCCCTGCGCCACCGAGGGTGCGCGGGTGTGTATGAGCCTGTCCGAGAACGAGGCCTGGCTCATGGAGAACGGCAAGGTCATCTACGGCCCCACCCCGATCTCGCACGGCCGCCCCGGTTTCGAGACACCCCCGGGGGTCTTCCACGTGGCCTCCAAGAAGGAGTACCACTGGTCGACCATGCATAACGCCGAGATGAAGTGGGCCGTGTTCTTCAACGGCGATATCGCCACCCATATCGGCCCGATCGAAGAGCAGTCGCACGGCTGTATCCGCATGACACCCGAAGGCGCGGAGACCCTCTACCGCTGGGTCTCCCCCGGCGACATCATCGAGGTAGTCCACTAATTCGCGACAGTGCGCTCATGGCGGCCACGTAAAACTCCCCGCCATGAGCGCCACGCGAAAGCCCCGGGAACCCGATCTCACCAGGGCAGTCGGCCGTAACCGCCCTGCTCATCCCATTCGAAACCCCAGAGTTGGCCCGACGGGCCGTCTTCCGGGAGGGTGGCCAGATAGACCGAGGGCTCGGCGCCCTGCGCCGGGGTGCGGAACCCGCTGTGGTGATTGAGATCGGTGGCGCAGTAGCCGGGGTTGGCGGCATTGACCTTGATCGGGGTGCCCCAGAGTTCCTTGGCGTACATGGCGGTCACCATGTTCAGGGCGGACTTCGAGGAGGGGTAGGAGATCGCGGCCAGCTGCCACATCGGACCCTCGGGATTCATCATCAGTTCCAGGGATCCGACTTCACTGGAGACATTCACAATGCGGGCGGCCGCGGCGCGGCGCAGCAGCGGGAGCAGCGCATTGGTGACCGCCACGACCCCGAAGACATTGGTCTCGTAGACCTGACGCAGGGTCGCCACCGTGGTGGAGGACGGTTTGCCGTCGAAATCCAGACCGCCGGTGATACCGGCATTGTTGATCAGAATGTCGAGACTGCCGAACTCGGAGTCGATCCATTCGGCGGCGCGGGCGATGGAGTCGGCGTCGGTGACATCGAGGTGGACGAAGTGCGCCTGTGCGCCTTCGGCTTTCACACTGTCGACGGCGGCCTGGCCGAGGTCCTTATCGCGGGCCGCCATCAGCACGGTGATGCCGCGAGCGGCGAGTTGGCGGGCGGTTTCGAATCCGATGCCCTTATTGGCTCCGGTAATGAGCGCTGTGGTCATGACAGCAGCATTGCGCCGCCGCGGTTGTGCAGGGAGGACCAAGTTGTACCACCCACGGCGCGCCCGCAGCACCGACACTGGAGGAATGGCGGATCGAAGCGCACTGGCCGAATTCCTGCGCACCCGGCGGAACCGATTGCGGCCCAGCGATGTCGGACTACCCGAGGGGAACAATCGGCGCGCCCCCGGACTGCGGCGACAGGAGGTCGCACAGTTGGCGGGGGGCCATGTTGGTCACGCACTCCCCGACTGCTGACCGGGAGGTGTGCGACCGCCCGCGGGTGTAGGCGCTCAGCTACTGTAACCAGTTCTCCATTTCGAATGTCGAACGGCTATTCAGGCAGGTCACCTCGATGTAAGCGGTCGAGCACAGATTCGGAAGCCAGCTCTCGGCGCGCCTCGGGGTGCTTCCAATAGAACCGGACGAGGTGGAATAGCAAAGCAGGATCTACCGAGAGAACGCCCGGGTGCAGGTCAAGACTCTGTTCATAGAAGCTGCGCTGCATACGGTCTAGCAAACTCCGCCCGATCTCAACGTGGACCCTCTCGCCAGGCACGGGAGCGACCCGTACTACGCGAGAATTATTGACGATGCATGGTCGAACATCTCCTATCTCATCCCAGCGAATCGACCGAGCGGAAGATCCTAGCGACAATTCAATCCCGTATTCGCTCAACAGAATCGAATCGTGTTCCCTTCGCCAGCTCATCAGATAGCGCGCCATGAAGATTGCCAACGCCAAGCCTGCGGCGGAAACGCCGAACCCGCCGATGATAAGAGCTGCGTGCATCGAATCGCTGGCTTCCGGAACTTCAGCCAGAAAGAGCACGCCTCTCGCAATCAAGAACACCGACGCGATAGCGAGCCAGGCTGTCAGCAGCATCTTCCATGCGGCAAGAAACGTGAGGCGCAGTCCGGCCCTGTCGGAGTCACTATGCGCCGGAAGCATACTGCGCGGCAGTAATCTTCGCCGTACTCGGACGTGCGGAGCAGCCAACCCGACGAACGTAATGAACAGCAGACATCCAATTAGACCGAATATCGCATGGACCGAATCGCCACGACCTGCAAAATCGTAGGCATAGTACGCTGCGATGATGATGCCGAGGACAAACACAGCGATGGACAGTAGTAGGCGCGCCGGGGGCCTCTCTGCACCCCATTCAGACGGCCACGACAGCAAATTTCCTTCAGCGTCAGCGCTTCCTGTCAACAATTTCTCCTCGCGACCTCAGATGTCAGTTGAATGGCTTCTCGGCGATGGTTCCTGCGTATGAACCCAGGGCGAGACCTCCGGCTGCCGCACCGACACCTGCGCAGAATGCTGCACCGATTGGTCCCAATGGCGCGCAGGCCAAGCCACCGACGTACGCGCCAGCTTCCGCGCCAGCCCAGCCGCCAATGGTAGCTCCCACGGTGTTTGCAATTGCAGCCTGACCAGACTTCGTATGATTTGCCCAGTCTTCGTAGTTCATATACGCGTTGGTTCCGATCAGGGCAGGCCAGCCCGCAAGCTTTGCGTCAGCTTTCAAGGTGTCGGCCAGAGCGAATCTAGCGCTGGCATCAGTAGCGGAGTCCATTGCGCCGACGAATGCCTTCCCTGCACCCGGAATTCCCGAGTCGAGCATACTCAACGCCCGAGTCTGAGCTGCCATAGAATTCTCCACCGACTTCGCTGCCTGCTCGGCCATGGATGAACCCGCGCTACTAGCCCACACGCTGGTCGCGGTCGCCGCAGTACCGATCTGATTTCCGACGGTATGCTGTTCGAGGCCACTTCGAGTCGAGTCAACCATGGTGTTCCACTGAGAGCCAGACCATGATTTGACCACATCCCAAGCGGATTCATGTGGCGCACCCGATTTCGCTTGGCTTGGATCATATTCGAGAATCGAACCGTCCTGGAATCGGGTCACGACACGTCCGTCGGCAAGTTGAGCCGTATGCGCGGTCTGACCGTCGGGGTAGGTAGTAGAAATTGAGCCGTCGGTGTTCAGGACTGATTGCATCCCAGCGGAATTCGACGTTCCAACCAATTGTGGTTGACCGTCGGCTCCCTGGACATATTGTTCAAACGCGCGAAACCCATCCGGTCGCTGCCACTGGCGGTCGATTACACCGTTCTCGCCGTACAGGTCGGTAACCACACCTCCGTTCTGGGGATAGGTCTCCGACACCACTCGCCCGAGTGAACCGTCCTCGTTGACCGCCTGCGTAATCGATCGACCCTCGCCAGTCGAAGTTGTTTGCAGCCGCTGCGTTTTGCCATCCGGCCCGGTCACCTTCACATCGGTAATCCCGGAGCCGTCGGTCCGGGGCGTGGACACAGTCGTCGTCGATGGGCCGCCGTTGGTGGTCGAGGTGGTGATGGTCGATCCATCGGGCTGTTTCGCCGTGGTGCTGACCGTGACCGTGCCGTCCGGATTGGGGGTGATCGTCTCAGTTGATCCGTCGGCCAACGTGGTCGTCACCGGAATGCCGTTCTGCAACGAGAACATGGCTCCGACCGGAGTGAAATCCGGTGGTAGTTCGGATGGTTGCGCGGTCTCGGGGTCTACCAGCCCGGGGAACAGCATTCGTATCGCTTTGCTGGATGCTTCGGTCAGCACAAGCCGCGTCAATTGGGACTTGGCCAGATCGAGCGCGGTCTTGGCGGCGACGGCGACGTTGTTGGCAGTCTGCAATGCGGCTTTCATGATCGGCCGCTGTTCTGCCGCCGCGTAATCCAATTGCAGGATGGCGGCGGCGACATACCCCGGGACGCCGTCGTTGTTTCCGTTTTTCTTGGCGGTCGAGATGAGCGAGTTCCGCATGGTCTCGGCGTTGACGTTGCCGTCGTCGTATACGTCGAACCCCATGTTCTTGATGTTCGTGCGGGTGTTGAGGACGTTGTCCTTGGCGTTGGACAGCTGGGGCTCGTACGTGGTGTAGAGCTGGTCGATGCTGTCGATCTTGTCGACGATGTGCGTACCGGCGGTGTTCTCCTTCGCCACTCGTGTGGCGGCGGAGCTGGCACCGGGGCCGTTCCACGATTCGGCCAGATCATCCTGTTCGGTGAGCATCGACTGCAACAACGACCGCCCCTCGGTCACGACCGTGGCCAGGTTGGTGGCGTCGGTGCCGAGTGCGCCGGGGTTCCACTTCTCGACTTGCGAGATCAGTAGAGCAGGCTGCTCACCGGTCACTGCAAGCCGCCCATCGCCCTGAATCCGGCGGCGAGGTCGTCGTCTGTGATCTCGTAGGTGCCGCCCGCGCCGCGAGCTATGTCGGCCATCTCATCCGGGCGGGACGCGAAACTTTTCAACGCCGACTGCACCCCATCTCGGATGCTGGTTACGCTGGCACCCAACTCGGTGCCGGGAAACGCCTCGCTGGCGTCGGCGGTCGCCTTGCCCGCGACCTCGCGGAGGTCGTCGGCCAACCCGTCCAGCCATTTCGCCCACGCTCGCAACGCATCCGGGTCGACTTTGAACGACACGATTCCCCCTTACACACAACAGATTTCGGGCCGACTATATCTGGTCACCGCGCCGTGTACCTCCCGTCGGGCTGCTCGTTCGGCAGGACGCGACCGTGTTCTATCAGTCGTCGGCGGCGACCCGCGACCTGCCGTGGATGTAGGCACTGTCGGGGTCGTACCCCATGTCGGTGGACGCGGCCGGTCCGGGTGAATCGAGGTCCGGGGCATCGTGAATCTGCTTGACCATGCGCGTCACTCGCGGATCCGCGGCGATTTCGCTCGCGACGTCACCCACCTGACTCTGCGCCTGGTCCCGGGCTCTGTTGATCATCTCGGCGAGCATCGCACCGAGGCGGTTGCCGCCTGGAAAGTACCGCTCGTCGAGTAGGACCGCGACGACATGGCCGTTGGCCTTCACGTCTACGGCGACGCCGTCTCCTCTGATAACGGCGTGGCTTTCGGCCACGGCTTTCGTCAACCGATCTACCCGCGCGACCAGCGACTCCGAGTGCTGTTGTGGAGAACTCGGCGGCTTCTGCCGCGCGGACGACCGGGCGGCAGGCGATGGCTGATCGTCCCAGTCGTCCTTGAAGTCTCCGAAGTGCGTGTGATTGATCACCATTGCCGTGGGTGGCACCCCCTCAACCAATTCGGGTCAGCGCGGACTTTATCAGCAACTGAACGGTTGGCCAATGATGAAGAAGCGCTAGCTATCTCAGCAGCGCCAACCCATGCGCACGTCGAAAACCCATGCGCACGTCGAAGTTGATCGGCCACCGTCTCGGCGGGGCTGGCACGCGCCGGTCACGCAAGGCGTGTTCAGAGGCCAGTGATTGTCTTCATCTGAGGTCGCGAATCAGGACGTCGAGGCGTGGGGCCTCAGGCCATCGCGGGCGCAGCGTGCCAACTCGACGCCAGCCCCATTTGAGGTATTTGGCGTAAGCGCGCGAGTTGTCCGGCTCGACAAGCAATGTCGCTCGTTCCTCGGGTCGGCGGTGGAGCAGGTCATCATGGAGGGCGCGCGCGATCCCGTGACCTTGATGCTCAGCGCACACCATAAGTTCGCTGAGTGCGAATGTGCGCCTACCGGTTTCGGCGATGAACTCGTCACGGTCGGCGTCTGGATCGTCGAGTTCGAGGTTGCCCCACCATGCGGCGTTGGGGCGAAGTGGCCAGCCCCAAGCCTGGCCGACTGGTTCGCCATCGATTCGCGCGATAACCAGCTCGAGCCGCGACATTTGGGCCGGGTTGGTGTACGCGTCGAACCGGGCCATGAATGCCTCGGGTTCGTCGAACGCGTCGCCGGATGCGATGGCCTCGACGTATGACCGCCGGTAGATGTCTTCGACGACGGCGCGCAACTCGCGCGCCTGGGCCTTGTCGTAGTGCTCGAATTCCAGGCCGACGGGCAGAGTAGTCATGCTGTCGTCGCTTTCGTCAGGAGGGCGTCGAACATTTCGGAAAACTCGCCGCCGACCGGGTTCTCATCGACGGACGCACGGATGGGCTCCAGGTTACGCAGCGTGCGAATTGACGTCAGACCGGTCAGCGTGTGGAGGACGGGCACGGCCTCGGCGACTGCCCCACGAAGATCGCCCGCGCGCGCCCGGATGACGGCTCGCCAGGCGGCGATGTTGTTCACGTTTCGCGGAAAGCGTTCGATGTCGGCAACCGAGTCGAACAGCGCTATCGCACGGTCGTACTCCTCGAATTCGGCACGGCCTCGCGCCTCGTGCGCGGCGATCTCGGCCGGGGTGACGGCCCACAGCCAGCGCGGACACTCGTCGAGCGGCTCGAGATTGGACGCCTGATCCATCTCTCTCCACGCGGTGGCAATGGCGCGCTCGAATGCCGAACGCTCGCACAGGAGTCCGTACGCCTGCGCCTCACGTACAGCGATGAGAGCGTGAATTCGACCCGGCGGCGTGCCCCGCATGAGGTCCCTAGCGCGGGTCGCAAGGTTCAGTGCGACCTGTGGGCGAGCTCTACCACGCCGCGCGAGCCCAAACAGTTGGCCGCCGCCGATCAGGCAGGTACGTGTGATGAGGGCGGGGTCGTTGGCCTCGCATCCGAGGGCCATGGCATCGGCGTAGCAGCGGCGCGCGAGCGCCTGACGGTCGGCGTCGTAGGCCAGCCATCCGGCCATGACCGCCAATTCCCCTGTCGCGATCGTGAACGCGTCACCAGCGGCGGTGTCGTAGGTGCCAACCTCGCGCCAGTGCTTGGCCTTGGCCAACTCCATAACCGCATAATCCACCAGCCGCCCACCACCAAGACGTTGGTCCTCCAATTCCAGGGCCGCGACTCCCTCACGCAACCGGGTCACATCGGACATGCCGATCTGACCGGGCTTCGCCCCTAACAGCACGATCGCCGAACTCGCTAGCGCTGCCTTGCCAAAATCTCGTCGCCTCACGTCGTCATCTCCGACTTCCCAGGAATACAGCCCGAATTGGGTACCGTCGGAATGTCCTTTGCTGGCAACACCTTCCGTGGTTTGCTCATCGGCGCCCGGGGCGGTCGTCCCCTTGCGAACCAGCTCCCAGAACCGAGCTCGTTGCTCGGGCTCGGCATCTGCGAGAACCTCGAACAACTGCCGCCGGTTAGCCTCACGCATGTTCTGGGTCTGTCCAGTCAGCCAGTCGCGATGTGCGCGCGCCGTAACCCCGATTCGCTTGCAGAACTCGACTTTGTTCATCCGCAGCGCCGCGCGAAGGGCTTCGAGTTCATCTGGTGTCCAGTCGATATCGACCATGGGCTCTCCGGGTCGGTGCGGACGGTACTGGCGCGAAACTACCCTCATTCTTCCGCGTTCTTCTCTGGAAGTTCCCCGATCGTTGCGCGCAAGCTTAGATCAACCCCCGGTCCGAGGCGGACCTCCCGATTGCGGGGTTGAAATTTCGGACATACCGCAAACCTGAGACTGTTCAGTCTCTATTGCTGCTTGGCCCGGGCTGCTGCACCAACGAAGGACAGGGGCGATATGAACCGGCGCACACGGCTCTACGAATTCCCCGGGGGCGTGTTCGAACTCCAGGCAAATGGAGACGATTCCGAGGATTACGACGGGTTCTATCTCCAATTCAAAGACTCTTACGTACTCGACGGACATGAGGAGAGAGGGGCTGTAATGCGTTACAAGCCAACGTGTTTGGGCTACCTTCGGACTGATGTGTCCGGGTTGGCGCAACTGTGGGACCAGAGCCAGATCCGCAAGCTTGCAACGCGTTTGGGCTATGACTTCGCCGACATGGTGATCTATGACCCCCGCTTCGGGCGGCCACCGCTGGCGCGGCTGAAAGCGCAAGCGAGCCGGTTGGACGCCGAAGCGGTCATAGTCCCGAGCCTCGAACATTTCGAGGGCGCGGAGGTCCCGGGGACGCTGGTGGTCCAACTCGACGTGATCACCGTGACCCCGGAGGAGACCTACGCCCGGCGAATGATGCCACCGGTCCGAGACCTCCCGCCGGTTCGCCGTGCCGATGGCGCGTAACAGGTCGGGCGGGCCAATGCGCCGGGTCGAGTTGCTGGCGGCGGTGGTAGCTGCGGCGGGGACCTCTGTTGTGGTGCTCGCGGGATCGGTGCTGGTGGCCGCTCGGTTCGTCTTCAACCTCGCACCCGCCGAACTCGTCGCCGAACTGCGCGGATACCTGCGCGGCGACGCCCTTATTGGCTCCGGTAATGAGCGCTGTGGTCATGACAGCAGCATTGCGCTGCCGCGGTTGTGCAGGGAGGACCAAGTTGTACCACCCACGGCGCGCCCGCAGCACCGACACTGGAGGAATGGCGGATCGAAGCGCACTGGCCGAATTCCTGCGCACCCGGCGGAACCGATTGCGGCCCAGCGATGTCGGACTACCCGAGGGGAACAATCGGCGCGCCCCCGGACTGCGGCGACAGGAGGTCGCACAGTTGGCGGGCATCTCGGTCGACTACTACATCCGAATAGAGCAGGCGCGCGGTGCGAAACCGTCACGGCAGGTGCTGGCGGCGCTGGCGCGGGCGATGATGATGACCGCGGATGAGCGCGACTACCTGTTCCGCATGGGCGGGGAGCATCCGCCCACCGTGGCCGGACCCGATCGCACGGTGCCCCGATCGGTGCGCATCATGCTCGATACGCTCGGCTCGCCCGCCTACGTCGTGGACGCCAGCTATGAGATCCTCGCCTGGAATCGCAGCGCCATCTCCTTCATCGGCGATCTGGATGCCCAACCGCACCATGAGCGCAATATGGTCCGCTGGATGTTCCGGCAGCCGACCGACCACCCGCGCCTGTCACAGCAGGACACGCTGCACTTCCTCCGCTCCACCGTCGCCGACCTGCGCGTCGCCTACGCCCGCTATCCCGGCAATCCGGAGCTGGCCCGGCTGATCACCGAATTGCTCGGCACCGCACCGCGTTTCGCCGAGATGTGGAACTCACACGATGTCGAGGCCCGGCGGGCGCATCACAAGCGCATCGACCACCCCGATCTCGGCCCGCTCGAATTCGAATGCCAGGTGCTGCATGTCGCCGATACCGATCAGCGGATGATCGTCTACTGCGCGACCCCGGGCACCCGGACCGCCGAGGTATTCCACACCCTCACAACAGAATCCGCCCGGGCGCGCTGACCCGCCCCGCCATCCGGGCAACTCCCCCGTCATCCCGGCAGCTCCCGCCCCGTCATCCCGGCATGCTTTTGGCCGGGATCCACCTCAGGCCGGGACAGCGGTGAGATAGCGCTGAATCGTGGGGCCGACCTCCGCGACCAGTTCATCCGGGGTGAGAGCCAGCACCGGCGGAATACGCAGCACATAGCGGCACAGGGCGATACCGAGCATCTGGGTGACTATGAGGGCGGCGCGGCGGGGGGCGTCGGCGGGTTCGCCGAAGCGCAGCACGGTGGGCATGACCTGTTCGGCGAAGATCTGGCGAACGCGATCCGTGACGGTGTCATCGGTGACCGCCGAGCGCAGCAGGGTGAGCAGGACCTCGTTGCCGGGTTGGTTCTCCCACAGTTCCAGGAAGCGGCGGACGAGTAGTTCACCGAGGGAATCCGGCTGCGCCACAGAGAGATCCGGTAGTTCGAGCTGAATGTCCACGGCCGCGGCGAAGAGACCCTCCTTACTGCCGTAGTAGCGCATGACCATGGACGGGTCGATACCCGCGTCGGCGGCGATGGCGCGAATGGTGGCCTTGCGGACGCCGTCCTCGGCGAATCTGCGGCGCGCGGCCTCCAGAATGGCCGCGCGGGTAGCGTCGGAGCGGCGCGGGGCGGGTTCGGCTGTCATGCCAACAACTGTAGGCCAACAAGTGTTGACACCCAAGCATCGGGGGTTTACCGTTCTAGTCAACAGATGTTGGCCAACACATGTTGGCAAAGTCGAGGAGTCGATATGAACACCATCCCCGCCACCACCACGGTCGCCATCGTCGGCGCGGGCCCGGCCGGTCTCACCACCGGAATCGCCCTGGCCGACGCGGGTGTGGATGTGCTGCTGCTGGATCGACTCGCCGAGGGGGCCAATACTTCTCGCGCCGCCGTGGTGCATGCCCGCACCCTGGAGGTGCTCGAGCAGTTCGGCATCACCGAGGAGATGCATGAGCGCGGAATCGTGGTGCCGAACTTCGTCATGCGCGACGGTGAGCGCGCGATCGCTCGAATCTCGTTCGCGGACTTGCCGACTCGCTACCCGTACACCCTGATGATCGGGCAGGAGACCACCGAGGCAATCCTGTTGGCGCGGTTGGAGAAGGCGGGCGGGCAGGTGCATCGGCCGTACGAGGTGACCGGGCTCAGCCAGGACGCGGACGGGGTCACCCTCGACTACACCGGTCCGGACGGTGCGGGTTCGGTGCGCGCGGATTACGTGATCGGTGCGGACGGGATGCACAGCAAAGTGCGTGCGGCCGCCGGGATCGGCTTCACCGGCGCGAGCTACCCGGAGTCGTTCGTCCTGGCCGATGTGCGCATGACCTGGCCGGACCCGCGCGATCAGGTGGCGCTGCACCTGTCCCCCGAGGGCGTCACCGTCATCGCGCCCCTGCCCGATGAGCAGGGTGATCGCTACCGCGTCGTCGCGACCATCGCCGAGGCTCCCGAGAAGCCGAATCTCGCTGACATCCAAGCGATCCTGGACGCTCGCCGCCCGGCCTCGCAGGTCCAGGTGCACGAGGTGCTGTGGAGCTCACGCTTCCGCGTGCACCACCGCTTGGCCGACCACTACCGTGCGGGTCGGATCTTCCTGGCGGGCGATGCGGCGCATGTGCACAGCCCGGCGGGCGGTCAGGGCATGAACACCGGTATCCAGGACGCCGCCTTGCTCGGCACCCTGCTGGCCCGCACCACCCGGGGCGAACCCGATCTCCTGGACACCTACGAGACCACCCGCCGCCCGGTGGCGCTCGGCGTGGTCACCTTCACCGACCGCGTAACCCGCATGGCCACCCTCCGGCCCGCGCCCGCCCGCCTCATGCGAAACCTGCTGATCAGCACCGCAACCCGCATCCCGGCAGTTCGCCGCACCCTCGCCTACCGCATCGCCGAACTCGACAACCGCTGATCGGTCAGGCCACCGAGACGAGAGCCTCCCGGGCGTCCATCAGGGCGAAGCCGAGGAGGTTTTCGCCGCGCCAGGTGGAGGGATGTGCGGCGGCGGGGTTTTCGGCACCGAGGCCGATGCCCCAGATAGCGTCGCGCGGGGCCGCCTCGACCAGGACCTTGTCGCCGGTGGCGATGAGGAAGTCGCGAAGTGCCTCGTGCTGGCCGAATTTGGCGATGCTGGCGCGGGTGACGATGTCGAAGCGGTGCGCTACCCAGGCGTCCGGATCGAAGCCGCGCACCTCGCGGCCGAGGCGCTTGGCATCGGCGGGAGTGGCGCTGGCGAGCACCTTGGCGCGAATCTCCTCGTCACCGAAGAGCCGGGCCTTCTCCCCCATCATGAAATGCTCCGCACTGCGGTAGGTCTGGCCGTCGACGGTGAATTCCACCGGCCACCACTGGCTCAGCACCCATTTACCGATCTCGTGCCCCGGGGTGCGGGTATGCCCCCAGAAGAACAGAAACTCCGGTTCGGCCCCATCGGCCATCTCAGCCGTCAGCTGCGCCCTATCCACGAGCCCGACCCTAGTCGACCACCCCGACACCCCCGCCCCGATATTCGCCACCCCACCCCCGCCACCCCGGCGACCATCACTCGGCATGTCGGCGACTACCCCTCCGTCATCCCGGCATGTTTTTGCCCGGGATCCACACTCGCGAAGGATTTCAGCGCGCCAGCGCGCGGAGCCGATTCATCACCTCGGCCGAGGGATGGTCCTCGACCCGATAGCGCGGCGGGTCGAAACCCGGTGCGGGCGTGAGCCGCACATGCGCGGCCACATCCTCCCAGGCGACGCGGAAGACCTCCCCGTTCACCGTGACCAGGCAGATGAAGTGCGCCCGCGGCAGCAGCGTGGGCACGCCGTCGGTCCAGGGCGTCATGGTGTGTTCGGTGCCATCGGGGGCCCGGACATGCATGAGTTCGCTGACCGCCTCCTCCCGATAGCGTTCGGCGCGTAGGTGTTCGGTCTGTACGCGATAGGTGTGCGCGGCCAGTTTGGCCTCGGCACTGCGAATCTCATGCCAGCCGGGATGGCCCTCGGGCACCTGGAACGGCACCACCTCCCCCTCGGCATCCACCGTGTACGGCAGTGGCGAGAGCGGGCGCAGCGCCTCGTCGTACTTCTCCCGCACCATCTCCAGGAATACCGGTAGCTGCTCCTCGGTGGCCCCGAGCACCACGAACATGCCGAGATGTCCGGGCATGAGCACGATCGGCGAGGTCCCGGTGCGGGTCCGCACACCCGCCAGCCAGCCCGCGATCAGCGGTAGCGAACCGACATAGCTCTCACCGTCGTCATCGGCGAATTCGAGTACCTTTGTGCCGCTGGGCGGTTCGAATGCCGCCAGGGTATTCATGGCCAGCCCGGCCATATTCACATGTGCGGCGCGAAACACCTGATCGGCGTCCACTCCCCAGCGCTCCAGGTCGAGGGTATTCACGAATTGAATGGTGGCGGGCATATCCACCACGACCATTTCGATCAGATACGGCAGCGCGGGCCGCCACACCATCACATCCCGGCCCTCGAAACCCGTCAACTCGACATGCATGCGCTCGGAGCCGCGCAGCACCGGGCGTAGTCGCCCCACCACCGAATCCCAGGTGTCCGGCTCGTTCTCGGTGAGAAAATCCCGCAGCAGCTCGCCGACGCGGCGTTCCCGCTCGGCGTCGGGCTGCCCCTCGCAGCGTTTGAACAGCGTATCCAGCACCAGCTTCCCGTAGCCCGCGTCGCGGAAGCGAAACCGCACCTCGAACGCGTCGGCGTCGAATTCGGCGGATTCGATACCGTCGTAGCCCAGGACTTGCGCAAGCACCTTCTCGCCGAACCTCTTTCGTGCCGAACCGAACACCCCGCCCAGAAAACTCATGGTCCGGACTATACGGAGCGGCACCGACAATTCCCCAGGGTTAGCGATACCCCGACACGCCGCACCGTAGCCGATCATTCGCGGAGCTGTGCGGCACAGTTCAGCTGATGTTGGGCTCGCTGCTGAAGGGTCGGCACATGGCTATGCATCTCTCGCGGCGCACCCTGCTGCGCACCTCCGCCGCCGGGTTGATCGTCGCTCCGGCGCTCGCGGCGTGCTCGTCGAATGACGGTCCCGCGCTGGTCAAACAGCGCCCGAAACTGACGCACGGCGTGGCGGTGGGTGATCCGCGCAGTGACGGCGCACTCATCTGGGCGCGCTCGGATCAGCCCGCGAAATTGATCGTCGAGACCGCGGCCACCGAATCCTTCAAGGACGCAAAGCGTTTCGAGGGGCCCCTACTGACCCCCGATACCGACGGCACCGGCCGGGTGCGGGTGAACGGCCTGCCCGCCGGAGCGCAGGTGCACTATCGAGTCACCCTCGAAGGCGATGCCACCTCCGAACCGATCACCGGCGTCTTCCGGACGGTGCCCACCGGGGCCTCGGATATCAAACTGCTGTGGTCCGGCGATGTGGTCGGCCAGGGTTACGGCATCAATCCCGACCTCGGCGGGATGAAGATCTTCTCCGCCATGGCCGCGCGCGATCCGCATTTCTTCATCCACTCCGGTGACTCCATCTACGCCGATGGGCCGCTGAAGGATTCGGTGACGCTGCCGGACGGCCGGATCTGGCGCAATACCGTCTCCGAGGCCAAAAGCGCTGTGGCACAGACTCTGGACCAGTTCCGCGGCAATTTCGCCTACAACCTGACCGACGAGAATTACCGGCGCTTCAACTCCTCGGTGGCGCAGATCGTGCAGTGGGACGACCACGAGACCGTCAACAACTGGTATCCGGGCGGAATGGTCGGACCGACCAAGGGCTATACCGAACGCAGTATGGACACCCTCGCCACCCGGTCCTGGCAGGCATTTCACGAGTGGATGCCGGTGGAGCCCGAGGAGGCCGTCGACGGTCGCCTGTACCGCAAGATCTCGTACGGTCCGCTGCTGGACGTCTTCGTACTGGATATGCGCACGTACAAGGACGCCAATGACGAGAACCGCTCCCCCGCGGGCAAGATATTCGGCCCGGCCCAAACCCAATGGCTCATCGGCGCTTTGCGCGATTCCAAGGCGACCTGGAAGATCGTCGCCAATGATCTGCCGCTCGGATTGGTCGTGAAGGATGGTGAACAGCCTGATCGCACCGCGTTCGAGGGCCCCGCGAACAATGATCCGGGCGCACCGTCCGGGCGTGAGACCGAGATCGCCCAGGTGCTCTCGTCCATCAAGGCCAATAGGGTTTCCGGTGTCGTCTGGCTCACCGCGGATGTGCATTACACGGCCGCGCACCACTATTCGCCCGAGCGCGCCGCATTCGGAGATTTCGACGAATTCTGGGAATTCGTCTCCGGTCCGCTGAACGCCGGAGCGTTCGGCCCGAATCCCCTGGACGGAACCTTCGGGCCCGAAGCGGTTTTCGTGCACGCACCGCCCGTACAGAATGCCTCTCCGCTCGATGGCGCGTTCCAGCATTTCGGCGAGGTCAGCATTGACGGCCGGTCCCGCGAACTCACAGTGAACCTGTGTGACGCAACCGGAAACGTGCTGTTCACACAGCGTCTCACCCCCGCACACTGAGACGCCGGTCCAAGTCCGAGCAGGACGGGCGTGACTATGGTTAGCTGTAGCGCCATGAGCACGTCCGTCTCCACCCTCCCGTCCGAGTTCCTCCCCCGCGATACCGCGGATGTGGTTCGTACCGTTCGGGATTCGCGCAAATCGACGAAACCGCTGATCATCCGCGGTGGGGAGCGGCCGGACGAGGAGCTCGCCCCGCCCGAACAGGGCGCGGTGCTGTCACTGCGCAAAATGAATCGGGTGCAGGTGGTGGACGCCGATGCCCGCACCGTGCGGGTGCAGGCGGGCGCGCGACTCTCCGATATCGACCGCACCCTCGGCGCGCACGGGCTCGGATTGCCGATCGTCGGCGACCACCGGGATATCACCGCGGGCGGATTCGCGGCGGTCGGCGGGCTCTCCGCGGCCTCGCACCGCTTCGGCATGTTCAGCGACAATGTGGTCGAGGTCGAATACGTCGATCAGGACGGGCGTTTCGGCACCTGCGGGCGCAACCATCACACCGAGCGGTTCCGGCGGATTCTGGGCGGCGGTGGGCGCACCGGAATCATCACCGCACTCACCCTCGAGGTGACCGATGTGGACAAGGACCGCACCTGGCTCACCACCGACGCGCACCGCTTCCTGGACTTCGACACCTTCGTAGAGCAGGCGTACAAGGAGATTCAGTCACCCGGCGAGGCCATGCTGCAGGTCGGGCGCTGGGTGGACACCGCACCGCTGAAGGTGGCGCGACCGGTCGGCACGGGCACCGTGCAACTCGGCACCGTGCGCTTCGGGCAATGGTCCAGCCTGCACCCCACCGCACCGAATCTGTCGCTGCGCGCGCGGCGTGAGGTCGGTTCGCGGGCGCGAAAGTCGCTGGGAGCCATTGCCGCATCGGCGGGCGGGCGCGCGGGTATGCCGGTGCGTAATGCTGCGGCGGGTGCGCTCATGTTCGCCCCGAAGGTGCTGACGTTGCGCGATGCGGAGTATCTGGCCGATACCGTCATCAGCTCCTCGGAGCGTGGTGCGGCGTACCGGATCTCGGTCTTCGCACCCATGTCGACATATCCGCGGGTGTTCCACCGGCTGCACGATCTCTTCTCCGGGCATCGTGAGCAAACCGGTTGCTTCACCGTCATTTCCGCGCTCACCTACGGTGTGCGCTCGAACTACCTGCGCGAACTCGACCATGAAGATCATGGCTTCATCACCTTCACCTGCCGGCTGCGGCCGGCCGCGCTGCCCTCGGAACTGTTGCGGGACATCGTCTCCTCGATCGATGAAATCTGCGTGGCCGAACGCGCCCGGCGTTATGACCCGACCGATTAGAATGTGTTCCGCCGCACCGCCAGCAATCGGCTAGCAGCCGGGGTGGTGCGGACGGCTTCGATACTGTCGGCGGGGTATCGGTGCATGGTTCAGCCCATTCATGACTGAAGGTTGCCTGTCCCATGATGGAATTCCGTACTGCTCGCCGTCCCCGTCCCGCAGACAGCTCCATTGCGGGTAAACGCATTGTCATCACCGATGCCTGTTCCGATATCGGCCGGGCCACCGCACGATTACTCGCCTCCCACGGCGCAGAGGTTCTCCTCGTCGCGCGCCGCGGGAGTCAATTGGCCCAAGATTGTGCCGCCATAGTCGATTCCGGCGGCCGGGCGCATTGGAATCGCTGCGATCTCTCCGCCCTCGGCGATGTGGACCAACTCGTCGAATGGCTGCTCACCGATTTCGACAGCATCGATGTCCTGATCAATAACGCCGGCCGCCCGGCCCGCCGCCCCGTCCTGCAATCCCTGGACCGCTTCAGCGACTACCAGCGCATGATGGCCGCCAATTACTTCGGACCCCTACGACTAACGCTCGGCCTGCTACCCGCCATGCTCGCGGGCGGCTCCGGTCACGTGGTCAATGTCGGGCCCTGGTCCCTGACCACCGGCGCCGCACCGAATTTCGCCTCCTACGCCAGTTCACAGGCGGCCTGGACCACCTTCGGTCAATGCGCCGACGCCGAACTCTCCCCCCGGGGCATCCACGTCACCGCGGTGCACTATCCGGCCTTCCGCATAGACGCCACCGCCCCTACCTACTTCACCGAACAACCGGCCCTGGATGCCACCGAGGCCGCCGAATGGATAGCCACCGCCATCCGCACCCGCCCCACGCATATCCAGCCCCGCTTCCCCCGAGCCCTGCTCGGCCTCACCGGAATGTCGCCCCGCACAACCCGTTTGAAGCACGCCCTGGGCATCTGAACCAGCTCCACCGATGAGGGGAGACGGGGTGCCCACCCGCCGGGCACCCCGCCTCGTGCCCCCATTTCCGGTGTCGGCACAGACCGGCTGGTTCATATACTCTCCTCCGAGTCCACTTCGGAAGAGCAGTTGGAGGTCGCCAGTGCCGCGCCGAACGTATGGCACCGGCCAACCCTCGGGAGTGCGTGCGCTGTCCGAGCGCTTATATACCGGTCAGAACGCGGGGGTCTCCGGCGGGAACAAGGAACGGGCGCGAGCAGCAGCGCGTCGAACTGGTCTGCCCGCCCTGGTGTTCTTCTGCTGCTCGATGGTCGTCGCTGTTCTATTGACGGTCGTACTGATGGCAGTGGTGGCCATCTTCCCGGCCCTGATTTTCGCCATCGCTTAACGGCGCCGCGACCGCGTAGCGGCCGTACTACTTGCCCGCGCGGGCCAGGAACTCCTTGGCGAGGGCTCGGTATTGGTCCGCGCCCGCGGATTTTGGGGCCCAGGTGGTCACGGGTTCACCGGCGAGGGTGGCGTCCGGAAAGCGGACGGTGCGGGAGATCTGGATGTCGTAGACGCGGTCGCCGAAGACTTCCTTGACTCGGGTCAGGACCTGGCGCGAGTGCAGGAGGCGGCGATCGAACATGGTGACCACGATGCCGGACAGGCTCAGGTTGGGATTCAACCGGTCTCGCACCTTCTCCATGGTGTCGGTCAGCAGGGCCAGGCCGCGCAGCGCGAAGTACTCCGGTTCCATGGGGATGATGACGCCGTCGGCGCAGGCCAGGGCGTTCACCGTGAGCAGGCTCAGGGACGGCTGGCAGTCGATGAGGATGTAGTCGTAGCGGTCGCGGATGGGGTCCAGCACGCGGCGCAGGCATTGTTCGCGGCCGACCTCGTTGACCAGCTGGATCTCCGCCGCGGAGAGGTCGATATTGCTGGGTAGCAGGTGCATGTTCTCGACGCCGGTCTTCATCAGCACCTCGTCCACCGAGGGCGCGTTCCGGCCGAGTAGGTCGTAGATGGTCAGTTCCAGGTCATTGACGTAGACGCCGAGGCCCGCGGAGAGCGCACCCTGGGGGTCGAGATCGACCAGCAGGACTCTGAGTCCCTGCTCGGCGAGCGCCGCACCGAGATTAATGGTCGAGGTTGTCTTCCCGACGCCGCCCTTCTGATTGCACAGGGCCACGATCTGCGCTTCAGGGGTTGCCAACATGTTGCCAGGCTAGCCCTACGTCGCGTCGGCGTGTCGTTGCGACGCGGGAGTAATCGCTCACAAACGCAAAGCGCCCCACCGGAAATCTCCGGTGGGGCGCTTCGAGAGCTTGTGGCTCAGTGCTTCTCGGGTCCCATGTGGTACTCGAAGACCAGCCCGGCGGCGGCGGCGAGAATGCACACCACGCCGATACCGATCAGCCAGTACTGGAAGAACGCGAAGCCCAGGGCGGCAATGGAACCCGCGCCCGCGAGCAGGATGGGCCAGAACGAGCCGGGCGAGAAGAAGCCCAGATCGCCCGCACCGTCCGCGATCTCCGCCTCTTCGAAGTCTTCCGGACGCAGGTCCAGTCGACGGGCGACGAAGCGGAAGTAGGTGCCGACGATGATCGCCAGGCCCGCCGTCAGCACGATGGCGGTGGTACCGGCCCATTCCACGCCGGTCCGCGACTGGGCGGTGAAGTAGGCGTAGACGACGCCAACGATCGCGAAAAAGACCGCGAGCAGTTCGAAGATGCGAGCTTCGACCTTCATGTCAGTTCATCCCTCACTTGACTTCGGAGGCGAGTTCGTTGCCGCGCGCATCGCGCTTGGTGTTGAACGGCTTGGTGGTGGTCGCGACCGGGGCCTCGCCGATATCGGCCAGGGCGGCGGCATTGGTCTTACCGGCCCGGCGCGCATCCAGGTACTTCTGGAAGTTCTCCGGGGACACCGCGCGAACCTCGAAGTTCATCATCGAGTGGAAGGTGCCGCACATCTCGGCGCAACGGCCGACGAACGCGCCTTCCTTCTCGATCTTGGTGATCTGGAAGACGTTATCGGAGTTGTTCTGCTTCGGGTTCGGCATGACGTCCCGCTTGAACAGGAACTCCGGCACCCAGAAGGAGTGGATGACGTCCGCGGCGGCCAGCTCGAACTGAATGTTCTTACCGGTCGGCAGCACCAGCACCGGGATCTCGTTCGAGGTGCCGACGGTCTCGACCTTGTCGTAGTTCAGGTACGAGATGTCATTGGCCGGCAGACCGTTGTTCGGGCCGGGTTGCGGGTGACCGTCCTCGGTGCGCTCCGCGTACTCGTCCTTGATCTGCTGGTTCATGTCCTGACGGACGTGATCCACACCGTCGAACTGGTAGCCGCCCTTGAAGTCGACCTTCTGGTAGCCGAACTTCCAGTTCCACTGGAACGCGGTCACATCGACCACGACATCCGGATCCGAGACCTTCTCGTGCACGTAGTTCTGCACCACCACGGTGAAGTAGAACAGCACCGCGATGATCACGAACGGAGCGGCCGTGTAGCTCAGCTCCAGCGGAACGTTGTAACCGGTCTGCCGCGGGAACTCCGGGGAGTCCGCCTTCTTACGGTGGAACGCGATCGTCCAGAAGGTCAGACCCCAGACCAGTACGCCCATCGCCAGCGCGGCGAGGACGGACCATGTCCAGAGTTCACGCATCCGGGTGGCCTGGGGGGTGACACCCGAGGGCCAACCGAACCGGAGCCACGGGTTGTCGATCGAGCAGCCGGAGACGAGCATCGCGGTCATCCCCAAGGACACCGCCAGCCCGGCCCGTCGAAGGATGCGGCCCTGCCGACCCTGGGCGGGTCGTGCCCCTATCGCTTCGCTCGCCTTGTGCGCCACGCTCAACGCCTTCCTGGTCGTCTATTCGACTGGCGTCGCCCGGGCTCCCTTCCGCCGGGCGACACAACTACAGCACGTTTGGGAGCTCCGAGCCCGGTCGCGCACAACGCATGATCGAGCCCGGGAGTTCCCGAGTACTACGCAGCGTAGACCAAACCGGGCATGCCTTTGTGGTGGGGTCGACTTCGACACTCCGGAAACTGCATAAGCCGTGGATACGGCCTCTGGCGGCGCGATCAACGCGCGTGCGGCAGTGTTTATTTGCCCTGCGCTTCGCTCCGGGCGGGGGTTCGCGACCCCTCGGTCTCACTTCTTCCCTCCCTCCACTCCTCCGCTTCGCTCCCCCGCTCCGCTCAGTCCAGAAGTGGGACGGCCGCGAACCTTTCATGCGGCCGCCAGGGTGGGATCACCGCGGGTGCGGCATACTCGGACAGTAGGTTTCGCGTGTTGGCGCGCGATCATCGTGATTCCCGGAAGCGAGGTTCTGCCCGCAGTGTGTGGACTGCTCGGATTTCTGACGGCTCAGACGGCGACCACCCCGGATGGGCGGACGGTCGAGACCACGGCGGCGCAGGTGTACGAGGCGCTGCACTGCCAGCGGCATCGCGGCCCCGATGAGAAGGGCACCTGGAACGACGATCGGATGATCTTCGGCTTCAACCGCCTGTCCATCATCGATATCGAGCATTCGCATCAGCCGCTGCGCTGGGGCCCGCCGGAGAATCGGGAACGCTACGCGCTCACCTTCAACGGCGAGATCTACAACTACCTCGAACTGCGCGAGGAGTTGCGGGCCGCGCACGGCGCGGAGTTCGGCGATGAGCCGATGTTCGCGACCGAGGGCGACTCCGAGGCGATTGTCGCGGCCTTCCACTACTGGGGCGCCGAGGCGGCCAAGCGACTGCGCGGCATGTTCGCCTTCGCCATCTGGGATACCGAGCAGCAGAAGCTGTTCGTGGCGCGCGATCCCTTCGGCATCAAGCCGCTGTTCCTGGCCACCGGGGCGGGCGGGACCGCCTTCGCCAGCGAGAAGAAGAGCCTGCTGGAACTGCTTCCGGCGCTGGAGCTCTCGGATGAGCTGGATCCGCGGGCGCTGGAGCACTACACGGTCCTGCAGTACGTGCCCGAGCCCGAGACGCTGCACAAGAGCATTCGCCGCCTCGAATCCGGTTGCTACGCCTGGATCGAACCCGGTCAGGCCCCGCGTTTCACCCGATACTTCAACCCGCAGTTCCGGGTGCGGCCGTTCGGCGATGCCAAGACCCGGTACCGGGAGATCGCCGCCGCGCTGGAGGATTCGGTCGCCAAGCATATGCGCGCCGATGTCACCGTCGGCTCGTTCCTGTCCGGTGGTATCGACTCGACCGCCATTGCGGCGCTGGCGATTCGGCACAATCCGAATCTGCTGACCTTCACCTCGGCGTTCGAGCGCCAGGGGTATTCGGAGGCCGATGTGGCCGCCGAGACCGCCGAGGCCATCGGCGCGAAGCATTTCATCCGCATGGTCACGCCCGAGGATTTCGCCAACGCGATTCCCGAGATCGTCTGGTACCTGGACGAACCCGTGGCGGATCCGGCACTGGTGCCGCTGTACTTCGTGGCCAAGGAGGCCCGTAAGCACGTCAAGGTGGTGCTCTCGGGTGAGGGCGCGGACGAGCTGTTCGGCGGGTACACGATCTACCGGGAGCCGTTGTCGCTCAAGCCGTTCGAATACCTGCCCAAGCGAGTGCGCAAGCTGGCGGGGATGATCTCGGATCGGATTCCGGAGGGGACCCGCGGTAAGAGCCTGCTGCATCGTGGTTCGCTGAAGCTGGAGGACCGCTACTACGGCAACGCGCGCAGCTTCAATGATGCCCAATTGCGTTCGGTGCTGCGCGAATTCCGCCCGGAGTGGACGCATCAGGATGTCACCGGTCCCATCTACGGCGTGCAGGACCGGAGTATGGATCCGGTCGCGCGCATGCAGCATCTGGACCTGTTCACCTGGTTGCGCGGCGATATCCTGGTCAAGGCCGACAAGATGACCATGGCCAACTCGCTGGAACTGCGCGTGCCGTTCCTGGACAACGAGGTCTTCAAGGTCGCCGAGCAGATCCCGTTCGAGCAGAAGATCACCAAGGAGACCACCAAATACGCGCTGCGCCAGGCGCTGGAGGACATCGTCCCCCCGCATGTGCTGCACCGCGCCAAGCTGGGATTCCCTGTCCCGCTGCGGCATTGGCTGCGCGGCCCGGAGCTCTACGACTGGGCCAGCCAGCAGATCGCCGACTCCGGCACCGATCACCTGCTGAACAAGGCGGCCGTCTCGGCCATGCTCGAGGCGCACCGCACCGGCCCGATCGACCATTCGCGTCGACTGTGGACGCTGCTGGTGTTCATGGTCTGGCACGGCATCTTCGTCGAGCAGCGCATCAAGCCGGAGATCCAGGAACCGGTCTACCCTGTCAACCTCTGAGCGAGGCGCACGACTGATTCGACCGGTCGGCCTCCGCGCGTAACAGCGCGGAGGCCGATCAACCGGTCAGCTTCTGCCCCACTCGAATTCCGTACGCCTGGATCTTGCGATACAGCGAGGACCTTGCGATCCCGACCAGTTCCGCAGCGTCCCGGCGATTCCCGCCGGTCTGAATCAGCGCCCGCACAATGGCCGTCCGCTCGGCCGCCTCGATCGGCGTCAACCTGCGACCACCGGAGACGAAACAGGTCTCCGGCAGATCCTCGGCCCGCAGATCCCCCACCGGACGCCGAGTCAGCGCGGTGCGCAACGCATCTCGCAGCTCGGCTACATTGCCGGGCCAGTCGTGACCCAGCAGCACCCGCAGCATGCCGGGTGTACAAGCAACCGTCCGTCGTGGTGCCAGCGCGCCGAGCAGGTGCGAAACCAATTGCGGCACATCATCGAGCCGATGCCGAAGCGGCGGCACACTGATGGAACCGGCGAAATGCCGCAGCACGACTTCGAGTTCGGAGTGTGGATCCCGGCCACAAGCACGCCGGGATGACCGAGCGTGGTCATGCCCGTCCGGCGGCACCGGCCCCTCGCCCAGTGGTTCGCGCTCGCTGTCCAGCGGTAGGCGCTCCCCATCCGGCGTCAGTCGCTCGATATCGGGCAGTGCGCCTTCGGAATTCGGGTTTGCCATGGTCGCGACGAGCCAGCCGTCAGTGCTGAGTGATTCCAGGGTGCGGTCGAGATCCGCTTGGTCGGTGGACAATTCGTCGAGGTGGGCCAGGACCAGGGTGGGCTGGCGGGCGGCGGCCAGGGTGGCGGGGAGATGGGCGAACGGGTTTTCGCCGCGGCAGTCGACGATGACCAGGGAGCGGGTGGGGAAGGTGCGGCGGTGCGCGGCGGTGATCAAAGTCAGTTTGCCGGTACCGGATTCACCGGTGACTACCATCGGGGTGCTGGTGCTAGCGGCCTCGAGTATCTCGCCGGTGACGCGTCGCCAGGAGGTGGAGTTGCCGGGGACCTCGGGCATACCGACCGCTTTCACCGCGGCACGGCGGGGCCGTGGTTCGGGGGCGGTGAGGTCGACGCGCAGCACCACACCGGCGATCTCGGCTCCGACGGTGACGGTTTCGGGGCGGACACGCGCGGTGCGGCCGGTGGGCAACTCCACATCCAGCACCATGCTGTCGCGCAATCCGGTGAGCCCGGTGGCGATTTCGCGCAGATACGCCTTCTCCTGCGGCAGCAGTTGCTGATTGGCGCGCGTATCGCTCATGAACACATCGCCGCCCAGTGACATGACCGGCCCGCGCCCGGTGCGGCTCACCCGCAGGAAGCGTTCCAGCACCGCCTGCTGATGCACCGATCCGCTGACACGCAGTTCGATCTCGATATTGCGCGCGGCCTGCTGTGCCAGCGAATGCATGAACGGGCTGGCGTCCTTGGCCAGGCAGCTCAGATCGAGCACGCCCTGGATGAGCCCGGTGAGCGGATCGCGGATCGGCGCGCCCGCGCAGGCGAAGACAGTGATGTTCTCGGCGAAATGCTCATGCCCGGTAATGAATACGGCTTTTCCCGAGGCCAGCGCCGTGCCGACCCCGTTGGTGCCGACATCGTCCTCGCTGTAGTTGAAGCCGGGTGCGAAGAACACGGTGTCGAACCGGCCGCCCAGCAGCCGCTGATTGTCGCGCCGGATGAGCACCCGCGAATTCCGGTCGGTGAGCGCGATACTCACCGCCAGATCGCTCAACTCGGCCTCGAGGCGGTCGATGACGGGCAGCGCGCACTGGACGAACCTGCTCCGCAGATCCAGATCGGCGACATAGCCGCGATCGAGCACATTGGTCAGATCGCTGACGCCCGCCGCGAGCGATCGCTGCCAGGATGCCGACACCAATCCCGACACCCCGTCGACGGGTACATCACCCGAGCTCAGAAAGGTTTCGCGCGCCCGCACGACCGGGATGCTGCGTCCGGTCAGACTCACCGAGGCCCCCTCTCGCCCTTTGTTGCCGCGTTCACCGCCTCAAGTGTCCCAAAGTGGGACATCGTATCCGGGTGATTCCACCTGAAACTGATGACACCAACGACTGTGACCACAGCCGCTGACGGATACGTGCCCCATTCGGCTGTGGCACCTGTTGGAGTGCCCGCCCGCCCCGGCCACGGTGCCAGTGTTGTCACCCGTGATCAACCGCCCAAGGTCACGTCCTGGGCCGGGGCAGGTGGTGCGGCATATATCGAGATGCCGAATCAATACAGCAGCGGGCCAAGGAGTTTCGCGTATTTGCGGGCCGACTCGTCATGTTCCAGCAGCGCCGCGAACCGGCCGCTCGGTCCCGAAACACAGAGTGCGCCTTCGGCGGTGCCGTGTTCGCTGTACACCGGATAGGCCAGGCAGGCGATTCCGGGCACCAATTCATTGACCGCGGTGGCATACCCGGTCTCCCGGATGACCCGCATCTCCTCCGCCAGCACCGCGGGCTCCACATGGGTGTGCGTGGTGATCCGCGCCGGATCGGAAACCATTGCCCGCCATTGGGTCCGGGTGGAGAGCAGCAGTTTGCCCGCGGCCGAAGCGTGCGGATGCCGTACGAGTTCACGCTCACCCTGCACCGGATGATCCGGATCCTCATTCGCGACCTGCACCGACGCACTGCGCAAATGCATGAGATGTACGGCGAATCGGGTCGTCGTCCGGAACTCGGCCAGGCACTGCCGCGCCGCACCGGGCACGACGGGGGTGTTCAGCGCCCCGGCCAGACCGTGCAGTCGCACACCGAGTCCGAAGCCGCGCAAATCCGCTGTGCGCACCAGGTATTCGTCCGCGACCAGGGCGTTGATCAGGCGATACGCCGTCGCCGGTGCCATATCGAGACGATGCGCGATCTCCTTGGCGGTCACGCCGACCCCGCATTCGGCGACCACCTCGACAATGGCCAGGGAGTTGGAGACCGCGTTCGCGCGGCGCGGGTCTTTCACGGCGGCGCTACCGGAACGTCGCGGTCTGGAGCAGATCGACGCGGCGCGGTTCATCGTAGATTCCGATGCCGCGCAGCCGATTCGGTGCGAATACCCGCAGCCAGGCGGTGTAGACCAGCGCCGCGGCCAGTACCGCGGCATAGCCGGTGAGCAGTTCGGAGTTATTGGCCTGATTCGAGAACGCGGCCGCCGCGACCAGCAGTGCCAGCAGCCCGGCGGTCACCGTACCCAAAATGGTGAGCGCCCGGCTGGATTCGTGAATCCGGCGCAACAGTGCGGGCCCGGCGAGGCAGGCGGGCAGATAGCTGCCCAGATAGCCGAGCGCGCTGAGCGTCAGGAAGGAGCGGATTCCGTCCTGCGGTTCGGTGCCCGCCACGAGCGCGCCGACCGCGCAGGCGGTGACCACACCCATGGTCAGGACGATGGCGTGCGCGGGCGTATGGAAGCGCGGATGCGCGCGGCCGACGATCGCCGGGGCGATACCCTCGCGGCCCATGGTGAACAGCACCCGGACCAGCGCGTTGACGGACGCGACGGTGCAGGCGAAGAAGGAGGCGGCGATACCGAGGTCCACGATCGCGGCCAGCGCCGACGCGTGCTGCCGCAGCAGCAGATCGGTCACCGGCGTCTCACTGGCCGAACCCAGGCCCGAACCTCCGCTCAACGCAATCGATTCCGCGCAGACGGCGAAGACGTAGATCACGCCCGCCGCGACCGGCGTCCACACCAGGGTCCGGGGTACCGAACGGAATGGGCGATACGACTCCGAGGAGAGCGTGGTGGCGCTCTCGAAGCCGACGAAGGCGCTGATCGCGACGACCGCGCTCATGGCCAGATTGCCGGTACCCGGATGCGCGACATATTCGTGCGGCACCCGGGGCCCGTCTCCGCCGCGCAGCAGCAGATACCCCATCAGCGCCAGCATCACGCCCACCGAAACGCATTCGACCAGTAGCGTCACCCCCGCCGAGATGCGAATCCCGCGCACCATGAGCAGGACCGCGACCGCCGCGGCCACCAGCAGCACCGCGATAACGGCCACGGTGGAACCGAATCCGCTCACTCCGGCGGTGACGCCGATCTGCCCCGCGTAGGTGCCGACGGCGATCAACCCGGCCACGCTCACACTGCCGTATCCCACGATCGCGGACCAGCCCACCGGAATCGCCACGGTCGGCCCGAGCCCCTGTGCCACATAGGTATAGAGCCCGCCACTGACCGCGAGCCGCTGCGCCATCGGCCGGATCAACAGCGCCACACAGGTCGCCAGCAGCCCGGCCGCGACGAAGGCCAGCACACTCGCGCCCCCGCCCACCGCGCTGATCACGAAAGGTGGTGTGACAGCGGCGGTTCCGGACGGCGCGATGGCCGCCACCGACTGCGCGAACACCGGCAGGAACGGCAGTTTGCGGCGAGTGAGCCCACGCAGCGACGACCGCCGCACCACCAGTGGCGGACTGGGCGTGGAGGTGGGCATGCTGGATCCGGCTCCCTGCTGCGGTCGGTCGAAGTCCCACAGCGTGCTCGATGCCGATGTCGGGCAGGTTAATTCCGGTTACGACCATTTATCGCGAGGTGAGAGAATTCCCGCCCCGATTCTCTCGTTCCCGGTCACCGTGACACGACTCCCCCGTTACAGCCGCCGACTACGGTTTCGCAGCAACACAGCACGCGGTGCATACCGAATCCGCGGACAGTGACTCGCACCATAGCTACGGAAGGTGGAATCAGCGGTGGCCGAACAGCGCGGCGAGAATTCCCGAAGGGGAATTGCCGACCACAATTCCGGAGCGCGGAATTCCACTGCCGCGTCACGACATGATTCGACACCCGCGCCGCATGAGTTTCCGCCCTCGACAACGGGTCCGATGGTCGGCAGTACGCGGGCCGTGAATCGCCGCACCGCAATGGGATTGGCGGCGAAAGCGGCGATGACGGCCGCGCTGGCCGCCGGTTCGATCGGTATGCTCCGCGCCGCTCCCGCCACCGCCGAGGCGCCCGACGCCGCGGAGCTGGCCTTCACCTCAGCGACCGAATTGGCCCGCCTGGTCGCGGCCGGGCAGGTCTCGGCCACCGAGCTCGCCACGCTGTTCCTCGATCGCGTCGATCGGTTGAATCCGGCGCTCAATGCCTTCACCACCGTCATGCGCGACCAGGCGCTGCGCCAGGCCGCCGAGCTCGATGCGCGGCAGGCGCGGGGTGAACGACTCGGCCCGCTGCACGGTGTGCCGATCGTGGTGAAGGACGAGGACCATGTCGAGGGCATTGTCACCACCTATGGCGGCGGGGCGTTCTCGGTTCCGGCCGCACGGGACAGCGCGGTCGTGGCGCGGCTGCGGGCCGCCGGTGCGGTGATGCTGGGCAAAACCACCATGCCGGAGTTCGGAATCTGGGCGTTCACCGAATCCGACGCACACGGCATCACCCGGAACCCGTGGGATCTGTCGCGGTCCACCGCGGGATCATCCGGTGGTACGGCGGCCGCCGTCGCGGCGGGGCTGGCCCCGCTGGGTGTGGGCGGCGACGGTGGCGGATCGATTCGGCTCCCCTCGTCCTGGTGCGGACTGTTCGGGCTCAAACCGCAATTGGGGCGGGTGAGCGCCGCCCCGAATCGGGAGCTGTGGAACAACCTCGGCGTCATCGGCTGCCTGTCGCGGTCGGTCGCGGATTCGGCGCTGTTCTACGACATCACCCAGGGCTCGACGCCCGACGTGGACGTGTACAGCGCGGCCGCGCTGGACGGCAGCTTCGTCCAAGCCGCGGCGACCCCGCCCGGCCCCCTGCGCATCGCCATCTCCACCAAACCGGCCAGTCTCACCGCCACGGTGGACCCGGAGACCGCGGCCGCGCTGGAATCCCTCGGCCATCTGCTGGAATCGCTGGGCCACCACGTCTTTCACGGTGAGCCCGCCTATCCGGACATCACCGCGGCCTTCGAGCCGATGTGGCTGGTCTCCCCCGCCGCCGAATCCCGGCGCGCCGATCATCCGGAGCTGCTGGAGCTGCGCACCAAGGAACTCGCGCTCTACGCCATACCTTTCGACAATCCCGCCGCCATGGCCGCCGCCCGCGCCGCCACCGACGATGTGATCGCGCGCGTCATGCCGTTCTTCGATACCGCCGATGTACTGATCACCCCGACCACGCCGGGTCCCGCCTGGCCCGTCGGACAGCTCACCGGAATGGATTTCCACGGTGCGGCGCTCAAATCCCTTCCGGCGGCGAGCTGGACCAATATCTGGAATGTCTGCGGTAATCCGGCCGCCGCCATTCCCACCGGATTCTCCGGTGCCGGACTACCTTTGTCCGCGCAATTGATCGGCCCGCCGAACAGCGAATTGCGGCTGATTTCCCTGGCCGCGCAGATCGAACAGGCCCGGCCGTGGTCGAATACCCGGCCCCCGGTCCGCTGAATTACCACAGCTCTGAAATCGGTTCGTAGAGAGATGAGTTCATGACCCAGCAAATACAGGCCGAGGCGGTAGTCCCGGCCGCATCAGCCGAATCATCCAGTGGCGCATCGGGTGTGCACCGATTGAAGCCGAATGCGGTCGGACTGCTCGGCGTGGTCTTCATGGCCATTGCCACCGCGGCCCCGATCACCGCCATGACCGGCAATGTACCGTTCATGATCTCCTCCGGCACCGGGACCGGCACGCCCGCCGGATTCCTGATTGCCATGGTGGTGCTGGCGATCTTCTCGGTGGGATTCACCACCATGAGCAAGCACATCACCGCCACCGGAGCGTTCTACGGATTCATCTCCTACGGGCTGGGCCGCACCGTCGGCCTGGCGGCGGGATTGCTCGCCGCCTTCGCGTACATGGTGTTCGAGCCCTCGCTGGTCGGCATCTTCGCCAGCTTCGGCACCAATACCGTTGGGGCGCAATTCGGTATCCATGTGCCGTGGTGGGTGTTCGCCATCATCATGCTCGGGATCAATGCGATCGGCACCTGGTTCGGCATCGCCGTCGCGGAAAAGCTGCTGGTACTGCTGCTCGGCACCGAGGTGCTGGTGCTCGCGGTCATGGCGGTCGCGGTCGCGCTGCACGGCGGTGGGCCGCACGGGTTCTCGTTCGAACCGTTGAATCCGGTGAACGCCTTCGCCGGACCGTCTGCGGGGCTGGGATTGTTCTTCGCCTTCTGGTCGTGGGTCGGATTCGAATCGACCGCCATGTACGGCGAGGAGTCCAAGAATCCGAAGAAGATCATCCCCAAGGCCACCATGATCGCGGTGCTCGGCGTGGGCGTGTTCTACGTGCTGGTGTCGTGGATGGCCATGTCCGGCAACGGCATCGGCGAATCCGCGAGCCTGGCCGCCTCGGACAGTCCGATGGATGTGTTCTTCAATCCCACCAATGCCTATGTCGGGCACTGGGCCGTGATCGCCATGCAGTGGCTCATGATGACCGGATCGCTGGCCTGCGGTATGGCCTTCCACAATTGCGCGGCCCGCTACCTGTACGCCCTCGGCCGCGAAGGCGTGATCCCGGCGCTGCGGCGCACCATCGGCCGCACCCATCCCGGGCACGGGTCACCGCATATCGCGGGCCTGGTGCAGACGGTGTTCGCCGCGCTGCTGGTGCTGGCCTTCGGTCTCGCGGGCAAGGATCCGTACTCGGGCACCTACACGCTGCTGGCCATCCTGGGCACCATGGCGATCCTGGTGGTGCAGTCCACCTGCTCGTTCGCCGTGCTGTGGTACTTCCGCAAGAACCATCCCGAGACCCGGCACTGGTTCCGGACCTTCGTGGCCCCGCTCGCGGGCGGGCTGGCCATGCTCGCGGTGGTCGGCCTGCTGATCGTGAATATGGGCGTGGCGGCGGGCAGTGAATCCGGTTCGCTGGTGCTGCACGCGACACCGTGGCTGGTCGGCGTGATCGCGGTGGGTGGTCTCGCCGCGGCACAATACCTGAAGAAGCGCAGCCCGAACCGCTACGCACTGCTGGGCCGGACGGTCCTGGAGGAGACGCACAAGCGCTGACAACAAGACGAGGGCGGGCATCGCATTCGATGCCCGCCTTTCGGCTGTCAACTGCCCGTCATCCCGGCATGCTTTTGGGCCGGGATCCACCCGTACCAGCAGCCTTCTACTTCAGGAAGCTCTCCAGAAATGCCGTCCGATCGAACATGGCGGCCGTGTCCCGCGCCGAGGGGCTCCCCGCGTCCGGATCGGCTCCGGCGGCGATCAGCGCCTTCAAGATCTCCGTCTCACCCTTGAAAATCGCTCCCGCCAAAGGTGTTTGGCCCGCGTCATTGGTGACATTGGGGTCCGCGCCATGCGCGAGCAGGGTGGTCACGGCGGCTTCGTTGCCGTGATAGGCGGCCAGCATCAGAATGCTGTCACCGTTCTCGTTGGTGAGGTTGGCCGGTACACCGGCATCGAGGTAGGCCGCCAATTTCTCGGCGTCACCCTGGCGGGCGAAGTCGAAGATCTGACCGGCCAACTCGAGGACCTTGTCGGCATCGGGGTCGTTCGCGCTCATTGGTCCAGTACTACCACCACCGGGTGCAGTCCGGAACAGGCGATTCGCGGGTGCCGCGTCGGCGCACGACCCGGACCGGGACGTAACGTCATCGGTATGACTGAGCGTCTGGTGATCATCGGCGGGGATGCGGCCGGCATGTCGGCGGCCTCGCAGGCACGGCGAATGAAATCCGCGGAGCAGTTGCAGATCATCGTCTTCGAGCGCGGGCATTTCACCTCCTTCTCCGCCTGCGGAATCCCGTACTGGGTGGGTGGTGAGGTGCGCGAGCGCGACGAACTCATCGCCCGCACACCCCAGGAGCATCGGGCCCGCGATATCGACCTGCGGATGCGCGTGGAGGCGCTCGAGCTCGATGTCCCCGGTCACCGGGTGCGGGCGCGAGATCTGGAGGCGGGCACCGAGACCTGGGTCGATTACGACAAGCTCGTCATCGCCACCGGCGCGACACCCATTCGGCCGCCGATTCCCGGCATCGACGCACCCGGCGTGCACGGGGTGCAGACCCTGGACGACGGTCAGGCGCTCATCGAATCGCTGGAATCGAATCCGGGCCGGCGCGCGGTGGTGGTCGGCGCGGGCTATATCGGCGTCGAGATGGCCGAGGCGCTGATCAATCGCGGCTACGAGGTCACCATGATCAACCGTGGCCCGCAGCCCATGGCCACCCTCGACCCGGATATGGGTGCGCTCATCCGGAAGTCCATGGAGGGCATGGGTATTCGCGTGCTCTGCACCGCCGAGCTCACCAAGGTGCTGACCGATGACACCGGCCGGGTGCGCGCCGTCGCCACCGCCGAGGCCGAATTTCCGGCCGATGTGGTCGTACTCGGTATCGGCGTGCGCCCGAATACCGAATTGGCCCGTGCCGCAGGGCTTCCCCTCGGCCTGCACGACGGGCTGCTGACCGATCTATCCATGCGGGTGCGCGGGTACGAGGACATCTGGGCGGGCGGTGACTGCGTCGAGGTGCTGGACCTGGTCTCGGGCACCGAACGCCATATCGCGCTGGGCACACACGCCAATAAGCACGGCCAGATCATCGGCGCGAATATCGGCGGCGGTTATGCCACCTTCCCCGGCGTCGTCGGTACCGCCGTCAGCAAGGTCTGCGATCTGGAGGTGGCCCGAACCGGCTTGCGGGAGAAGGACGCTCACGCCGCGGGCCTGCAATTCGTGACCGTCACCATCGAATCCACCAGCCGTTCCGGATACTTCCCGGGCACCGCCCCCATGACCGTCAAAATGCTCGCCGAACGCCGCACCGGTCGCCTGCTCGGCGTGCAACTGGTCGGCCGCGAAGGCGCGGCCAAACGGATCGACATCGCCGCCGTGGCGCTCACCGCCCGCATGACCGTCGAGCAGATGATCGCCCTCGATCTCGGCTACGCACCCCCCTTCTCCCCCGTCTGGGACCCCATCCTGGTCGCCGCCCGCAAGGCCGCGCTCGCGGTGGAGCGCAATCGGTGAAATCGGCGGGGAATACCGGCGGAGTTGACGGGAATAGCTCAGCGGAGGAGATTGTCGGGCATTGTTAGGGGCGAGGTCCGGGCAGTAATCTCCCGCAGCTGTCCATAGGGCCCCCGGCAGGAGTGTTGCGCGTGAAGTGGCGATGGTCTCGGGGCGAGGAAGAACCGGCGAAGCCCGCCGGGGTCGAGCCGGTGCGCAGAGCCGTGAAACCGCGCGGGCCATCGGTTTTCGAGACCGCTATGCGCGCGGCCGATGCCGAGCCCGAGGCGCGAACTCGACTGGTATTGACCGCGGTTCGCGAACTGCTCGGACGCGATGACGACGCCGAGTTGGCCCGGGATCGGCGGCTGGTGCAGGAGCGTCTGGTCGAGGCGGCGCGGATCGCACCCGATGCGGCATTGCGGCTGCTGTGCGATGTGGCGGATCGGTGCGGGATAGAGACCGAGGCCGGGCGGCAGGCCCTCACGGTGTGGACGCGGGAACCGGTGGCCGCCGAGTTCGCGCGCACCTGGTTCGCGGCCGAATGCCTGATCGAGGACAATGCCGAACTCGGTGTGTGGCTGGCCAATTCGGTGCGCGCCGAGGTGGTGTCGGCCGAGTTCCGGCGGCTGGCCCGCGAACATCTGACCGGGCTGGTGGACCGGCATTTCGAGCGCTATCAGTTCTCCGGGTCATCGGTGCCGGTATGGCAGGTGCTGTACGCCCTCGGCCCGGCCAGCAGGTCGGATTGGTTCCTGCGGCTGGCCGAGCTGGCGGAAGCGCGCGGTGAGGCCGGCGAAGCCGCGCGCAGATATGAACTGGCACAACGCTTCGGTGGCGCAAGGACCCCGGGCAAGCGGTGATCGCGCAACCGATCCTCCCCACCCATTCCAACCATCGAAGGCACATTCGGGAGGTGGCTCAGCCGCGCCGGCCGCGAGCGGCCTTCACCCGGGCCGCACCCAGAATGGTGAGGATCATGACGGTCATCATCTGGAGTGTGTTCCAGTCCAGCGGCTCGGCGGGAAGTGTTGCGGCAATGGGAATTTGGCGCGGCGGCGGTTTGACCACCGGCGGAGCGGGCGGCACGGCGACCGGGGCGGGCACCTCGGGCGGCGTAATAGGCGCGACGACCGGGGCCGCGGCGGGTGCGGACGGGAAGAGCAATGGAATGCCCGCCGGTTCGTCCGGGACCGGGAGCAGCAGCAGGCAGGTGAGCAGCGCGCTGCCGGTGACCGCGCTGCCCAGCATGACGCTGCCCGCACCCGCCGAGCCGGGGCCGACCAGCCCACTGGAGCCAGGAACGAAGCCGGGACCGATCAGTCCGGAGCCGAATCCACTGCCGGTGATCAAGCCGAGACCGATGGCGGCGCTGCCGATTACGGCGCTGCCCGCACACGCGGTCAGCACACTGCCGGGCTCCAGGCCGAGCTTGTCGCCGAGCGTGCCCGCGGCGGGACGCACCGGCCCGCCGAAGGCGTGCGCGATGGCCCCACCGGCCAGCGCGATTCCGGCCGCGACGGGATCCGCGCCACTGCTGCCCGCACTACCGGTCGCCGAGCTGCCGGTACTCGGATAGGCACCCTCGGCGACCGGATTCAAGGCCAGCGCACTGCCGGAGGTCGCGCCACCGGCACCGGTGCTGCTGCCCGAGGAGGCACCACCATTGGCGGAGCTGCTACCCGAGGCTCCGGCGCCCACGCCCGAGCTGCTGCCGGAGCCGCTACTGCCGGAGCCCAACCCCAGTGAACTTCCGGTCGGCCCGTCGATGGGTGCGAGGCCATCCGAACCCGCACTGCCACTGAGGATCTCGCCGATCGAATCGGGAATTCCCGGATCCGCCGCGGCCACCCCCGCATGCATGGCCAGTATCGCCGCCGCGATCGGTGCCGCCGTCGCCGCCGCGAATCTGCCCGCGCCGCCGTGCTTTCTCTTACTCATATGCGAAAACCTCTTCTCAGCGCGGCAATCCGGTCGGCGTGGCACCGGAGACAATGTGCTGGAACCGCGACAGCGCCAGCTCATAGGCATCCCTGGAGACCGTGTTCCCGCCCGCGAACGGCCGATCCAGCTGGTACACGGCCAGAATCACCGCACCGACCACGACACCGAAGAGTCCGGTCATGATCACGCTGCGCTTGGTGACGACCACACCGGAGAAGACCGTGCCCAGCAGCAGCATGCCGGTGCCGAACCACAGCGCCACGTAAAGGAAAGTGGGCAAACGGTATTCGGCATCCATCCCGCGGTCGTAGCGAGCGTCCGCGACCGCGTCGAGCCCGGTATCGATCTTGTCCTGAATATCCTTCACACTCGGATCGGCGGTCGGCAGCGCCGAGACGGCCGCGCGCAGATCGTCGAAGGTGTCCTGGGTGTTCTGGCTGAGCTTGGCGTCACGGCTCATCACCTGCCACTCCTCGCCGACCACCCGCGCGGTGTAGTCGTGCACCAGCCCCTGCACCTGTGCGCGTTCGGAATCGGGCAGATCATTCGCCGCCTCGTATACCGCGAGGAGCGCCTTGGCCTCGGTGACGGTGTGCGAATGCGAATTGTCGTACTGCTGCCACAGGATGACGACAATGAACGCGACGATCGCCGCGAAGAACATATTCACCAGATCCAGCACCATGGTGCTGGATGCCTCATCGTCACTGTGCCGCCACGACTTCGGCCGCACCCGATCCCCCACCAGGAAGACCGTCACGGCCACGACCGCGAACAGCGCGAGCACACCCAATTGCAATGCCATACTCGGCTCCGCCTCCCAGTCCCCGGGCAACTTCGATCACGAGTTATTCGCGGCCACGGGGCGGTCGGATTGTGCCGGGCGACCAACTGTTATGAGAGACGGCGATCCCCGGCACGCCGAACTCAGGTCAGGGTGAAGACTCCGGCCGCGAGAGTGACGGCGAGTTCCAGTGCGGCGCCTAGGACATCGCCATTGAGACCGCCGAATCTACGCACGCAGTGGCGCACCAGGACCAGCGACAAAACGAGCGCGGCGAGCACACCGATCGGGCCGAGCCACCAGTGGCCACCGGCGAAAACCGATGCCAACAGGGCGATTCCAGCCCAGAACAATCCGATCAGCGGGCCCTGTGTGCCCGCGACCAAGGCTCCGAATCCGGCTCCTGGCGCAGCCTCGATGCCCCGACGGCAGGCCAGGACCACCGCGACCCGCCCCACCGCGACCGCCGACACAATCGCCATCGATCGCCCGTCCTGCGCGAGCGCCGCGAACGAAACCGCTTGAATCGCAATCACGAAGATCAGCGCCGCGACTCCGAATGGACCGGCCCCGCCACTCTTCATGATCTCGCGCGCACGCTCCGGCGGCCCATAGCTGCCGAGCCCATCCATGGTGTCGGCGAGCCCGTCGATATGCATCCCGCGCGTAATCAACGCCAGCCCCGCCACCGCCACGAACCCGGCGAGCAACCAAGGGGCTCCGGCCGCGCCGAGCGCCCACATGACCCCGGCCGCGCCGACCCCGAGCAACGCTCCCACCACGGGAGCCCACCCGATAGCTCGTCCGGCGGCCGCGCGATCCACCTCGTCCGGTCCACGCACGGGCAGCACCGTCAACCACGAAACCGCCAGCCGCAGCCCGTTCACGAACGCCTACGCGCCAGCGGAACTTCCGCCGTGCGCGACGTCGGCACAGCGATCAACGGACACACGACCGGCAGTTCCGCCACTGTCCTACTGAGCTGTGCGGCATGAAGTCGCCCCGTCATCCCGGCGCGCTTTTGGCCGGGATCCATCGAAACCTGTTGGACCATAGCCGGTGCGGATCCCGGCCAAAAGCCTGCCGGGACGACGAGAGGCGGCATTGCGCGTCGAATCTCGGTAGTCGTCATCGACGGCCCCACCACCGACCTCCGCACGATCCACGGCCAGCCGTTGACGCCTGCCCGATCGGCATCAGGCCGATCATGCGCGGTCGGCGGCTTCGCTGTCGGCCAGATCGTCGGCGGTGCTGACTCCGGCCTGGGCGAAGGTCGCCATTTCGGCGAGGGTCGCGACGGCGGCGCGCAGGACGGGCAGCGCGGTTACCGCGCCGGAGCCTTCGCCGAGGCGCATATTCATCTCGACGAGCGGCTCGAGCTGCAACTTCTCCAGGGCGATGGTGTGCGACGGCTCGCTCGAGCGATGGCCCGCCACCCACCATTCGCGCGCACCCAACGCCAGCTGGTTCGCGACGAGCGCGGCGGCGGTGACCACCACGCCATCGAGAATCACCGGGGTGCGGCGGGCGGCGGCGCGCGCGAGGAATCCGGCCATGGCGGCCAGATCCGCGCCACCGGCTATGCGCAGCAGGGCAATCGGGTCCTTGACCTCCGGCCGCGCGCGCCACATGGCGTCGCGGATCGCGGCGGTCTTGCGAATCCACCCGGCATCGTCGACACCGGTGCCACGACCGACCGCCACCACCGGTTCGGTATCGGTGATCGTCGCGATCAGGACGGTCGCGGGCGTCGTGTTCCCGATGCCCATATCACCGGCGATGAGAAGGTCCGCGCCGGAATCGATCTCCTCGTCGGCGATGGCGGCACCGGCCGCGAGCGCGGCCTGGACCTCGGCCTCGCTCAGCGCGTCCTCGCGATCGATGGATCCACTCGACCGCCGCACCTTGTGCCGTGAAATCTCCGGAGACGTATCCCCCTGCACCGCGATGTCTTCCACCCGCACCGTGGCATCGGCCAACCGCGCCAGCACATTCACCGCGGCCCCACCGGCCAGGAAGGTGGCGACCATCTGCGCGGTCACCTCACTCGGATAGGCCGAAACACCATGCGCCGCAACGCCATGATCGCCCGCGAACACCACAATCCGCGCCCGCTCGAACTGCTTGGGCGGGCAGAGGCCCTGGCAGGCCGCCACCCAATTGCCCAGAGTCTCCAGCCGCCCCAACGCCCCGGCTGGCTTGGTCAGCTCCAGCTGCCGCCCTTCAGCGGCCGACCGCACCCCGGCGTCCGGCCCCGGCACGGGTCCGAACGAGATCCGTACCGGCTTCGAAAGACTCATGGCCCCGGCAACACTCGCCGCACCAGCGACATCGACCGCACCCTGAGCGGCATCGAGCCCGGCCGTCGACCCCACGACCACCGTGTGAGCGTCCCCGGCAGCCACAGCCTGATCCGCATGCGCAGCAGAATGATCCACCGCGCTCCCACCGGCGGCGGTCACAGCCGTCGAATCCACTGCGGCGCTGCCCGGGGAGGCGGCCGAGTCCGCTTGTGCGGCAGGAGCATCCGCCACGCTGGCGGCGGGCGCACCCGGCACGACCGCGGCCGACTGAGCATCCGCGGTCGCGGCGGCGTCGGTGAGAGCTGCGCCCGAGACGAAAGCACGATCGGGTTTGACGCGCATCGCCTGACCCGCGACCACGAGGTACACCTCATCGCAGAGCTGCGCCAGGCGCTGATTCAGCGCACCGAGCTCATCGCGGAACAGCCGCCCGGAGTGGGTGGCGGGAATGACGCCGAGCCCGACCTCCGGGCTCACGATAATGAGGCGTTCGGGGTACTCGGCCACGGCGGCGACCAGCGAGTCCACCTCGGGCGCGATGGTCCCGCGCGGCGATTCCCAGGCCTGGCGCGCATCGATACGAGCGGTCAGCCAGGTACCGAGATCGTCGACAAGGGTGGCCGGAACGGCCTGGGCCAGCGCCGCGACCGGATCACCCTCCACCACGGTCCAATTCGCGGGTCGCCGGACCCGGTGTGCCGCAATGCGTTCGGCGAAATCCGCATCCTCGGGGTCCGGGATCGCGGTCGCGATATATCGCACCGCCTCCGAGGCAACCAACTGTTCCGCGAAAGCCGACTTCCCGGACCGGGCTCCACCGAGCACCAGCGTCCGTAGCGGTCGATCGGTTGACTGAGCACTGTGCGACACGTCAGCACGGTATCAACAGCCCGCACTCCCGCACCGACTAGGCACGCTATGCGCTGCGCACCCCACCGAATCGGCGTCGATATTCCGCGGGGGCGATACCGACCAGGCGCTGGAAGTGGTGGCGCAGCAGTGCGCCGGAGCCGAATCCGCAGTGGTGGGCGACGGTTTCCAAATCCATATCGGTGTCCTCGAGCAACTGCTTGGCATGCAGAATGCGCTGCCCGGTCAACCATTTCACCGGGGTGGTGCCGGTCTCGGCGGCGAATTTGCGGGCGAAGGTGCGGGTGGACATATTCGAGCGCGCGGAGAGCGATTCGACCGTATGCGGTAGTTCCAGGTTCTTCTCCAGCCAGTGCAGCGTCTCGCTGAGGCTGTCCGAGCTGCAATCCACCACGGGCCGCTCGATGAATTGCCGCTGTCCGCCGTCCCGCTGCGGCGGCACCACCATGCGCCGGGCGATGGCATTGGCGACCGAACTGCCGAGTTCGCGCCGCACCAGATGCAGGCAGGCATCGATCCCGGCGGCCGTCCCGGCGCTGGTGATCAGATTGCCCTCGTCCACGAACAGCACATCGGGATCGACGGTGGCGAGCGGAAACCGTTCGGCCAGTTGATCGACGTACCGCCAGTGCGTGGTGCATTTGCGCCCGTCGAGCAGTCCGGCCTCACCCGCGAGGAACGCCCCGGAGCACACCGTCAAGACGGTGGCACCGTGCTGCGACGCGTCCCGCACCGCATCCACGACCCGCGGGTCCATCGCCCCTTCGGTCGAGTAGGGAAAGGCCGGAATCGCCACCAGATCCGCGTCCCGCAGCTCTTCCAGTCCGTATTGCGCGGTCACCGATATCCCCGGCGAACTGGACGCGAGCAGCTTACCCGGATCGGCTCCGCAGACGCGGAAGTCGAAGGGCGGCAGTCCGTCCGCGGTCCGATCCAGCCCGAAAACCTCACAGACCACGCCGAATTCGAACATGGCGAGGCGTTCGTTCAGTACGACCGCGACCTTCGAGAGCATGCCCCCACCATACCTGGCTGAATCTTTGCGATCAATGTCAGAACAGCCACTGTTGGCAGTAACCGCATTGGAGAAAACTTACTGCCATGCAAGCGATAACCGCAATCACCGCAGCCGGAACCGCGATGAGCGCACTCGGATATCTCACCTACGCCGCCATGGCATGGGACACAACCGATTCCACCGACGAAGGCGAGGCACGCGCATGACCACCATCAGCACCGGGTTCGTATCCCCGACCCGCAGCACCACCGAACACAAGGCATCCGCGATGTTCACCAGGTTCTTCACCCTCTTCGCCGCCGCCGGGCGTGCGGTCCCCTTCCACCGCGAATCCGGTTGGGGCCGCATCGGATCCACCGGCATCACCGACCGTGACCAGGCCCGCGCCGCGCTCGAACTGAGCGCCATCGCCTCCATGCGCGAGCACGGCTGATGAGCTGGCTGGCAGCGGCCCTGGTCGGTCCCGCACCGCGGCACTGGGGCACCACGGCGACATCGGTCCGCTTCGGCGACGAACGACCACACCACCCGCCCGAACCACCACCCTCGTGTCGCAGCGCGAGTGGTGAATCCACCAACAACTGAGGGCCGCCGAATGATTCGGCGGCCCTCGTCGTCTCAATGCTGCGACTAGATGCTGTCCCCCGCGCTGACCCGCGGCTTCGGCGCACGCATGCGGCGAATCTGCGAGGCGCGCACGAACGAGTACCAGCCCAGCGAGAAGCTCGAATCGGTGGCATCCGGGAAGCGCTCACGCACCCGCTTGTTCACGATGCGACCGAGAATGATGCCCTCGATGATCATGAAGACCATCATCACCAGCATTGCCAGCGTCACGATCGCCTGGAGTGCGGGCGAGAGAATCATGCTCAGAATCAGCACGAGCGCAAGGGGCATGAACAAACCGAGCAGATTGCGGCGCGCGTCGACGATGTCACGCACATAACCCTTCACCGGCCCCTTGTCGCGCGGCAGCAGGTACTGCTCCTCACCGGCGAGCATGCGCGCGCGGCGATCCTGCGTCGCGGCCTTGCGCTCGGCCGCGTCGACCTTGCGCTCGGCCCGCGAACCACGCAGCTCCTTGCGACGCGCACGCGCTTCCTTCGAGGTCAGCGGCGCGGGTGCGACCGGCCCGCGACGGCGGGCCTCGGCCTCACGGCGCTTGGGAGTGGGCCGCCCCTTACCGGCGGTCGACGGCCGGTCCTGGACCGTCGCGGCGCCACCGGCATCGACGGCGGAGGTGTCGGAGGTGGTGTCGGAATCGCCACGGCGCAGGAACTTCACGGCGACCAGGCTATTCGATGACCTGTCCGCCGGAAAAACCTGGTCCGCCCATCTTTGATATCCCAGCGGTGGCGCGGCCGCTCCGCCGACAGAATCACCGCCGCGTAGGATTGGGAATAGTCGTCCGCGAAGAGGCGTTGACACGCATCGAGCCGTGCCCCTTCTCACGGGTTGAAAACAGGTCCTTTAGGAGAGTTCATGACTGTGCAGAACGAGACCACCACTCACGGTGCGACTCTGACGGACGCCGCTGCCGCCAAGGCGAAGGCGCTGCTCGACCAGGAGGGCCGCGACGACCTCGCGCTGCGGATCGCCGTGCAGCCCGGTGGCTGTGCCGGTCTGCGCTACCAGCTCTTCTTCGATGATCGTTCGCTCGACGGCGATCTGGTTGTCGAGTTCGGTGGCGTCAAGCTCGCCGTCGACCGCATGAGCGCCCCGTACATCCAGGGCGCCTCGATCGACTTCGTCGACACCATCGAGAAGCAGGGCTTCACCATCGACAACCCGAACGCCACCGGCTCCTGCGCCTGCGGCGACAGCTTCAACTGATCTGACGCATCCAGCGCGGAACATTCCTTGACAGGAGGTTCCGCGCTGTTGCATGTCCGAACAGAACGGACCCCACCCACTTCGGGAGTCCAGGGCAGCACCCCTGCCAACTCCAGGAGACCGGAGGCAGCACCCCTGCCAACTCCAGGAGACCGGAGGCAGCACCCCTGCCAACTCCAGGAGACCGGAGGCAGCACCCCTGCCAACTCCGGGGGTCCGGGGGCAGCGCCCCTGGAATGCTCCTGGGGGTTCGGGGGCGAAGCCCCTGAGAGCCCCGAGAGTTGGGTTTCCCCGTCTCGGACAGTGTATTTTCAAGGTGCGGACCTGTCGGTTCGCCCAATCCACCCGGCCCCGCGTCTGCCCCGTCTCGTATAGGTGTGCGCAGCGCACGTCACCGAAGGATCGACACCCGTGACCATCGCCGTGTCCGCCTCCATTGCGACCGACCATCTCATGCGCTTCCCGGGGAAATTCTCCGATGTACTGCTCGCCGACCAGTTGCAGCATGTATCCCTGAGCTTCCTCGTCGACGACCTGGTTATCCGCCGCGGCGGCGTGGCGGGCAATATCGCCTACGCCATGGGCCTGCTCGGCCAGACCCCGCTGCTGGTCGGCGCGGTCGGCCCCGACTTCGGTGACTACCGGCAATGGCTGGAGTCCAACGGCGTCGACTGCTCCGCCGTGCACACCTCCACCGAGGCGCACACCGCGCGTTTCGTCTGCACCACCGATGAGTCCATGGCGCAGATCGCCTCGTTCTATCCGGGCGCGATGAGCGAGGCCCGCGAAATCTCCATCGGCGAGCTGGCCGCGGACCGCGACCTCGAACTGGTGCTCGTCGGCGCGAACGATCCCGACGCCATGGTGCTGCACACCGAACAGTGCCGCGCCGCGGGCATCCCCTTCGCCGCCGACCCGTCCCAGCAGCTGGCCCGCCTGGACGGTGAACAGGCGCTCTCGCTCATCGACGGTGCCGCCTACCTGTTCACCAATGAGTACGAGTGGGGCCTGCTGGTGCAGAAGACCGGCCTCACCGAAGCCGAAATCGGTGAGCGCGTTGGCATTCGGGTGACGACCCTCGGCTCCAAGGGCGCCAAGATCGTCGACAAGGACGGCACCGAACTCCACGTCGACGTGGTTCCCGACAATGCCAAGGTCGACCCCACCGGCGTCGGCGACGGCTTCCGCGCGGGCTTCCTCACCGGCCACACCGCGGGCCTGTCCCTCGAGCGCTCGGCCCAGTTGGGTTCGCTCATCGCCGTTCTCATCCTGGAGACCATCGGCACCCAGGAATGGACCCTGGACAAGGACGTCGCCCTCAAGCGCCTGCGCGAGGCGTACGGTCCCGAAGCGGCTTCCGAGATCGAACATATTCTTCGCTGAAACCTGCTCGACAAGTTCGTACCGCACGCTGATCAAGTGATCGGCGTGCGGTTCTTTTTGCGCGAGAACCGGACCTGATCACCGCGGTTCATTCGCGTTCTTCTGCCAGCGCTTCTTTCGAAGGACCTGATGATGGTGGTACGGGTCGGCGTCGTGGATCTGCTTTCACTTCGGCCGGACAGCATGACGAAACGCGTATTCGTCGAGGCGGTGCGCGGAGCGACCGAACGGCTCGGGTGGGTGATGCCGGAGTCGCCGTTCGATGGTGATGCGCCGACTGCGCGAGGCACGGAAACCACTCTCGGCCAGAGTAATTCGCCCGGTGTTGCGCTAGCCGAGCTCGGCGGACTCGACGATGTCGGCGCGCGGGTGGAGCTGACTTGCTTCGGGATCGATCCGCTCGGTTCGCCCGACGCGGTCGACTGGCCCGCACTGGCCGCGATGGACGCGCTGATCATCAGCGGCAGTGAGCCCACCGCGACCGATATCGCGGATGAACCATGCCTGGCGATCATCGAGCGGCTGCTGCGGGAGTGCTCGGGCACCGCCTCGCTGCTGTTCTCGTGCCAATCCGCGCATGCCGCGCTGTATCTGCTGCACGGGTTGCGCCGCCAGCGGCTGACGGAGCGCTGCCATGGTGTTTTCGATCATCGGGTTCAGCTAGCACCGGGAGCTCTCGGACTTGGTGAAATAAATTCTGCCGCAGCGGATTTCGCGAACGGTCCGGAGGCCGTACTGACAGCGGGACTCACCACGCCTGTGCGCGCGCCACATTCGCGGTGGAATGTGATGACCTCGGCAGACGTGCGTTCGGCCGGACTCACCGTGCTCCTCGATTCCGAGGAAGCGGAATGGCAGTTGGCCATCGGCCCCGAAGGGCTGCGGCACGTCTTCATACAGGGCCATCCCGAATATCTGCCGGACACCGTTGCCCGCGAGTATCGCCGGGACCTGCGTCGTTGGATCGCCGATCAGACGCTGCCATTCCCTCTGATTCCGGTGGGGTACTTCCCGGCCGAGGTGCACGAGCGACTCACCGCGCATGCCGAATCGGTGCGCATCCATCGCGACCCGGCCCTGCTCGACGCACTGATGCTGCCCGCGGATCACACCGAAGTGGCCCGCGACTGGTCCACACATTCGCAGACGTTCTTCGCGAATTGGCTGGAAGCCGTGCGGGATCGGCGCATACCGAAACGCGGGAGCGCGCTGTCGTCGTCGGAACCCGCCTACTGAGGTATGAGGAGAGCGCGTCTCCGTCGTCGTCCCCGCACGCCCGTCCGTCATCCCCGCATGCCTACCTGCCATCACGGCGTGCTCACCCGTCATCCCGGCATGCTTTTGGCCGGGATCCACACAGGTCCCATACGCAGCACACCAGCCCCCGGCCGAGACGGAGCCTGCGTCTCGAGCAAGTCTGGGCGACGGTCCAACTTCGGTGGGGGTCCGGCACATTCAATCGTGTCCGAGGCAATAGGGTGTTCGCTATGGCCTCGGACCGTTTGTATTTTCGTCAGCTGCTCGCGGGTCGCGACTGGGCGGTCGGTGATCCGATCGCCACGCAGATGCGGAACTTCGCGTACCTGATCGGCGATCGGGAGACCGGCGACTGCGTGGTGGTCGACCCGGCGTACGCCGCCGCGGACCTGGTGGAGATCGCCGAGGCCGACGGGATGCGGCTGTCGGGTGTGCTGGCCACGCATCATCATCCCGATCATGTCGGCGGCACCATGCTCGGCTTCACGCTCAGCGGAGTGAAGGAGCTGCTGGAGAAGGTCTCCGTGCCGGTGCACGTCAATGCCGAGGAGCTGCCGTGGGTCGCGAATGTCACCGGGATCGCGCCCAGTGAACTGACCGGGCACGCGCACGGGGATAAGGTCGCGGTCGGCGGATTCGAGATCGAGCTGCTGCACACACCCGGACATACGCCGGGTAGCCAGTGCTTCCTCTTCCAGGATCGGCTGATCGCGGGCGACACCCTGTTCGTCGATGGCTGCGGCCGCACCGACTTCCCCGGCGGCAACTCCGAGGATATGTTCCACAGCCTGCGCTCTTTGGCCGCGCTGCAAGGCAATCCGGTGGTGTACCCGGGTCACTGGTACTCCGAGGAGCCGAGCGCCGAGCTGACCAAGATCGTCGAGAAGAACTACGTCATGCGGCCGAAGACCTTGGACGAGTGGCAGATGTTCATACCCAGCTGATTTCGGTTGCGGGCGGCCAGGCGCGGCGGCCCGCGCGCTGACGGCTCGAGCAACATCGGCCCCAGGCCGGCGGGGGTGGAGACCTGCTCGGCGACGAATGCGTCAGGCCGCTTCTCCGAAAACGCAACGCCCGCTCCGAATCCCATTCGGAGCGGGCGTTTTCACGTGTGCGGGCGTTACGCCATGGTGCGCAGCCAGCCGTGGCTGTCGGCGAAGGTTCCGCGCTGGATACCGGTGAGGGTGTCCCGCAGCGCCATGGTGACCTCGCCCGGTTCGCCTCCGCCGATGACGAATTCGCCCTCGGCGGACTTCACCGTGCCGACCGGGGTGATCACCGCGGCGGTACCGCAGGCGAAAACCTCCGAGATTTCCCCGTTTTCAGCACCCTTGCGCCACTCGTCGACCGAAATCTTGCGCTCCTCAACGGGATACCCGGAATCGGCGGCAAGGGTGAGCAGCGAATCGCGGGTGATACCCGGCAGCAGCGAGCCGGACAGCTCCGGCGTCACCAACCGCGCCTGCGAGCCGGTGCCGAAGACGAAGAAGAGGTTATTGGTGCCCATCTCCTCGACGTACGCGCGCTCGATGGCATCGAGCCACACGACCTGATCACAGCCCTCTTCGGAGGCTTGCTTCTGCGCCAGCAGCGAGGAGGCGTAGTTACCCGCGACCTTCGCCTCACCGGTACCGCCCGGGGCGGCACGCACGTATTCGGTCGACAGCCACACCTTCACCGGCTTCACACCGCGCGGGAAGTACGCGCCCGCAGGCGAACCCAGCAGCAGGTACTTGTACGCGGCGGCGGGCTTCACACCCAGTCCGGCCTCGGTGGCGAACATGAACGGCCGCAGGTACAGCGACTCCTCACCACCGGCGGGCGGGACCCACGCGGAGTCGACTTCCAGCAGCTGACGCACGGATTCGATGAACAGCTCATCGGGCAGCTCGGCCATGGCCATGCGCGCCGCCGAGCGACGGAATCGCGCCGCATTGGCATCGACGCGGAAGGTCGCGATGCTGCCATCGGCCTGCCGGTACGCCTTCAACCCCTCGAAGATGGCCTGCCCGTAGTGGAACACCATGGTCGCCGGGTCCATGGACAGCGGTCCGTACGGTTCGACCTGCGGGTTCACCCACTCTCCATCGCGGTAGTCGATGGACACCATGTGATCGGTGAAGAACCGCCCGAATCCAGGGGCCGCGAGAATCTCCCGCCGTCGCTCCGCCGAGGTGGGCGCGGGGTGCGAGGTGCGGGTGAACTGCGCGGCGACTGTCATGACGGCGAGTTTAATTTGCCGGTCCAGCGGACACGCCGCCACCCACCCACCGGCCGGAAGTCGTGGCGTTTCGCCTGCGGGTCACCCGGCTTTTTCGTGCACTTGCCACCATCTTCAGGCGGAAAACCACCCATCCGAAGCGGCAAGTGCACGATTAGGACAGTTACGCGGTGTGCGGTTCCACGAACGGCGGCTTGACGACCTCACACTTGATGCGGCGACCACGCACATCGACCTCGACCTCATCGCCGGGTTCGATCTTCGCGGCGGTATCGAGCAGCGCGAGCGCGATACCCACCTTGAGGCTCGGCGAGAACGTGCCGGAGGTGGTCTCACCGACCTGCTCGTCTCCGCGCATCACGGCCTGCCCCTGGCGCAGCACGCCACGATCGATTGCCTTGAGCCCCAGCAGCAGTCGCCGCGGACCGGCCGCCTTCTCCTGCTCCAACGCTTCCTTACCCCAGAACTCCGGCTTCTTCCAGCCGACAGCCCAGCCGGTGCGCGCCTGCAACGGCGAAATGTCAACGGAGAGTTCGTGTCCGTGCAGCGGGTAACCCATTTCGGTGCGCAGGGTATCGCGCGCGCCGAGCCCGGCGGCCTGACCACCCGCGGCTTCGACCTGCGTCACCAGCGCCCGGAACACCGCCTCAGCATCATCCCACTTCGGCAGCAATTCGTACCCGTGCTCACCGGTGTAGCCGGTCCGGCACACGCGCACCGGCCGCCCCTCCCACTCGGCGTCGGCGTACGCCATGTACTCCATATCGGTCGGCAACCCCAGCGCCGCAAGCACTTCCGCCGACTTCGGCCCCTGCACCGCGAACACCGCATACCCGCGATGCTCATCGGTCACGGTGATGCCCTCGGGCGCCTGCTTCTTCAACTCGGCGACAACGGCCGCGGTATTGGCCGCATTCGGCACCAGGAAGATCTCGTCATCACTCACGTAATAGGCGATGAGGTCATCGATCACGCCACCCTCGGGCGTGCAGCACAACGTGTACTGCGCCTTCCCCGGGCGAATGCGGTTCAGGTCATTGCTCAACGCCGAGTTCACGAAAGCCGCAGCCCCGGTCCCCTTCACGGTGGCTTTGCCCAGGTGGCTGACATCGAACAGCCCGACAGCGGTCCGAACGGCGGTGTGCTCGCCCACGGTGCCCGCATACGAAACAGGCATCTCCCACCCCCCGAACGGAGCGAACGTCGCCCCGAGCTCGACGTGGACGTTATGGATAGGTCCCTGCAGCAGCTTCTCGTCGGTCACCCGAAGCAGCTTATCGGTCTCCGCACCCACGTTTGTGATGCGGGCAATTCCCCCCACATCGGTCATAGCAACCTGCGATAGAGTCTGCCGGAAGTTTGCAGTTGAGGGAGCACCATGCCATTCGAAGTCAACCCCGACGGCCTCCGCGCCGCCGCGGGCGCGCTTGCCCTGCTCCCCGGCGATATAGACCGCGCTCCCCACCTCGCTGCCGAACCGGTTGCCGCGAAGATGCCCGGGTCCGCCGCGGGAGCCGCCCTCGGCCAATCCGACGCATTGAGCCGTAAGGCGAAGGAAGTCCTGAAGGCGCGTTTCGACGAGTTCTCCACCGCCCTCACCCTCGCCGCCGACACCTACCAGGGCACCGATACCGACGCCGCGAACCGCCTGGCAATGCTCCCCGATATCAACTCCGGCGACCCGCACGCGGGCCGGTGACCTCATGCCCACTCCGCTTCAGGTCCTGAACTGGGACGTATCCGGCTATCGAACAGCCGCCGACAATGCCGCTCACATCGCCGATGCCATTGTAAAAGCCTCCGGCACAATGCATTCCACCATCTATGACCTCTTGTGGAAGGGTGTGGCCCGCCTGGGGGCGGAGGGAGAGGCCGACGCCGAACAAACCCAGATGCGCGCCGTCGCCACCGCATACGACGACCTCGCCGCCGCCTGTGCGGGTGCAGCCGAGGATATGGCGGATCCGATCGCCACCATCAAATCCATCATCCTGAACTACGTCCATCCGCCCGTCTCCATAGGCGACGACTGGTCGATAACGGGTGTGGAGGATTGGGATTCCGAAGCGGGCATCCAACTCTCTCGTTTAGCGAGTTTGGCATCGACCCTGTTCGCCATGGATGCCCAATGGGGCGCGAAGATCACCGAAGCCAACGGCGAATTGGAGGCAATGGCTCCGGCGTCGGCTCTCGCGGCGGCCCAGACCATCGGCCTGTCCGACACAACTTTCGACCCCCGCGCCGACCCCGATCGGCTCCGAACCTCGGCGGCGGCGTTCGAGCAGGTCTTCGGACGGCCACCGACCAGTCCCGCGGATTGGTCGACTGCCGAGGTGCTGAACCCCAAGAGCTACGACCCGAAGTATCAGGGCATCGGACCCGAGATTCGCGTGGTCCGCATCGACCCGGTGCACGGTCAGGGAGTGGTTCGGACGGGTCAATTCATCGAACAACGCGATGTCACCTCCACCCCGAAGGGCGTCAACCCTTTCCCGCGCGATCGCGGCGACAATCGCTCCGCCGATCCCCATTTCGATCCGGAGCACACGCGGGTGACCGCTTACGTCGATTACGAGAACGGCATCGTGGTCATGCGCCAGAACCCATCCGTCGAGCAGAACGACGACGGAACTCCCGGCGAGGTGAAAGTCGCGGCTCCCGAGGGTCGGGTTTGGCAGAACTCGGACGGAGCGGTGCGCTTGCAATACGACGCGGCGAACCCATTCGCACCAAGCGTGGCGAAAAGCCATTCGCCGCTCGGTGACCATACGATCACCGTGAACGGCGATCTGGTCTTCACTCCCGGAGCCGACGGAGTCCGGGTCGATGGAACACGGACCGATTACCCGTCACTGGAGGTCTACCAGGACCGGCCGAATGGGCAGAGCAGCACCATTGCCATCGATTCGGCCGTGACCGGCAGATCCTGGGGTCCGGCAGTGAACCTGCCGTTCCATCACGACATCGGTTCGGGTGCAAAGGCTTTCTCGGACTTTTATGACTGGAACCCGGTCTCCGATACCAAGACCGCGATCAGACCGTCCGCGGAGCTCGGCCCCGTCACCGCGCCACCGCACGCCCCGGTACCCATAGCCAAAGGAATGATCTGATGTCGCAGCGATCAGCGCCGGACGAACGGTATTGGAGGACGGCGACCTTCGGGATTGCCGCGCTTCTCGTCCTGCAGTCGGCGGTATTCGCGGTGAGCGTCGCGGTTATCGACCTCGACGGCCCGGACTTTCCCCTCCGGGCGTTCCTGATAACGACGGGCATCAGCGCGTTGGCCGCTCTGCTGTTGCTGTGGCAACTGACCGGGTCGAACCGGGCCATCGCATGGGCGGCCTTCGCGACCACCGGAACATGGCTTGCGGCAACAGTCTTCGAAATTCTCCTCTACAGCGGCGTAGGGATCGTGTGGTGACGGCATTCAACGGACCTGTACCCGGGCATACCCCTCGGTTCGGCCGTGCCTCGTTCATCAGTGCGGCGATCGGTGGATTCCTGAACGTCACATCTCTGTTCAGCCTCGGCTTCGCGTACTTCTTCCTGGGGCTCTTCTTCCTGGTCGAACTGGCGGTTATCGCGGTGCTGTACGGCACCGGCGGTCGAGCGCGGCAGGTCGGTGTCGGGCTCGCGGTCACCTTCCTCAGCACACTGGCCATCATCGTCCTGATGTTGTGCACGGTATGGCTGCGAGACCACTGGATTCGGTGAGTCACCGACCCGCGCTGGCGGTCATGACACCGTCAGGGTTGGCTTGAGCATTGCGAGAAAGTGCTGCTCGTCGAGGACTTCGATGTGTTGTCCTTGGGCTCGGAGTTGGGTGGCGCGGTGGGCCTTGGTCGTGGTGAAGGTTGAAGGGTCTCGGCCGGTGAAGCCGTCGCCGATCACCAGGCAGGTGGTGCGTTTGGTGACGTTCTTGGCGGGGGTGGCGCCGCAGGCGGCGATGATGTTCCAGGCTTCCTGGCGAGTGAGGGTGGTGAGATCGCCTGTGAAGACGATGGTTTGGCCGTGGAGGGGGTGAGTTGGGTCGATGCCGGTGACCTCCGGCAGGACCAGTTCCTCGCGGGCGAAGAAGGTGCGGCGGGGGCGTGGGACTTCCACTCGGAGTGGGGGTTTCGGGCGGGTGCGGTAGGGGCGGTCGGAGCCGAGGCGTTCGAGGTCGTTCAGAGAGGTGATGCCGGTGCGGGCGGACAGGGCCAGGACGATGTCGGCGGCAGCTGTGGCGTCGGCGGCGGCGTTGTGGTGGGCGAGGAGGGAGATGTCGAGAGCTTCGGCTACATCGGGGAGGCGGTAGCTGTCCAGGTCGAGGTGGCGGCGGGACATGGTCAGAGTGCAGGTGAAATCCCAATTCGGAGCGGGGATTTCGCTGTGTCGGCAGGCTTCGCGAATCGCGCCGCTGTCGAACCCGGCATTGTGGGCTACCAGGGGCAGGTCCGCGACGGCTTCGAGGACCTCCGGGAAGCACTCGGCGAAGACGGGTTCATCCGCCACCATCATGGGCGAAATGCCGTGAACGCGAATGTTATGGCGGGAGAAGAAGTCCACGGATCGCGGTGGACGGCACAACCAGGAGTGAGTGGCCAGGCGTATGCCGTCGCGAACGATCGCCACGCCGACGGCGCAGATGCTGCCGCGCGAGGAGTTGGCGGTCTCGACATCCAGGGCCGCGAAGGAGAGTCCGGGCATCGTCACCGCACCACGAGGGGCAGCGGGCGGGCGGCGGGACCTCCTTGTTCGGTCAGGAAATGTCTTGCCACTCGTAAGGATTCGAAGTCCGACCAGGCGTCGGCCAGGCCGGCGATGCCGCGCGCCAAAACCAGTACGTCGTAGACGATTTCATCCACCACACACGGCGCCTGCCGTGCTTGTGCGGGGTGGACGAACTCCGGCCACTCCGGACGGATCGGCTTATTCGACTGTGCTGCTTGATATTCTGTGAACAGCGAGTCCGCGGCCTCGACCTCGGCTTGCGCGGCGGCGAATGTCGCGTCGAGATCCACGACCGCGGCGGTGGCGACTTCCTCCGCAACCCCATCGCACCACACCGCGTCATACCCGGCGGTGAGCGTCCCGACGACCTCCGCGTCATCGGCGGCAACCACCCAAGCGCCCGATAACCGCGAAAGCCCAATCGCTCGACCGACATTCACATGCCAAACGACCAACCGGTCCCCCCTCTTGTCGAGCACTATTACAAGAGACAACACGGTCTGAGTCGCACTGATCATGACGCTCCGAGGTCGCGGCGGATGCTCTGCACCGGCCACCGTAGACCATGGGTCCGACAGACTCGCCGATTCGGGTAAGCCGACCCGGCGGTACCGGCCGCGTCGACGTCTACGATCGCGCAGCCGCCAAGGGCTCAGCCAGCCTTGATATGACCGATCTGCGCCGCCAATTCGATGACGCGCCTGTCCTGTTCGCCGTATCGCACCGCCATCTGACTGTGCAGCCGCTTGAGCCGCGTCAGCGCGGCTTTCACATCCCCGGTGTGCACATGGCAGGCCGCCAACCGGCGCTGGCAGTACATGACATGGTCGTCATACGGCCCGCGCTCGGCAGTCAGATCGTCGATGAGCGCGCGGTAAAGCTCTGCGGCTCCGGCATAGTCGACGCTCTCGAAACGCAGATCGGCGAGCCGCAGCCGCGCCTCGACCACATCGGCGTCGCGAGAACCGAATCTGGGCAGCGCCTTGTCGACGACGGTTTGCAGTTCGTGCACGGCCGGGTCGTATCGCGAGTCGTCGGCGAAATCGCGGGCGCGGCGCATGGCGCGCTGGATATCGCCGCGGCTGAAGTCGGTGGGCACCGGCGGGACGCTCGGCGTGGTCTCGGGCCCGGTTCGCAGCACACGCGTCGGAGCCACGACAGTCGGTGCGCTGCGCGAGGATCCGCCCGCCGCTGCTGCCCGGGCGTAAAGGAGCGCCGGGCTGAGCGGATCGGTCACTTCGGAGAGCACCGTCACCCCGGTGGCATGCCGCAGCAGGACAGCATGCACGGTCGCCGCATCATCGGGCCGCTGTTCCGGCGCTTTGGCGAGCATGGCCATGACCAGCCGAGCCAGCTCGACTGGCACTTCCGGTCTCTCGTAAAGGATGTCAGGTGGTGCCTTATGAACCTGGTTCTGCCACACCACATATGGCGAACTACCGGTCATCACCCGATCGCCGGTGAGCAATTCATGCAGTACGAGCCCCAGCGCGTAGAGATCGGTCTGCGGCACCACGGTCCCGCCCTCGACCTGCTCCGGAGCCATGAAAGCCGGTGTGCCCAAGGTATGTCCGGTGCTGGTGTACCGGGTCTTGTCGGCATCGAGCGAGACCGCGAGCCCGAAATCGAGCACCTTCACGGTCCCGTCAGCACACAGCATGAGGTTCGACGGCTTCAAATCCCGGTGATAGATCCGATTCCGGTGCGTGGCCGCCAGCACCGCCGCCGCCTGCGCACCCAGCGAGGCGACCACACCCACAGGCAACGGCCCCTCACGCTCGAGCAGATCGTCGAAGGTGATCCCCTTGACGAATTCCATTACCAGATAAGGCCGTTCGGGAGACCCCGGCTCGATCCCGGCATCATGGATCATCGGCAGCCCCGGATGCCGCAGCTGCGCCATGAACTCCGCCTCCCGAAAGAAGCGTTTGGTCCAATCCGGATCCTTGTCCAGACTCGGATGGGTGAACTTCACCGCGATCTGCCGCCGCAGATGGCGGTCGAAGCCGTCGTAGACCTGCCCCATACCGCCCGCGCCGATCTCATTGATCAGCTCGTACCGGCCGCCGACGATCTGCGGTTGCACCGCTGCTACCTCCGTGAGTCCAGAAGAACCGACACGCCAACCTACTCGGCGCCGGTAGCGGGGCGTAGCCGACCCTGCGCGAGACCACGGAATCCGGCGCGGATCAGGTGTTCCATGGTCGAACGACGCTGCTGCCAGGCGGTTTCCAGCGCGGCCAGCTGCGCGAAGGCCGCACCGTATTCGCGCTGTTCGGCGAGCGGGATCCTGGGCACCGAAACCTGATAGAGGTCAACATGATTGCCCTCGGCGGCGGCGTGCAATACACCGGCGAGGAAGTACGGGTCGACGGCTTTGGAGTTGGCCCGCACCAGGTGAATTCCAGGTCCGAGGAGGACACCGTCCGTAGTGCAGACGCGGACGGCCATCTCGGTGCCGATCACGACTGCCACATCTCCCTCGCGCACCGACACCGCGCCGCGAGCGTCCGCGTCACCCAGGCGGGAGGGTGTACGGCCCAGGCGGATGTCCTTTGCCGAGAGCATGGGAGTCGCACCGGTTTCGGAGAGAACCGTGGGCGGCGCTTCGTGGAGAGTCACTGCCTCGGCATCGATGAGCTCTCCCATCGAAATCACGCTGTAGTCGGCTGTATTCGATTGCAGTGCAGGAGGTTCCACAGCGGCTGTTTCGATCAGCGTGGACCGCAGCGCGACATAATCGGCAAGCGAATCCATCACCTGGTCGTGCGGAGCCGAATCGATTCGCTCATCGAGCGATCCAACCCTCCCGGCCACGCGCAGTGCGGAATCGGGATGGGCGGCAATCTCCCCCGTCACGACCGGCCGTCTCCCCTCATGAACATTTCCAGCACGATCCCCGCGTGCTGCGGCAACGGTAGCAGCCGAGAGTCCGAGTCAGCGGATGAAATTGGCCCCGGTCGCGCCACCGCGGACCTCGTGGATGAACATGACCGCTGTCGTTGCAGCGATGGGTCCGGCGTGGCGGCCGAACACGATCGCAATCGTGACAGCGCCGAGCCCGGCATCGGGGCTGACCTCTCTCGCATCACTTCTGGTCCTTCTCATCCGGTGCCAGCGCTCCGGCGGTCAGCCCGGTGGTCACCAGCTCGGCGACATGTTCGGCGGCGTATCCGGCTCTGCGAGCAGCATTGCGCAGCAGGAAAAGATGGCGAAACGTCTCGCCGTAGCGCTGCTGCTCGGCCAGTGCGAGCACCGGTATCCGCAATCGGCTCGGATCGAATCGAATGGTGGATGTCCTTGTGGCGGAGACATTCTCCGCGCCGGTGAGGAACCCGGCGACGAACCACGGGTCGAGTCGCTCACGATCGAGGCGGAGCAGGTGCACATGCGGCCCGCGAATCGCGCCCACATCCTCCGGACCCGCGACACGCGCACTGCGGCCGCCGGTCCGATCACTGCGAACCGCCGGAATCAGCACATCACCGTCCCGAATTTCGACCTCGGTCTCCGGTGCCGAGGTGGCGAAACTGCCCGAGGCCGGGCTGCCGGTGGCAACATCCGGAGCCGTCAGCACACGAGTGCCATTGGCCGACTTCGCCGTACTCGGCGGAGAGGCCCGAACCCATTCCAACTGACCGTAATTCACCAGATCAGCGATGGACACGAACCGCCACGACTTGCCCGAGGCCGCCGACCATCCACCCAGCGCATCGGTCACCGAGGCCAATTCCGCCGCGACACCGGAGAGTCTGCGAATCGCATCGTCGACCTGATCGGAAACGCTATCCGAGTCGAGTGATGAGCGGACGTACCGCGCCGGAGTCAGATCTACCTCATCGTCCAGCACCTCGACCAGCCGCACCGCTGCCGCGAATCCGGAAATAGTTGCGGTGCCGGAGTTCTCACCATCGAACGCACGCCATGCCCGCACCGTCGACTCGGTGACCGCTTCCCAGTCGATACCGTCGGTGGTCGCCGGTAGCGCCGTCGTGTCGACGAAAAGCATGGTGTCCGAAGCGGGCTCACCCGCCTGCGATGGCCGCAGCACCCAAATCTGCAATCCCACATGCCACGGTTGCGCCGCACCCGGAGCCAGTCCGATAACCGCACGCAGCGCGCCCTTCCGCACCAGGCCCGCGCGAATCTTCCGCCCGGAGGGACGAGTCGCCACCGCGGGCGGCAGGAGCAGCAGGGCGGTACCACCCGGCCGCAGATGCGCTATGGCGTGCTGCACCCAAGCCAGCTCCGGCTCACCACGCGGCGGTGTGCCGTAATCCCAGCGGGTGTCGAACGCGAGCTCACCGGACCCCCAATCACGTTGTCCATAGGGCGGATTGCAGAGCACGGCATCGACGCGCAGGTCCGGAAAGGCGTCAGCGGTGAGCGAATCGCCCTCTCGTACATCGGGTTCGAGGTCGGCCTCCGCTTCCAGCAGCAACCGCGTGCGCTCGACTTGCACAGACAGAGCATCCTGACCATAGAGTTCGACCGCACCGGCCACCGTCGCGGCCAGTACGAGCGACCCGCTCCCGCAAGCCGGGTCCAGCACGCTCCGCAATTCCAACGCGGCAGGTGAATCCAGCAGGGCCGCCATGAGTTTCGCGACCGCCTCCGGCGTGATGTACACACCCGTTGCGGCAGTGTCCTCCAGGGCCCGCTCCGCGAGAACATCCAGAGCGGCGCGATTACCGTCCGCAGCGGCCGCGCGTTCAAGCGCCAGCAGCAGATCGGCGACACGGTCACGAAGCGTTCCGGATCGACTGTGTACATCCGCCTCGCTGTGTACATCGACCCCGCCGTGTACATCGGCTCGCGGGTCCGCGCTCCACTTCCCCTTCGAGGCCCGAAGCCCCGCCATCAACCGAGAAAGGGCATCCGGCGTGGTGCGCGACCGCACCAGTGTCCGCAGCTCGGTAACCGGCGACTCGGAAACCTCAACCCCGTGCCCGACCAGCCATTCCTGCACTTCCCGCAGGTCGAACTGCGGCCGCGCCTCACTACTCCCGGCGATCGGCTTGGGAAAGTCGTCATGCCGCCGCCGCCAGTTGCTGACCGTGGCTCGCGTGACGTCGGCCAACCGCGAAATCTCCGCAGCACTGACCGTGGACGCGGGCTTCGACATACCCCTCCTCTCGTGAATGTTCCCCTCAGACTGCTCGACCATTGAGCAAAAATCAATCTCCAAATTCGCGTTGACAATGTTTTCACTGACTCGTACGGTTTTGCATCAGCGGGACAGAGCCTGATTCGGCCGCCCCGATCTCCAGTACCGAACGAAGGAAAACCCATGCGCCGCAACGTCATCACCCTCCTGGCCGCCACCGCCCTCACCACCCTCGCCGCCGGCGGCATCGCCCACGCCGATCCCGCCACCCAGCTCCACGAAGGCCAGCAGGTAGTCGGCCAGGACGTCCAGCCCGGCACCTACCGCACCGACGGCCCCCGCGACCAGGACTACGGCTCCTGCTTCATCACCTGGCTGCCCGACAAGGGCGCGAAGTCCTCGGAACTGATCGACATCGAGTCCTATACCGGGGCGTCGTTCGTGCACCTCAACGCCGGCGACGTAGTCGACGTCAGCGGCTGCTCCTGGGGCCTGGAGTAGCCAGCCCGACCGTCTAGACCGGTCTTCTATTACGAAATCGATTCCACACCAACGTAATCGGTCCCCGGCGAGTCGCCGGGGACCTCCCGAACCATGCCCTCAGGAGCCGTCATGTCCCACCCGAACCAGCCCCACCCCGGCCAACTCCCCCCGCAACAGGGCTATCCGCAGTACCCGACACCACCGGCACCCAAGAAGTCCCACACCCTCAGAACCATCCTGATAATCCTCGCCGTCATCGTCGCGGTGTGCGGCATCGGAGGCGCACTGATGAGCAAAGGCAGCAGCTCCTCATCCTCCCCCGGCACCGACCCCAACAAGCCACTCCCCGGCCTGAACACCCCCGTCCGCGACGGCAAGTTCGAATTCGTCATCACCGCGGTCCAATCCGGCGTAAAAACCCTGGGCGACAACGAGTTCCTCCAAAAGACGGCTCAGGGCACCTACACCGTCGTATCGATCTCCATCACCAACACCTCCGACAAGCCCTACGGCTTCTCCCCCAGCGATCAGTACGTCTTCGACGCCAAGAACCGCAAATTCAGCAACGACCCCACCGCGGCCATCAACCTCCAGTCCGACACCAGCCTCTACGCAAACCTCAACCCCGGCAACACAATCACCGCCCAGGTCGTTTACGACTTGCCAGCAGATTCAGCTCCCGATCACATGGTCCTGCACGACTCGATGTTCTCCGGCGGCGTCACGGTCTCACTGCACTAGCAGCCCGATCACCAATATGGCGACGGCCTCGGTCGAGGCCGTTATCGCCTGACTCAAAGTCGATTCTCGACGTCGACGCGCATTTCCTAGTGTTGAGCAGCACCACCACTGGCATCCCAAGATCAGTTTGGTTACCCTTTGGCTACCTTGCCATCGCAGACCGTCGGGTCTGCTTGTTTGAATCAGGCAGGCATCCACCAGGGGAAATTGTGAGTCCAGAGCCCACGCAGCCGTCGACAATCGAACAACCGCAGTCCTGCCCGGTAGACGCGCCGATGTTCGGCGTCCTTCCAGCACAGCTGACGGGAATGACGACAACCTGGCGTCGCGAAGCCGCCGAGATCGGCAAGCTGATGTGGTCGGGCTTGAGCGAAGCCACCGGCGAAGGCAGCGCGGTGCTGGCCGCGGTTCGCGGATCCGCCGATCCCGCACAGCAGGCGACAGCGTCGATCGAGACCCGCTTCGACGCTGTCGCCGATCTGATCGACAAGTTCTCCACCGCCATCCAGGACCTGGACGCCGAAATCGGCAGCTCGATCGACCAGCTGAGCCCTCGCTGATGCGTCCCACGATCAGCCAACTCGAAGGCTGGAACCTCGACGGCCTGAGCAATGCCGCGACCGCAGCGCGCAGCAACGCGGGCACGCTCGACAACTCGGTCAGCAACTGCTCCCGCACCCTGACCTCGGCCCAGGATTGGCGCGGCCGCACCCGCGATGCCGCGACACGACGCATCGACGAAGAGGTCGACCACGGCTATGAGGTCCGAAACCTATTGCTGCGCTTGGCAGATGACGCCGACGACGCCTGTAAGGGCCTGAAGCACGCCCGCGACTACGTACTACAGCAGAAGAAGCTGGCCGAAGCTCAGGGCTTCACCGTGAGCCCGGACGGCAGCGTATCGAGCACTGATCCGGAGAAGGCCGACGATGCGGCAGTCTTCCAACTGAACATCTCCAGCGGCCTCGACGAGGTCGAACGCGTCGACACGGCCTTCGGCAAGAGCCTCGCGGAAACCCAGGCCGACCTGGCCGCGATCCGTGATGGGCAACAGGACATCACCCTGCCGGATGGAACACGGCAGGATCCCGACGCGGTGGCAACCCGTCTGACCGCCATGTCGCCCGATGAACGAGCCACCTTCCTGGCCGGGCTCAGCACCGACGATCAACGGCAACTGGTGATCGCCGCGCCCGAGAAGCTGGGCAATATGAACGGCGTCCCGTTCGACATGCGAATCGCCGCGAACGAGATCAATATTCAGAACGCGTTGTTCGATGAACGGCAGAAGCCGAATCCCAGCCAAGCTCGGATCAAGCAGCTGGAATCGATGCTCGGCCAGATACCCGATCCCACCACGACAAATTCCCATGACGAGACCGCGGTCTCCAGCGGCCCCGGTGCCACCCCCGGCAACCATCTCGTCGACCGGAAATTCGTTCTCTTCGACCCCACCGGCAGCGGGCGAATGATCGAGATGATCGGCGATATCGCACCGGGGGTACCCGGTGTCGGAGTGATCGTGCCGGGCACGAACACCACGCTCGACGGCTCGAACTCCAACCACGTGTCGGCGTGGAACCTCTCCGACCGAACCCACGGCCCGATCTTTCTCTACATGGACGGAGACTTCCCGCAGGGTCTCGCCGATCTCGGAAATGGCGCTCCCAGCCCGAAATTCGCCGCTGAGATGGCTCCGCGCCTGGTCGATTTCGGCCACGAGCTCGATCGAGAAGTGGCCGCTCGAGCGCCGGGCACACCGGTCACTTATGTCGGGCATTCCTACGGCGGCTCGATCGTCGGCACCGCCGAGCAGCTCGGCCTGCGCGCCGACCGCGTCCTGCACGCGTCGTCGGCCGGAACCGGCATCTACAGCACCGAATGGAATGACCCGAACCCGAACGTGCAGCGCTATTCGATGACTGCCCCGGGTGACCCGATCGGAATAGTCCAGTCCTACCCCCGCGATGGGATCACCCTCAGCGGGATTCATCTGCCGGGCAACCCGCATGCCGGGAATCCGCTCAATGGTGATCCCGACGAGATTCCCGGAGTGACTCGCCTCGACACCGGTTTCTACGGCAGCGAGAAGGACGGACACCACATGGGTGAAGTCGTATTCGGTCCGAATGGCCACGGCAAGTACTGGGACGATCCCGGATCGACGGCATTTCAAAACATCGTGGGGGTCATCGCAGGTGGGGAGGTCAAAGGGTATGTTGAGCGCGGCATCGAGACCAGCTGGGTCGACGTGGGCCTCGGTGACGACGGCGACGGCGCGAAAGAAGGATTCAATGCCGCCGAAGCCCTCGCGGCATCGAAGATTCCGTACGCGCATATCCAGCCCTACGCAGATCCGCGCATCACCGAAAACCCCCAACCTGGCCCGACGATAAAGGTCCGATGAGAACAGCATTCGCCCTCGCCACGCTCGCAGCCGTGTCGATAATCGCGGGATGCGATGGATCGACCACCGACGCCGATCATGGTTCCGCCAAGGAGACAATCGCCATGAACTACGACGAAGCGTCCCGAATCGTCGTCGAGAACTTCACACTCGTCTGGCCGGACCCGATCCAGGTCGAACCGAACATGGTCGACCGCGGCAACGGCTGCCGAACCAACCCCGAAACGCTGAAAAGCGAAGGGCCACCGTGGACTCCGATCTACGAGAAGGGCGTGACCGACCCGAGCCAGGAGTTCATCGACCGGGCGCTGGCACAGCTCGAGGCCATGACAGGCCGAGGGTTCACACTGCGGCCCGACCCGATCCCGGACGACGACCCCATCAATCGCGTGTATGCCGATAGTCGGGGGTTCACCGTGGCAGTGCGCCGGGACAAACTCCCCGCCGAGATCCGATTCACGGTCACATCGTCCTCACCGTGCGTGAACGACTAGCGCGACGCGGTTCCGCGCCGGTTCGTTAACCACACGGCTGTTCCTACCGACCGATAGGCGCAACTTGGCCCAGCGATCAAAAGGTCCGATGAGAACGGCACTCGTCCTCACCACGCTCGCGGCCGCTTCTTTACTCACGGCCTGCAGCGAATCCTCCGGTTCCACCGCGATGAAGTACGACGAAGCGGCTCGAATCGTCGTACAGAATTTCACACTCGTCTGGCCGGACCCGGTCCAGGTCGCATCCGGCATGGTCAACCGCGGCAACGGCTGCCGGACCAATCCCGAAACACTGAAAAGCGAAGGGCCGCCGTGGAGTCCGACCTATGAGATGACCGCAGCCGACCCGAGCCAGGAGTTCATCGACCGAGCGCTGGCACGACTGGAAACCATGACCAGCCGCGGCTTTGCACTCGAGCCCGATCGCGTCCCCAATGACGACCCGATCAATCGCGTGTATGCCGACAGCCGCGGCTTCAGCGTGGCGGCGCACCGCGACAAGTATCCCGTTGGAACCCAATTCACGATCACATCGTCGTCGCCCTGTGTAGACGAGTAGTCGTTGTCGCAACCCACGCCGATCGTGCTTTGGACGTGTTCGATCGAATGGGCATGCGGCGACGAGTTCGGTGAGCTCGACTGCCGATTTGGGTCGTAGGCAGCCCAATTCGCTCGCACGGTGTGTTCGGTGCGCGGGTGGCAAGGGCTGAGCACCGACGATTCCGACGTCCGGCCGGCCACCGGCGGACTACCGTCGATATCGAGGCGGGGACAACCGCGGCGGAGAAGAGCCATGATGGACAAGACAACTCGGCGCGCAGGCAGACGAATCGGCTACTTCATCAGCATCGTCATCAACGTGGTGATTGCCTACCTGGCCAACGCCCACCCCGGCTGGGCGGCCGTACCGTTCCTGACTGAGGACACGACGCGAGTACTGACCTTGTTCAACGTGTCCCTGGCGGTATCAGCGTGCGCGAACCTGGTGTACATAGTGCACGACGGCCCACGTACCAAGGCATTCGGCGATCTGGTGACGCTGGGGATCGGCCTTGCTGTCGTCATCCGACTACTACAGGTATTCCCCTTCGATGCGGACGGCTGGAATACGGTCATCCGAATCGTGTTGATCGTCGGAATCTGCGCAACGGCAATCGGACTGGTGGTAGCCCTGGTCACCCTCGTTACAGGAGGGAGACGACGTGACTCGTGACCTGCCAACCGAAACCTGAAGCAGCTCAATTGGGTTCAGCGCTGAAGTCGCTGCCGAATGACCCCGATCATGCCGGGTCACATCCCCTACCCCGGAGCGGCTTCAGGTCGGTCGACCACAGCACTTCTTGTATTTCCGGGACGACCCACACCAACAGGACTCGTTTCGGCCAGGAGGCCAAGCGATGTCGCGGCCGAGACGGCTCAATTCCGCGGCATACGCCGCGCGGGTATTCGACTGCGCCGGATCCCGGTCGTGGGCTGCCGCATACTCGGCCAAGCCCGCGACACCAGCTGCGGACACACGCAGGGACAGCCCGGAATCGGCTTCCCTGAGCCGACTTTCGACCGACGCACGATGCTCGACGTGACTGTCGTACTGGTTCCGCAGTTCCGGCCATCGACGCATCGCGGCGTCGAATTCGCCCTCCGGGAGATAGAACATCGACAGAACTGTGGGCCGTGCCGATGAGGAGCTGCCCCGACGATCGATGCGGTCAGCCCAACTCCGGCGCTGCTGCTCGGCCCAGCGGTCATCGGCGTCTTCGGGCAACCCGAGCGACTCCCGGACACGGCTGCGGCCGATCGCGAGTTGATATTCGCCGAACCCTTCCGCACCGTCGTCACCGATCAGTCGTTGCCGAGCCAGGCCGGCTTCGAACCAGTGCAACGCCTCCTCCGGCGCTTCAAGAGCTTCGAAAGCCTCAGCGACGGACTCGTATATGGCGTAATCATCCGGACCCTCGGCAAGGATCGTGTCGAGCATCGCCCGACCCGCGAGTGCGTCGTCGTACTCGAGCAGGAACAGCGCGTACCAAACCCGCGCATCACCGGCGACCTCGCCACCATCGGCGATCGCCGCGAGATGCAAACGGCGGGCGCGCTCCAATTCGCCTGCCATTGCCCAATATCCGGCTGCCTCATTGAGGTTCTGGGCACGTTCGTCAGGGTCGGCTTCGGCGGCCTGTTCGAACTGCAGAGCGATTTCCCGTGGCGGCTGCGAGCGGAGACCGAGATCGGCCGCGCGGGAGTCCAACTCGTCCCGCAAACGCGCGTGTTCGGCGAGCAGGCGATCGTGTTCGCGTTCCAGAGCCCGCAGCTCTCGCCGCTCGGAAGCTGACATGTCGTCGGACACCGGGCACTCCTCTCTTCGTCGTCCCCACGATAGTTTCCGAGGAGGGTCGACACCGATTCAACTTCCGCCTGCGCGCGACAATCGTCGGCCCCCAGCCGCCACTGTCCCCATGACCGGACGTCTCCTCCGAACTGTTCCTCAATGATCTGCACGAGGTCATCGGCGCGTCCTTCGGCTGGTTCGACCGTGCCTCTCACGAATTCCGTCGACCCGGTACCGAGCCCCTTCGTCATCGAGGAGATCAACTGGGCGCTGGCCAGCCGGTTCGGCTACGGCAGAGACTCGAAGTAGGACGATCCGATCGAGAAGAAAAGTACATCAATGTCAGCTATAGCTGCGTTTTCTATAGATAAAGTATAATAAGTCGAGAGTTGGTCGATCTTATTCGAAGGAAACCGCGTGAACTGGCCACCGCATCGCAACGAAGAGCGAATCTGGAACCCACATCAGCGCCAAGGCTCGCGGGCGGACCGGACCCTCGAGCGGATCACGGTCGCGATTCCGCCCAGAATCGGCAAGCTCGACTACGACCCAACCGGCAGCGTTGCCCGAACCCACGAAGCGGCATTGATCGCGATCGCCCGCCTCGAAGCCGGATTCGGCGAGCATCTGGCGCCGCTGGCCGACTTCCTGCTGCGTAGCGAGTCCGTCGCGTCCTCCAAGATCGAACATATCGATGCGGGCTGGCGAGCCTTCGGCAAAGCTGTCGCGGGTGGCAAAGCCAGCGATGAAGCGAGGTCGCAACTGGCGGCGGTCAAGGCCCTGATCGCGATGGTCGATGCGGCCGGTGCGGGCACGATCCAGCTCGACGATCTACTCGGAGCACATCGGCTACTGATGGCCGTCGACTACTACACCTCTCGCGATGCGGGACAACTGCGCGATGTGCAGAACTGGATCGGTGGCAGCGACTACACGCCGATCAACGCCGCGCATATCCCGCCGCCCCCCGAACTCGTTCCTGAGTTGATCGCCGATCTGCTGGTCTTCGTCAACCGGGATGATCTGCCGATCCTCGCGCAGGCCGCCATCGCGCATGCCCAGTTCGAGTCCATTCATCCGTTCACTGACGGGAACGGACGCATCGGGCGGGCACTGATCAGCACTGTGCTGCGCCGCCGCGGCCTCACCCGCCGAGTGACCGTACCGCTGGCATCGGTCATGCTTGCGGACACAGGCCGATACTTCATGCACCTCAACCGATTTCGCACTGGCGACGTCAACGCGTTCGTCGAATACCTGGCAATAGGCGCGATCCATGCCAGCGAGGCAGCACAGGACTCCGCCCTGGCCCTCGCCGACCTGCCGAGGCGCTGGCGAGACATCGTTCGCCCCCGGACCAATTCGGCGGACGAAACCCTCCTCGCAGCGCTGCTCGAAACCCCAATCCTCAACGCTGACAACGCACAACGGATCGCCGGCACCACCGATGCCAGCACCTATCGGGCACTGGGAAGGTTGACCGACGCGGGGATTCTCGAGCTCCTCTCGGACAGCAACCGCAACCGCATCTGGGCCGCGACTGATGTGCTGGCGGAGATGGACGCGTTGAGCGCGGCGATTGGGCGACGCACGATCGAACATCTCTGACAGATGCGATGCTTGACAGGTGCGGCGCGGACTGCGATCGCGGCGGAGATCCGCACATAGCCCCGATCTCGCTGCAAGACTTTGGGTATGACGATCGAAGCTCGGGATCGGAAGATTCTGTGGGGGCGTTCCCATAACCTGTGCGCGATCTGCAGGCAGCCACTGGTCCTAGAAGCGACGGCAACCGATCGCGAGTCCGTGGTCGGCGACGAGGCGCACATTGTCGCCCAATCGGGTGGGGGCCCGCGAGCGGGGCTGATTCCCGCTGCAGACCTGGATAAATACGACAATCTAATCCTGCTATGCAAGGTCCACCACAAGCAGATAGATGACCAGCCAAGGTTCTTCAATGCCGAATACCTGCGGGAATTGAAAGCAGCGCATGAGCGATGGGCGGCGGAGAAGTTCGATCTCCCCGCCGCAGACGACGTTCGGCAGAGATCCAGCGGCAACGTCGAAATAGCGGCTGAGATCGCCCGACTGGACGCGGCGACGGTGGGTTGGGACCCGCACCAGTCTTCGCGCGGCAATCCCACCGGCCAGTACGTGACATTCGCAGGCCGCCAAGGGATTTACTGGGCGCTGGTCGGTATACTGCTGCTCATGGCTGTTCTGGCGACAGCCGGAGCGATCGCGGGTAACTGGGCGTGGCGAATCGCCTTCGTTGGCTTCATCGCCGTCGATGTCCCTTTGGTCATCGGATTTTGGCGTCTGGCAATGCAACCCATTCAACTGGAGGTTGGTGCTGTCGGCGTGCAGACCTTCTTTCCGAAGAACTCTGCGTGGATGCCGTGGGATCTGATCGATCGCATCGAAGTGACCCGAGTGGACGGCAACCTCGGTGTCGTGGCATGGAGCAGATACGCCGATACCTATCCCACGGCCAGCGAGGAGGGTATGGGAGCGCACTATGTTCCAGCACTGAATGCCGTCAGGCTGTGCCCGCTCGGCCCGTTACGGAACGGGAAGCCCGATATAGTCCGCGCCCTGCGGTTCTACGGCCAGAATCGCTGCACTTAGCTCAGCCGGAGCCGGCCGAGGCGGTGACTGACATGCGCAGAAACGTACTGGATTTGAGCAACAGATCGCCCGGCCTGCTTACAGGATGCGACAATCCCACGGAACCGCCAGGAACCAGACCTGGTAGACAATGCCTATGACCATCGACGATCTGCGGGACATGGTGACGGAATTCTCCCAGCGGCGGGATTGGGAAGAGTTCCACACACCGAAGAACCTGGTGATGGCGCTGACCGGTGAGGTCGGCGAGCTGGCGGAGATCTTTCAATGGCTGACACCCGAACAGAGCCAAGCAGTTTGCGACGATGAGCAGGGCCGGGTCAAGGTCGAACATGAGATTGCTGACGTACTGATGTATCTGTTGCGACTTGCGGCCGTGCTCGACATTGACCTCGCCGCTGCGGTACAGACGAAGCTGCGGGTGAACGAAGGCCGGTATCCGGTGGAGCTCGCGCGGGGGCGCGCGGCGAAGTATTCCGAGCTCGGGTAGCCGATCCGCTACCCGAGTCCGACGGGTCTACCCGACCATCTTTTCGAGGAACGCTTGGGTTTCGGGGTCGGTCGAGTACACGCAGGTGCCTTCCATACCGCGAGTCAACAGCACCTTGTAGGTGTTGCGGATCAGGGCGCCGAAGTGCGCATCTTCAGCTTTCTTGACGGCCGGATCATGGGAGTGTTCGCGACGCGCTACCCAGCGGTCGCCTCGCCGTACAAAGTCCGGTCCGAAAATGACTCCCGACCAGTCGTATTCGAAACCCTGCGCGGTGTAGATGCAGCCGACCTGACCGAAGCCTCGATCATCGGATGCCCAGTAGTAGGACTCGGGAGCGTCAGGCACGCGCTTGTCCGGCTTCGCATTCCACGGGCGCTTCCAGTCCCCGATTTCCACATCATCGACGAGATGCTTCCCGTCGGGCGTCTCTACCGGATCGCTCCAACGCCAGCAGTACCCGGCGGCCAATCGTGCTGTGCCACCATGTTGTTCGCGCTCGTTCAGTAGCCAGGCTTCCATCGCTGTCGGATTCTCAGCAGTGGTGACGCGGAAGTCGTCATCGGTGCCCGCAGTCAAACGATTCCAGCTGATCGGGGGTAGCGGGTCCAGGCCCAGGAGACGCCGAACCCACTCGTCGAAGGCATCCGAACCGCCACAACGGAATTGGCCGTCCAAATGGACGACCTCGACCTTGCATTCAGCGGCATGGGCGGCAGCGGTGATCTCATCGAGCGAACCCATCTCGCCCGGGCGCACGATCTGATTCTCGTCGAGCAGGAAGACCGGAACCCAGGCGACGTCGATCAGTTCTTCGATCTGGCGACGGGCCAGCGCGCGCTTTTCCTTTCCGGTCCAGCGATTCACGCTGTTCTCACGAACGCGATGCGCCTCGTCGCAGATCAGTACGTCAAGTTCCCGCGGCTCAGCACCGACGTAGTTGTTGAAGTACTTGAACATGGTCTTGACCCGGCTGTTGCGACTGCCCGCGACCTTGCGCATCGTGTTGGTGAAAGCGCTGGAACCTGTGGCGTGGTGGACTTTCCGCCCCTGACGGGACAGTTCGCCGAGCAAGCTGAGCGCGATTACGCTCTTGCCCGAGCCCGGTCCGCCGACAACCACGACAACAGTCTGTGTCCGCTGTGCCCGGGCGGTCGCGACGGCCCTCTCCACCAGTTGATAAGCGACCCGTTGCTCATCCAGCAAAACGAACTGTTCTCGATCTTGAATCTCCTTGGCGGCCAACTTCAACAGCGGCTTGCTCGGTCCGTGCGTGAATCGGAGGAACTGGTCGGCAGACTCACGGGCCGGATCACGTCCGGCATCGACATTCAGCAGCGAGCGCAGATGCTCGACCATCTCGGACTTGAAGTCCTCGGTGAACATTCGGCCGAAACGATCGGGTCGGTACTGCATCAGCGACGGGATTTCGGTGGAGGTCGCATTGTGCAGGTAAGCGATACCGTGCACGGCGTGCGGAAGATCCGCCAGCGCGGGAGTCGAGTCAACAAGATATTGGCAGTAACCCCGCACCTGAGCGACCGGGTGCAGTACCGGATTCGAATAGGCTGCGATCGAAACCACATCGGCAGCAAGAAGTTCCGCTTTCGACCACTGCTTCAGTTCGACCAGCACATAGCTGACCTCACCGGTGCGAGGGTGCGCACCACATAGGATCACATCCACACGCTTCGGGCTATGCGGCAGCTTGTGCTCGATCAGCACCTCGACATCCTCGAGTCCCGAGTCGACCAGCTCAACCAATAGCGGCGGGAGACTGCGCATCCAGGAACGTACTTCACCAACCCCCACCTGGTGTTCCCACTGATGCCGAGCTTGCTCGCTCAACACCTCGTGCAGCCGTCCGGCCTGCGCTTCCGTCAGCAGATAGCGTGCACTTCCTCGAATCAGAGCCACGTTGCCTTCCCCACCTGGGCGCGCGAAATCGACATGCGGGTGGAGGCAGCGACGAAGTGTCCTTCGGTGCCCGGCGGGCCGCGCAGATCACATTAGCGAAAGCCGCCGACAACCCCGAAAGTGGATACGATCGACCCCATGCACGGATCGCCAGCAGATGTCAGCTAATCACCTTGTGCACCAACCAATTTCGACAGCTCCCGAGCACTACCGCGCCATCTTCTCCAGAAATGCTTGCGTCTCAGGATCCGTCGAGTAGACGCACGCGCCCTTCATTCCGCGCGTGAGCAGCACCTTGTAGGTGTTCCGGATCAAGTCATCGAAATCCGACTCACTAGCGCTTTTGACTCTGGAATCCCAGGACGGCTCTTGCCGAGCTTCCCATCGATCACCTCGTCGAACGAGATCGGGGCCGAAGACTACTCCGGCCCAGTCGTATTCGAAGCCCTGCGCGCTGTAGATACATCCCACCTGGCCGAATCCCCGCTCGTCAGATGCCCAATAGTCGGAGTCCGGCACGCCCGGCACGTCGTTGCCCGGCTTGGCATTCCATGGCCGACTCCAGCCGTCGATTTGCACGTCGTCGACAAGCCGCTTCTGGTTTCCTCGGCCGACCGGGTCGCTCCAATCCCAACAGAACCCGGCCGCCATACGCGCTGTGCCGGATTCATGTTCGTGCTGATGAGCCAACCAGGTTTCGAGGGCAGTTGGAGAGTTTGCGCTGCAGACAACGAAGGAGTCGTTGAGATCAGCAGTCAACTGACTCCAGCTGACAGGGGGTTGAGAATCGAGCTGGAGTAGTCGCTGGACCCAGGCTTCGTATAGATCCGAACCGCCACAACGGAACTGGCCGTCGAGCCGGACGACGCGCACTTTGCACCCCGCACCCGCGGCGGCTGCTTCGATTTCGGCAAGTGAACCCATCTCGCCTGGGCGCACAAGCTGCCTCTCGTCGAGCAGGAATACCGGAACCCACGCCACGTCGAGCAGCTGCTCGATCTGGCGGCGACTTTTCCACGGCATCGACGGCTCAGGCCGCCAATAGTCACTGTCGTTACGAATCCGATGCGCCTCATCACAGATCAGCACATCCAGCTCACCCCGCGCGGATTTCTTATAGTCGTAGAAGTATTTGAAGATCGATTCGACGCGCACATCGCCTGCGCCCGCCACTCTGCGCATTGTCTTGGTGAATGCACGAGAGCCGGTGGCGTGGTTGACCCTCAATCCGCGGCCAGCCAGTTCACCGAGCACGCTGAGCGCGATTACGCTCTTTCCTGAACCGGGGCCGCCCAACACGACTACGACTGTCCTCGTCTTCTTCTCGTGTGCCCGCTCCACCGCATTCATCACCAGCTCGTAGGCCACCCGCTGCTCGTCCAGCAGCACGAACTGTTGACGCCCCCTGATCTCTGCGGCAGCGAGCTGGAGCAATGGCTTGGTTGGTGCATGCTTGAAGTTCAGCAATCGATCCACAGCCTCGACTGAACGCTCACGTCCACATGCCGGGTCCACCCGCATACGTAGGTATTCAACCATTTCTGACTTGCTGTCCTTGGTGAACAGCCGCCCGAAATCGGTCGGCTCGTACTTATTCAACTCCTCGACATCAGCGGATCGAGCGTTGTGCAAGTATGCAATGCCGTGCACAGCGTCCGGGATATCGACAAGCTCCGGCGTCATATCGATCAGATACTGGCAGTACCAACTCACCTGCTCAACTGGATGGAGGATCGCATCCTTATATCCACTGATCGCCACCAGCTTTTCGGTTGCATTCTCGACTCTGGACCACTGTTTCAGTTCCACCACAACATAACTGAGCGCTCCGGTCTGCGGATGCACCCCGCATACCACAACATCCATACGCTTCGGGCTGTTCGGTAGTTGATGCTCGAGCAGCACCTCGACTTCTCCGAGGCCGCCGTCGACCAGGTCATGCAGAAACTGCAGCAGGCTGTGTCTCCAAGACGCCAGCTCACTCGTCCCAACCCGCTGCTCCCACTGCAGCAGCGCCTGTTCGGACATGAGCTTCGCCAACTCACCAGACTCAGCCGCATTCCATAGATCCCGGGCATTTCCTTGTACCAGAGCCATCTGTAACCCCCACTAGCGCACGTGAATCGACGTGCGGGTAGGGGCCGCATCGAAGCGATGCTTCGGTGCCCGGCGGGCCGCAAGACCAATTTGAACACAACCACTCAAGTCTGCCTCGGAGAACCGCTACGCCTATGTACGGGCTCCGATTTCGCTGGCAGAGCGCTTCAGCACCGCTCATTTGGAGTCTGACCTTCGAGCGGTAAGAGATCTGGGCTACGCGGCTAACGGATTGCCGCCTGCCCACATCCCCGACCGACACTGGTGCGGTATCCGAATTCTGATGCACACCAGTTGCTTCCGCCGCCATGAACCCAATAGGCTCAAGGCAGTCCAAGAGCATCAGAGGCAGTCGAAGTGGCCGGACTTCACCGCATCGTTGAACCGATCCCAAACGGACCCATCGAAGATCAGCACCGGGCTGGTGGTCCCCAACTTCGAATCCCGCACCCCGACACTGCCGCCGCGCAGATGCGCGGCCTCCACACACGCTTCTCCCCCTTGGCTCCTGCTGCTCTTGAACCAGTGCGCCTCGGCTAGATCGTTCATGATTCGAACTCCTTCGCAACCTGCCTGAGCAGGTGTTTGCTGTCTGGTTCACTCAGAGCCACCTGGCTCAGCTGATCGTGGGCTCCCAGGTATCGATCCACGACCTCCACGCTGTCATAGTAGAGCCGAGAACCGTAGGACTCCACGTATACCGTGGTCGGCTCCACGGGCTCCTTCGTACCGAAATCGATTGGAAACCGCAGGATTACGAATGCCCCAGGTGCGCAGCCCAGTGGGAAGCCGGCCGCGAACGGCAGTACGCGAACACGAACGTTCGGCGGAACGTCTGCCAGTTTGCGGAGCTGCGCTGCCATCACCTTCCGGCTGCCGGCAACCCGTCGAACTACCGCCTCGTCGACGAGCAGATCCAGTTCGACGGGAGCCAGCCGCCGCGTAATCGCGGTTTGTCGCTGCATTCTCACTTGGACGCGTTGCTCCGACTCCATGGGCGTATCGGACTTGAAGAAAGTCCTCTCCAGGGCTCGCGCATAGTCGGACGTCTGGACCACCCCAGGGACAACATCCGGTTGATACATGATCACTTGCGCCGCTGAGGCTTCCAAGCTCATGTAGGTCTCGAAGTCGTTTGGGATCAGGTCGTCGTATCGGTGCCACCAGACGCGCTCATCCACCGGCCGCATGCGTTCATCGGCTTCCTTGGCGAGAGCCTGCAATGCACCGAGCTTGTCCTTGCCCGCGCCGTACAGGCGGCACAACGCTTCGATGTCCAACAGCCGGATCCGAGGGTTCTCCCCCTTCTCCAACCGCTGAAGCGTCCCGGCCCCTCGTTCGATCAGCCGCGCGGCATCGGCGATGGAAAGTCCTGCGGCTTGCCGCATTTCACGAAGCTGTCGACCCAGCTGCCGCCGGGGAATAGTTGTCGGATTCTTGCCGATCATAAGCGTTGCTCCCGAGTTTGGATGACTCGCGCGCTGAACATGGATGGCGTAACTCGACCTGCTGGATGCCATCTTCCGCTCTCTTCGGGTGGCGCGCTGGGAAAACGGGCGAATTCAATTGGACGATCCGAAAGTGCCTCCACCGCAGTCGTAACGGGCGCCTACTTGCGTTCATCAGCACCGGGAGACGGCCTCGGCGAGCGTCACTCGGGACACAGAGCGGATACCGACAAGGAGACATCGAATGCCTTGGGATTCTTTGGTCTTGCTCTTCCTGCTCACAAGTGGCGTGATCACCGTGACCGGCGCACTGGTGGCGGAGCTGCGTGGCAGCGAAAGCATGGGGCGGCGGGCCGCCGTTCGGCTCGAATTGTCTACCGGCAGCTCCTATCCGGTCGCGGCCAGACCCGCGCCCGGGCGGCATCGAGCCAACGTAAGCGAGCGGCAGCGATGACCGGCGTGTACTCGAGGCTCGATCACCACCCGGTTTCGGAGTATCGAGTCGACTTACGTTATCCGCACGGGGTGCGGGCGCTGCTGTATCCACATCGCAACTGCGTCGCCGGACCGGGACATAACGCCAAGAGTTGCGGTCGATTGCGGCAACTGCTCGAGATCGCCGACCGTAACGAATGGCATTGGGCGAAGCAGGTGGTCAACTCGGGACCGAGAAGTACGGAAACAGCGGAGCGATACGGTCCACGCCTGAAGATGCTCGAATCGCACACCGTCGCAGGGTCCGAAAGCCGCATGACGCAGACGGAGGCGATCGAAGCCAGGGCGCACCACCGCGACTGCGACCCACCCTGTGAGAGGGCACGCGCCGCAGACGAGCGGTTGGAGGATGACTTCGCCGAGAAACCCGCGACCATCCTTCGATTCCCGGATCGCGTTGACCTGCAATGACACCCGCCCTCAGTCGTGAAGGTAGGCGACCCAGATGTAGTCCCGAGCCCTGGTCAGCGCGACCAGGGTTTGGCGGGCCAGGATCTCGGCCCGATCCCGTTCTCCGCCGGTCAGTTCGCTCAGCGGTACATCCGTCGATTCAGTGATGTGGAAGACCGCTCCGAAGTCCATACCCTTGCCGCGTCGCACGGATCCGACTTTGATCACGTCTGGTTGCGTGCCGTCGTACTCCACGAGCGGTAGCACCGGAAAACCTGCTCGCTCCAGTGCGTTCCGATAGCGGGCCGCCTCCTTCGGGGTGTGGGTGATCACCGCTATCTCGGAGTACGCGAAGCCTGATTCGGTGATCGCCTCGAGCAGTTCTGCCTCAATTGCGTTGCGGTGCACAGCTTTCTCGACTGCCCGGCCGCCGCTCAGCACTGCTTCGCTGTCGCGCAGTACGAATCCGGGTCCGCCATCGAGGTCGTCGACAGTATTGGCGGCTTCGATGCGCTGGGCGTAGTTCAGCACCGTCTCCCGGTTGCGATAGTTGGTTCGCAGGACTCGACCGCGACCGACGATAGGAATCCCGGCGTCCGAGAGTGTCCAGCCGCCTGCGTAGACCTGCTGCTGGCCGTCGCCTACCAGCAGCAATTGGGCGTTCGGTCCACCGCCCGCGATCTGGTGCACCAGTTGGAGTTCGAGCAGAGTGCAGTCCTGCACTTCATCGACGACGACCATCGCGTAGTCCTCGAAGTCGTCGAGTGGGCTGGCCCGTAGCTCTTCGACCGCTTTGCGGATGAGATCGTTGAAATCGTCGACGCCACGCTGTTCGAGCCGTGCCTGGTAAGGCTCGAACAGCAGATTCCATACCGCCTCACGCTGCGCGGTGAAAAGCGGAACACCTTCGCGCCCAGTACGTTTGATACTGCGGTAGCCGCGGGATTCGTTCTCGTCCTTGAACGTCGTGATACCGCGCCCCTTGATTACGCGATGCAGTTCGTCCTTCCAATACTGGCAGTCCGTCCCGTCGATGTGGCCGAGCACATCGCGGGCTTTGACCCATGCTCGCGCGAAGGCGTCCTCGCAGGCTCGGTCGTCGAGGTGGAAGGCCACGCCGCGGTGAGCGAGGAACCGTGCCGTCCAGGCGTGCAGCCCGATGAACTCGGTGCGCTCAGCGGCGTGCGGCGCGAGACGGGCGAATCCGGACTGGTGATACGCGGGAAGGGTTTTGACGAAGCTGGTGAACAGCATCCGGCCGGGATGATGTTTGGCGAGCTGTGCCATACGATGCAGGGCCACCACGGTCTTCCCGGTACCCGCCGGGCCGCTGAAACGCGCCGGTCCGTTGAAGTTCACGGTCACCAGACTGAGCTGCTCCGGGTCGAGGAAGGTCATCCAGTCCTGGCAGGGGCGGCCCAAAGCCTTGTCGCGCTCGCCCTCTCGGAGGTCGGTGGCAGCGAAAAGTTCTTCGGCTACAGGTGCTTCGGCGGTGGGTGCGTCATCGCTGGAGAGCCACTCGAAGCCCGCGAGGTGGGCATCGACCGCGGCGGCGAGGTCACGAGCACGCTGTCGCGAAAAACGACCATCACCGTTGACGAGAGTGTCGCGAAACGTGGACTCATCGACGGCGAGGAACGGATCATGCGCCTCAACTTTCACCGCATTGGCCATCAGGAACATCACGTCGAGCATGTGCGGCACGAACTGACCGCGATCGAGTACCAAACCCCTGAAGTACTTCTCGGCGCTCTCACGGATACCACGGACCCGGGCTCGATCGGGGACGCTGTCGGTGAACACAAGCGCGTAGACGCCGGTCCTGCCGATCGCGAACACGGCCGGGTGCGCGGGTGGGGCGACTGTTTCAACCAGCAGATGCCACCCGTTCTCCATCAATGGCACCGACAGGAATCTGCGCTGCTGCGGCGTCAGCCCCGGCAATCGATCCAGCTGCTGCTCCACCCAGCGCCGCCTACGTTCCCGACCGATGTCCGACATCGAATACCCCCATCGAAGATCCGGCGATCCGTCAACAGTACTGGACACGCGACCAGCGCGTACTCGAATTACGTTCTACAGCAACAGCTTTGATGGCTGGTCGGTTGCCAATCCGCGTCCGCCGAAAGCACTTGGTTTCGACCTGATCATGCGAGAATCGACAGTGCCGATCGTGAGGGGGAATCTCGATGGTGCTGACCGCGCGCTACCAACCGGGTGCAATCCGGCGTCCGTTCGTCAACCGGGACGCGGTGTTCCGGCGCTTCGATGAGCTGCTCGTCGAGTCGGCGCATACGCCGAAGGTGCTCTTGCTGACCGGGGTCGGTGGCATTGGCAAGTCGCGGTTGCTGGCCGAGTTGCGGGCGCGCGCGGAGAAAGAGCACGCGGCCGCCACGGTGGACTTTCAGGTTCCCAGCCAGCGACAGTCGATCGAAGCGCTGGCGGTGCTGCGATCCCAATTCGGTTCTCGCAAAGTCAAATTCCACAGATTCGATATCGCGTACACCGTGTTGTGGCAGCGGCTGCATCCGCATCTGAGGGTCAGCTTCGAATCGCTGGCGTTCGCCGAGAACAGTGAAGTGCTCACCGAGATTCTCAATGACGCGACCGGGATACCGATCTTCGGCACTGCGGCTCGGCTCGTCGAGCTGGGGACGCGGCGGGTGACACGTAGTTTCCGCATTCGCCACGATCAGGTGCTTCAGGAGCTCGACCAGTTGACGCTGTCGCAGCTCGAAGCAGCGGTGGCGTACCTTTTCGCGGCGGATCTCGCGGCCGGCACCGACGGCGAACCGTACGTCGCATTTCTCGATGCCTACGAAGCCTTGGTCGGCGGCGTGGAACGCGTTGGGCGAGCCGCGGATTCGGATTCCTGGTTGCGGGATCTGGTCGCGCAACTCGACAAAGGGCTGGTGGTCATCGCCAGCCGAGAGCCCCTGGGTTGGGAGCGCCACGACCCGGAATGGCAAGGGCGCATCGATAAGATACGGCTCGACGATCTGATCCTGGCCGATCGACATCGTCTCCTCGACGCTTCGGGCGTGAGCGACCCCGCCGAACGCGATGCCATCGCCATGGCGAGCGCCGGTGTGCCGTTCTACCTCCATCTCGCCATCGACGCCCGGCTCCGCGGCGGAGTCATGGCACCGCACCAACTCGTCTCTCCCGGAACGATTCTCGAGCGCTTCCTGCTCCACGTCCGGCCCGATGAGGTCCGAATGCTGGAGCTACTCGGCCTGCCGCGGATCTTCGACAGAGAGATATTCACCGCGATAGCGAGCGCCTTCGGCCTGCCCGCCCATGTGACGGCTTGGACCTCGCTGATCGGCTACTCATTCGTCTATGCCGCCGACGAGGAGGGCGCCACCGGACGATTCCAGCTGCACCAGCTCATGGTGACCGCGTTGCGGCAGCGCCTCGACGCCGAGGTCGAGACTACGCTGCATGATGTGCTGCACAGACTGTGGCGTTCCCGGGCGGAGTCCGCATCCGGCAGAGTGACCGCGCTGCGAGAAGCCGGCTATCACGGCCTGCGCGCCGGTACCCTGACCGCGGTCTCACTGCTCGACTACGTGGATCGAATCGCGGCGGCCGGCGGCAAACAAGGGATCGATGCCGTACTCACGGACTTGAACCAGTATCTGCTGGAGGAGGGTTCGACCAGATCGGATATTTCCGAATTGCGTGAACTGACACAGTGTTTGGAGACCGAGGGAGCCCTGCTACTGGGCGATGCCAAGCATGCCGATCAGCTCACCAATTCGATCGACGCGGAGCGCACCGGACCCGTTGCGGAGCGGCTCACCTTGGCGGCGGCCAATGCCCGCCGCATTCTCGGGCGTACCGACGAAGCGCTGACGATGTACGAAGCGCTGTGGTCACACGGTGCGGGTCGCGTGCGACTCAACGCTGGGCACTGGGCCGCCGATCTGCACATGTGCCAGGGCCGATCCGCGCAAGCACTCCAGTTGTGCGGTCAGCTGGTCGATCTCACCGATTCCCGCGACCACGAGTTCCTCGGTGACATAGCCCGGCTGCGGCACCTCACCTACCGTATGTCCTTCGATACCGATGCCGCCGCTCGATACCTGGATGAGGCGGACGGCCACTACGCCGCAGCGGGAAGTATTGTCGGACAATCTAATATCGCTACAAACCGCGCGGAGCTACTGGCGCTCACCGAACCGGATCGCGCCCTCGCCGCGGCGGCCGCTGCCATCGCGATTCAGCGCGAACTCGGCGCGCTACATGAACTCGGCAAGGCCCACACCGCACTCGGTATCGCGCAGCTGGCACTCGGCGACCTCGATGCGGCCGAGCGCGCTTTCGCCGACGCCTGCGAAACGCTGGAGCGCGCGGGCTATCGATCGGGTCGAGCCCGAGCCGAACTGTTCCGAGCCGGAGCGCACGCGCGACGCGGTCGGCGCACCGAAGCCGTTGCCGGAGCTCGTTGGGCGGTCGAGGAATTGGAAGCCGCGAACGTCTACCCCGCACTCGTCCTCGTCGCACGGGCGGTGCTGGCCTTGCTCGGCTGGTCCGATCCTGCGGTCTCGCTGGCAGCCGCGCGGGCGCACCGCCGCATCCAGCCTCCCGCTCCGGATAGCGATCTGGACCTGGCCGCCCAACGGCTGAGCGCACGGGTGCTCGGCCTGGACCCCGATTCCTACTATCGCGAGGCCATCACTCGAACCGATTCCGCCGCAGGGTATTACAACCACAATGTGCGGATCGAAACCGCCACCGGGCCGGTGAACGTTCGGATTCCGGTGGCCGGCGCCGATGTGATGGATCTGCGGATCTGGCCGGAAGTACGGGTGCTTCGAGCAATCGAGCCCTTCGTACCCGCCTCGCCTCGATTGCGTTGGGAGTCAAACCATCCCGCGTATCAGATACAGGACTTCATCGCCGGTGAACTGCTCGATGACATCGCACCTCGTGGGCACGCTGTCCCCGACTGCGTGCCGCGCGATGTCGCCCGACTCTTCGCCGACCTGCGGACGATTCCCACCGAGCTTCTGCCGACTCCCAGCCCATCAATCGAAGATCCGGCCGAGTTCGCCCGCCGCCTGTCCGATGTGACCCAGCGTGTCTACCAGGAGAATCAGCACCGATTCGGCCCGCTGTACCGGAACCTCGGCGTGCCCGAGAATCCACTCGACACCGTGATGGCTGGATGGCGCACGCTCGAATCGCGCCCGTTTCGACTCGTGCACGCCGACGTGCATCGGAAGAACATGATCATCAAGAACGGTCGCGAGGTCGTTTTCCTGGATTGGGAACTGGCACTGTACGGCGATCCGCTCTACGACGTAGCCACGCATCTGCACAAGATGGGGTACCAGCCGGGCGAGCGCGATGTCCTCCTCTCGCAGTGGGTCGCCGCCGAACCTGAAGCCGCGACAGGCCGGTGGGAGCACGATCTGCGCACATACCTGAACCACGAAAAGATCAAGTCCGTCATTGTCGACGCTGTGCGGTATGCCAAGGTTCTGTCGGAGGGAAGCCGCACCACCGAGCAAGAGCACGCTCTGGTGAGCAATCTGGTCGCCAAACTCAATGCTGCTCATGACATCTGGGGAAGCGGTCTTCGATTCGATTCGACATTCGTCGAGACGCAGTTACGGATCTGTAGCTGAACGAGCACACATCCGAATAGGCCACACCCCCGGAACCGGCAGAGAAAATGGTCGATGCCACTTCACAACCGACTATGCGCAGATAGACAGCCGCCCACAGTGACCCATGCCACCCGACTAGCGATTGCCGAATAGTTGCGGATATCGTTCCGGTCGTGAGTGCGGGGATGGGAATCAATCCGGTCGAGGTGCAGGCCACCGCGGGTGGGCTGGACCAGATCGCGGATGAGCTCACCGACCGGGTCGATGCGCATATGCGGGCGGTCCGGGCGTTCGTCGGAGTCGAATGGACCGGGACCGCGGCGGGTTCGCACGAGAATCCGTGGGCGGAGTGGGAGGACGGGGCACGGCAGATAATCGGCTCCTTCCACACCGATGCCGGACTGCTGCGCCGCACCGCCGCCGAAGTCACCGCACTGGATCAGTCGCGGGCGTCAGCGACCGAGCGGGCGGGATCGAGTCTCGATCTACCGGACGTGGTGTAGATGGCCGGGTATCGAGTGGATTTGGTCGGCTTGGGGCGGTTGGTCGATGCGACCGCGACATTGGAGACGACGATCGAGGACGCGGTCACGGCCGCCGAAAAGCAGATCGATGAACTCCATGTGTCGTGGACGGGCGCTGCCGCCGTCGCACATCGGGAAGCGCACGAAGCGCGGATGCGAGCGATCGCGGAGATGCGGGCCGCGCTCGCCCAGCTGCGGGCGAAGCTGACCACCGCACAAGAGGCATACGGCGTTGTAGGCCCGACCAATACGGAGATGTGGCCGTGAGCCCGACAGCGACCCTACCGGTAATCGCGGTCCGGAGCGAGGAATACCACAGTGCCGCTGAGGTTTTCGCATCGATCGCCACCGATGCGGCCGACGTTCATATCGGGCTGCTCGGTGTCTTGAACGCCAATGCCGGTATGGCGGGAAGCGACAGCATCGGCCAGGACTGGGCCAAGTCCTATGACGAAGCCGCCGGGCTCGCACTACAAACCTCCGACCAGATTCTCGCCGCCTGCACGAGCACCGCCGATCTCGTCACCAGCGGGGCGCACAACCATGAGCGCGCCGAGGCGACCGCCAACTTCGCGAACGTGCCGGAACCACCGCGGCCGCCGGCGCGAATGGTCCCTTGCGTGGTCACCCAGGCGTTGTCCGCCGCCGGGAACGGCCTGCCGGAACCGTTCGGATGGTCGATCGTCAAGAAGGCCGTCGCCGCCGCCTGGCCCAATGGGCATCAGGACAAACTGCGCACCGCGCAGGGTGCCTGGAATACCGCCGCGGCCGACTTCCGCGCCCTCGCACAGCGGGTGACGACCGCGACCGACCTGCTCGGCAATCAGCGATCCGAAGAGATCCCGACAACGCTGGCGGCCTGCACCGATCGCAAGAACGAACTCTCCGCGCTGGCGAACATCTGCCAGACCCTGGGAAGTGCGTGCGGCGAGTACGCCGGGCATCTCGACGAGGCCCATCACAAGATCATCAGCGAGCTCGCGGAGTTCGGCTTCGAAACCGTGTTGTGGGAAGCCGCTTTCGCCCTCCTCGCACCGTTCACCGCGGGCATGTCCGAAATTGTCGGCAACTCGGCGCTCGTGGCCCGCGCCGCGGCGAAGGCCCGTCGAATCGCGGAGGTCATCAGCACTCTCGCGACTCGGGCCGCGAAGATCGTCGCCGACACCGTGCGCCCCTTGGTCGAGCGAATCAAACCACTACTCGCGAAGATCAAGAAATGGGTCGATGAAGCACGAACCAAGATCGCTGCTCTCGGCCAAACCCGAAAGACCTATCCATCCGGCGAGAAGCTGACGGATGCGGAATTCGTAGCAAAATACGGGCGAGCCAACAATTGGAAGTACCCCGGAGCGGACTATGCGATTCCGGGAACGCAAAGGATCGTAGATATTCCTCCGGGCAGCGTAATCGACCGGTACGGATACGAGGGGGGTGCGTGGCTCTCACCGCAGGGCACTCCGCTCACTGCGCGTTCGCTACCTCCCGACACGCTCGCGATGAAGCCCTATCACACCTATGAAGTGACAGGTAACCCTCTGCCGACGGGCTGGAAGATCGAGGAATCGGTGGTGGCACCGTGGTTCGGCGAGGCCGGCCACGGTATCCAGTACAAAATTATCGACCGATTCGGCGACGAGGGAACGGTAGAAGAATTGCTGGACATCGGATACTTGATCGAAAAGTAGAATCACACATACGACGCCAAGAGCAACTGGTGAAACGAATAGGATCCAAGTGCACCCACCCATCGATCTCCGACAGTTCCCCTCAGCCACGCATAGGATCGTGCGAGCCTGGTATGAGTGGCAGGCCGCCAACCTGCGAAGCCAAGGAAAGGACGTCGGGAGTACCCAAATCCCGATGGTCCCTCCCGAGTTCAGCTATTGGCTGGCCAATCCCCCTCGCGTTGACGGCCAGGCTTTGCTCTTTGAAATAGGCGGTATGAACTACCGTGTCGAACAATCGTCGAGCGGTTGGGCACTGACAAAGGAAGAGCGAGGGCTGACCTCCATGTTGGGTTCGCTGCGCAACTACGAAGATGTCGAGAAGTACCTGTTGCGCTTGATGGGTGGAGTTCCCCAACGCGCCGAGCGCACCAGCTCTCCTGATTACCGGTGGTATCGAGAAGGTGTGGATCCTCGAGTCCGACTCGAACCTACCGATCCAACTGCCGAATATTCGTACATGTCCTTGTTCGTCGACGACGAGCCCCTCGATCGCGGCAGCCTGAAGCCTTCCGACGCAACGAAGTTCTCGCATCCTCTCGTGATGAGCTACGAGCAGGTAGATCAGATATACCGCGAGGGACTCCCCGACGAATGGTTCACCATCGACAGGTGAGGAGTGAAATGAAGTTCGACGATCAGTACTTCTCACGCGAACACTGGTTCTCCCTGGGCGTCGAGGAAGGGACCAACAAGCACTATTTGTCGATTCCGGTCAGCAGTGGAATCGTCGACTACGAGGAGTACTACGAGATCGATCAGCCTACCTTCGATCGGTACATGCAGAACCCCAGCAGCGCAGTCGATTTCGCCGAGAAGTGCCGCCGACAGGAGATGGACTCGCTGCTCATGATCCCGGCTCCCACTACCAACCGCGGCACAGCCATTTAGCTCGACACGGTGGGTCGCGATCGATGAGGCCGCGCTGGGCTGCCCGCCGCACACCACGAAGCTCTCGCTACCCGACGGAACGAATCAGCGAGAGCGACGTTTCGAGGTCAGTCGACTCCATCGGGCGCCACGCAGCTCATCGGCCAGCGGTCTCATGAGAAACGAGGACAAACCGGGAGCAGACCGTCCATCGAAGGTGATCCAGTTGCGGAGATTGTCCGTGTAGTGCCAACTCGGGGACATCCCGTGCCTGCCATCGCTAAACCGCAACTGAGCCCTGGACCCGACAATGTCGCTCGTGCTCAAATCCTCCGATGCGAATCGGCATCGGCGGCAAAGCTTTCGGCGTCCGTGCGGGGGTATCGAATCGGGGTATCGGTGCCGGAGTCGGCCCGGTGTCAGTCGGCGCATCTTGGGGGAGGCGACGATCCAGCGGGGGCGGAATTGCTGCCATCATCGGATTATGTATGGCCCTCATCGCGGCGTACTGGGCACTCTGCTGGCCCTACATGCTCGGCACATGGGTAGCTGTCAGAATTTTCGGTGCGGAGAATCCATCGGCACAGCGGGCGGTTTTCGGCTGGCTCTATGAAGCGCCCTGGCTCGGGCTGCTTGTTGTGCTGATGGTCCGGAAGCTGATGTCCGCGCCCACGAGTGGAAGATAGGTCCGGTGCGTCCTACAGCGCGCCAGGCCGACGAAACCGCACATTCGCAACAAACCGACCAGTAGACATTCTGCGAATCACACCGTCTCCCAGTATTTTTCACGACAACAGACCCTAAGTGACGTACCGTTGGAACGTCCGAGGCTGGAATATTCGATGGCGGCGGATGGGTGGCGCTATGGGTGGGAACGAGCAGGCGACTCGGCTTCTGGGATTCTGGCGGGCGGTTGAGATGTTCAGCCCGCAAGAGGTTCCCAAGCTCTCGACCAGGGTTCCACCGCTGGTGCTGAAGATGCCCGAGAATGGTCCGGCGCCTTGGCAGCGTGAGCATCCATTGTGGCGAGAACGCCCATTACCGCCTGGCAAGGCTTGGCAGTTCACCGTGTATGGCGGGCTGTTCGAGATCGACAAGGTCCGCGATGAACTGGTTCGGGTATTCGGGAATGACCATGGTCAATCTGACGGCCGACGAGCCGGTACGACGGCGACATTCGCCTTCACGCTGGACGCGCACGGGTCAATGGTCGAGAACTCGGCTGTGCTGTCGGCGTGCGCCTGGGCCATCAGCCGCCTGCGGTCGCCCGGTCCCGGGGATCTGAAGTGGCTGGACGGGTTCGACGACGATAATCGCGGCTTCGTCACAAGCCTGAACAAGCTCTCACCACCCGAAATTGCTGCGGCAGAAGAACGTTCGGCACTGGCCGCAGAGGTCGGTGACCGAGCGAGGTCCGCCGCACTGGACGCGATTGCGAAGGGAGCCGGTGCCGCGGCGACAGCGGCCGCGACCGCTGGGGCCACCATGCTCGGCGGACCGGTCCTCGGCGGTATCGCGGGAACCGTCGCCGGTACCTTCGCCGAAAAACTCCTCGAACGCCGAAAAGCCGAAAAGAGCTCGGACCCAGACCAAGACGATGCGGAGCCGCCGACACTGAACCTCACCGTCGAGGACGTGTACCGGCTGGTCAAGAAGCTCGGCGATGGCTTGGGCATCACCGCCGCGCTCGGAGTCGATGGAGTTCAGGTGCGGTGCGCTCAGGTATCGGCCCGCTACGCCGGCGAATCAACCGAACAAGACTTCCTGAACAGCTTCATCGCACAGGATCTCGCCGTCGTCGAGCAGGCTGTCCGGCGGGGTGATGTGGGAGAGGCGCTGCGCGACTACCTGTCCGATGACTGTGCCGTCGAATCTCGTATCGATGTGCGAGCCCGCCCCGATGCGGTGATCGCCGGTGTGGAACCTCATCGAATACCGGGCGGTCGCTGGCCCGGCGCCGTGAGCAAGCCACTGGTGCTCGGCCAGCAGTTCGCCGTCGACCAGTTGATGACCGAAATCGGCGACAGCACAGGTATTTTCGCCGTAAACGGGCCACCCGGCACCGGCAAGACCACAATGCTGCGCGATGTCCTCGCCGCCATTGTGACCGAACGCGCTATTCGTCTCTCGAAACTGGAGAATCCGCGCGCGGCGTTCACGGCCAAACTCGAAACCGCTCAGATCGGCAGGTATCGGCCGACGGTGTACGGCATTCGCCCCGAACTCACCGGATTCGAGATAGTCGTCGCCACCGCCAGCAATGATGCCGCGGCCAATGTCACCGCCGAGATTCCCGCGATCAGCGCGGTATCGGGAGTTCAGGACGAAGCGCTTGCGGCAGACTACTTTTCGGACCTCGCGTCCGGGGTACTGGATCGCAAGGCTTGGGGACTCGTTGCCGCCGTCCTGGGAAATATGAGCAATCGGTCCGAGTTCGTGAGCCGATTCTGGTGGGGAGACAACGGTTCCCGGAACCGACCGAGCGAGCCTGGGACGGACGATGAGGGCGGCGCTGTCGAGCCGATCGGCATGATGCGAATGCTGCAGCAGGCAGTGAACGAACCAGCGACCGTCCCCGACTGGGAAGCCGCCGTCACCGCCTTCGACAAAGCCCACGACGAGGTGCGGCGGCTCACAGACGAGCGACAATCCATCGCCGACGCGATCAACAACCTGGAACGGTTGCAAACCGTCATTAATACTGCGGCGCAAGACATTATCGATACCCAGAACGAATATGATTCCTGGCGAAATCGCCACTCACAGGCGACTTTCGCTCGCGCCCAGGACGAGGCCGCGGTCAGCGCCGCGAACATCGAGATCGACCGCCACCATGCGCGCAAGCCGGGGTTCTGGATATCGCTGTCGACCTGGTTCAAAGCCGGACGAGTATGGCATGCACGGCATCTGCAACTGCTCGCGGATCTTGAAGCTAAGCAGAGCACGCTCGGTACCCGCAACGCCGAGATCGCCCAATGCGCGCGAGCATGGGAAAGTGCCGCGGCCAAAGGACGTGCGCTCGTCCACACCCATGCCGCGGCAGTCGCAGAACATCAACTGGCCTCCAGGGTCATCACCGATGCCCAGGAAAGATGGTCCGCTGTAATCCCTTTCGGCGAGATCCTCACCGACGAGAAACGATTCCAACTGTGCAGCCCCTGGGCCGACGCGGAATTCACAGCGGCCCGGCATCGACTGTTCTTGGAGGCGCTGCGGTTACACAAGGCGTTCATTCTCGGCTCCGGGTCCCTGATCCGAGGCAATCTCGATGTCGCCATGGCCGCGATCCGCAACCAGTTGGATGTCAAACCCAAACCGGCAACCCTGGCTACGGCATGGCAGACGCTGTTCTTCGTCGTGCCGATGGTGTCGACGACTTTCGCCTCGCTGCCTCGATTGTTCACCGGGCTCGGTCGCGAAACTTTCGGCTGGCTGTTCATCGACGAAGCGGGTCAGGCCACTCCGCAACTGGCGGTCGGCGGACTCTGGCGCGCCAAAAGAGCTGTCATCGTCGGTGATCCACAACAGCTTGAACCGATTGTCACACTGCCTATCTCGGCTCAACACGCGTTGTTGCGACAGTATCGGCTGGGAGAACAGTGGACGCCCGATTACACCTCAGCACAGCGGGTCGCGGACCGGCTCGCAAGGCACGGCACCAGCCTTCCCGAACCTGACGGTGACGCCGATGTCTGGGTCGGCGCTCCGCTGCGAGTCCACCGGCGATGCGATCGGCCGATGTTCGAGATCTCCAATCGCATCGCCTACGGCGGCGACCTGATGGTGTACGGCACCATGCATGAAGGCGAGTTCACTGGCGCGAACACCTGGTTCGACATCAGTTCCGAAGTGGCGGAGGATAAGTGGGTGCCAGCCGAGGGCGACCAATTGCGTCACCTTCTCATTCTGCTGACCAACGGAGTGGGCATCGCGCCTGAACATATTCGGGTGATCAGCCCTTTCCGGGATGTCGTGCGCGGCTCGAAATCGGTTGCCGCCGAGGCGATCCACGCCGACTTCGCACGAAGCAATGTCGGGACCGTTCACACAGTGCAGGGGCAGGAGGCAGACGTCGTCATCCTGGTGCTGGGCACGGGACCGCGCCAAGTCGGGGCGCGCAGATGGGCTGCGGAGAAACCGAACCTGCTCAACGTCGCGGTGTCACGTGCGAAGCGCCGCATCTATGTCATCGGGAATCACCAATCATGGCGGAATCAACGCTATTTCGATGTTCTGGCCGCATCGCTACATAGGTCGTCAGTCCCGCCCTCATGATGGAAGAATCGGCAGTACCGATCGCGAAGGGAATCTCGATGGTGCTCACTACACGGCCTGCTGGTATCAGCTGCGGCAATCGGCGTGAGTCTGCTGATCGTCGATAGAACGTGATCCAGATTGACGTCGATATGATCCCGGGGGGTGGCAGCACTGTTGTCGCCGACGGCCGCGACCTCCGCCCATACTGCGATGAAACCTGTTGCAGCAGAGAGTCTCTGATAATGTTTCGACCAGGTTTTCGTCGCGCGGGGAACGAAGAATACCGCGCGTGAACCCACGATGAATGGGGGGCGAAATGCAGGTTTCGGCACAGGAATTGCGTGATGCGGCGAAGGCGTTCGACGGTATCGTCGCGGCGGTCGGGAAGTTGCCGGTCATCGACACCGCATCCGGCATCCTGGGGACCTTGGGATCGTTCATGCAGGGCTCCGAGGTAGGACCGGAGCTGGATCGGATAGAAGCGGTTCGCGCGAAGGCGATCCCGATCGTCAGTGGCCGCTATCAGGAGTTCGCTGCGCTGCTGAACGAATCCGCGGACACCTATCATGGGACCGACCAGGACGCGGCAACCCGGTTCGAGGCGCTCGGCGACTTCAACTCCGGGAGCCAGGCGTGAAGGTTCCCAACGTCAGCCAGGTGATGTTCTGGAATGTCGACATGGGATCGGTTGCGCCCAAGGCGACTCTGATCGCGCAGGGTATTCGGGATGCCGCCGATACGATGAACAAGACCGTCGACGGCTTGAATTGGTCAGGGGATGGCCGCCGCGGGGCTGAGAATCGCGCTGAGCGCGAACGTACGGAAATGCGTTTGGTGGCCGATGCTTTCGACGATCTCGCGACCGCGTGCCTGAACGGGCAGACCGCGATGGGTCCACTGGTCAGCACCGCCAAGCAGTCGGTGACCAGCCTGCGCAAGGATGGCTATGAGGTCGACGACGGCGACTGGTCGGTCCGGGACACCTACAACTACCAGGCCGCTCTCGACGCCGCGGGCAAGGACCAAAAGCTGATCGACCAAGTGAATACCTTGCAATCGACGCGCCAGAACGAGGCGAGCAATCAGACGGTCACGCTGCAACGGCTGGCAGCCGATCTGGGCTGGGCCGACGCCGCCGCCACCACCGCGATCCGTACCGCCCTGAACTCTATCGAACAACTGACACCCGCGACCTCCGGCCTGAATCCGACTGTCGCAGCACAGGACGAAGCAGCCCTGCGCAATGGGACGGCCACACCGGAACAAGTCGAGCGGCTGCAACTGGCGACTCATCTGACCCAGCAGCAACTCGACGATCTGCTCGCCGGTAAGCAAGTGGACCTGCCGCAGGGACAGTTCGACTACCTGCGCGGACTCATGCGCTCGATGGACACGATGAGCGTCACCGATATCAAGAAACTGGGCGACGGCCTGCCCGCAGACCAGCAGACGATCGTTCGAGCGGGTGTCGCGGATGCACTACAGATCATGTCGAATCCCCAGATAGAGGCTGGCAGGCAGGGCGTGGCGGCTGATACCGGCGGTATGGCCCTGCTGCCCACTCAGGTCCGCACACTGCTGACCGAAAAGCCTTACAAATCGCTCAATCCGGCGCGGGGCGGCGGCGCGGGCGGCGTCATCGAAGTACCTCGAATGGGTGATTTCAACGCGTTGACCGATCTGCTCGGCAACGGCAACGCGGGTCTGGCTCAGGGCACCGACATCGACCGCGGCCTGCTCAAACAGGGCGCGGAGATCGCGGGCAGCAACGTCAAGAATATTCAAGGCCCCTGGGGCAGCACCGAGACGCCGAGTTCGCTGGCGGACAAGATGCTGAGCCGCGCCGGGGGTGACCACCTCGCTGTTCACGACCTCTTGACCGGCGGCGCTCAATCGCCCGATGGCACACATCGCATGGACGTCACCGTCACGCCGGGCGGGAAGTACAACCCCGATTCTCATATCGGGAATCTACTCAACCACAACTGGGAGGGCCATGACGCCGGCATCGCGAAGGTCGTTAGTACGGCCGGTGAATTCGCTACATCGCCGATCGACGCGCAGCGCGTAGACTCCGGCGAGTCAGCGCATGCGCTCGCCAGCTATATGAGCAAGCACGAGGATGAACTGTTGAAAATCAACAGCTTCGAGGGCCGACAAGAGATCGGCGTCGCCAATCCGGCTTTGACACAGGCGTTGGCATCGACACTGTCACCCTATATCCCCGATATGGTCAGCGTCGACCCAGGCATGTTGCACACCGGTGGGTTCGAGCATGACTTCAGCGCAGACGCCGTCAAGAAGGTCTTCGCGGTGATCGATACCGACAAGCAGGCCGCCATCCAGTTCAACGGCTCAGCATACGCGGCCGTGTCGCAGCTGAATCAGCAATTCGGCGCTTCCGGAGCTAATGAATACGAGCTGGGCGAGTGGGCTGGTGCGATCGATGCGGGGGCCAAAGATGGGATGAAGCTCGAGTTCACTGCCAGACAGCTCAGCGAGGCACAGCAGGTGAAGGAAGCGACGACGGTGTTCGACTCGGCACGGGAAGGTGTCGCCTTCACCGCCAAGCGAATTCCCATCGTCGGCGACGTCGTCGAACTCGGGGTGAAGGCATCCTCGCCCGAAGTGAAAGCCTGGCTGTTCGGGTCGGTACCCGAAGTGCATGCCACCGTGGACCTCTCCGCGAACGCGAACCCGGTGCAGCGGTACTACAACATCCTCGAAGGTATGGCCCAATCTCCAAACCATCCGGACCTACGATCGGACCCCAACGTCGGTCATTACTTCGACGACACAGGGAAACTGAAGTCACTGGACGAAATCGGCGGCAAAGACCCCCGCCAGTACCTTCCAAAATTCGACAGTGCGATGCGAAACTTCCTGCCCGGACTCGCCAATTACAACGATGGTTGGCGAGACGGACACGAGCCGAATGGACCGCAGCCCAAATGAAACTGCCCCGCAGTCGCCTCATGGCCCGCTGCATTCCAGCAGCAGCCCTCGCCGCGTGCTTGTTGGCGGCATGCTCCGCCGAGCCGAGCACACCCACGAAGTACCAGTTGCCGGAGAATGCGCAGTTCTCCTACCGGTGGACCGCCACGCCCGGCCTGGACTTGAATTCGGATGCGGCGATCGTCACCCGTGCCGCAGTCGAGTCCGCGTTTCTCGCAACAATGACCCGCACCTACAGCGAAAACAATGTGGGTAAGTACACCTACCCCGGGTACACCCGCGCGGTAGACCCGGCAATGGGCGAAAAGGATCAGTCCATCTACAAGACATGGGACGCAAGCCGACTCGACGTCTGGGGTTCGGTCCACGGCACCGCCTACCCCTACTTGGTCTCGCTACAGAAGGCTGCCGACTATCCAACGACACACGTCGTGGAAGCACTGACATGTCTCTGGTTGAACGGCGTGAGCGTGAGCTTGAACAGGCCCGACGAATACCGGTCACCCTTCAACTCCGCGCTCGTACCCCAAGCAATCAAGATGAAGCTGCGTGCACCTCAGGACGAGACACCGAAACTGACCACCTTCGGACAGGGGCCGGCCCGCTACCCGACCACCGATGTATTCGGAGACTGGTCCGTGGAATCGATGGACGTGAACAGCAGCTGGATCAACGCCTGGACCCGCAAACCGTACGACGACCCGTGTGCCGCGCTGCCTGGCAATCCCGTTCCGCCCGAACAGCTCGCGACAACCACGTTGACGTTCTACCAGGCCCATCTTCCAACTCTCGACCCGTCTCCAGGCTGGCCGGCCGACGCCGAACGTCCGACAACCTCAGCCGGTGACGGCAAATGAGTTCCCCGAACCTGCCACCCGAGATCATGGCGGCGCTGAGGAGGCCCGTCACAGAATCCGACAGCTCAGCCGAAACTTCGCAGTCCGACGATCAAGATCAGCTGCCGAAAGCGTCCGATCGGATGCGTGACAGTGCGGGCCCCGATGCGGTGACTTACGAGGAGTGGCAGCGCGAGCAGACGTGGAGTGTGCGCGCACCGGATTGGTCGTGAGGTCTGCTGCTTATAAACAGCAGCGCGGTCGATTTCGCCGAGAAAATGCCCCCGCTGTCGACTCGATCGTGTCTACGCGCCGATCGAGATTGCCAGGAGCCCGCCGCTGCACCGCAAGTCGGCATCGAGGTCAGCGGGTAGTGCCTATGTACGACAGGATCGAAGAACTGCTCGACTCACCAACCAGCTTGCTCCGCGTTATCAGAAAGCAGGGCGGGCATCAGCAGATCGCGGAGTGCGATTGTCGCCGTACGGATCTCGTCATGGGCGGCGATCACCGCATCGAAGTCGTCGAGTGCTCGCCCGATCGCGATCTGCTCTTCCATGGGAGGAAGTCGGATCTCCAAGGATTTCAGGACTTGCGCATTGATGCTCATGATCGCCGAACCTTTCGACCTGCTCAGCATCCAATCCTGGATGCCAGGCTGGGCGAGGTAGAAGCTGAGGTATCGCGGATCGACCTGCTCCGTACTCGGCCGAAGCCGAATCAATCCGGTGCCGAACATCCAGCCGCTGTTTTCCGCTGTAACGCGAGCGATCCTCCCGATCGTCCCGGTGCGGGTACACAGGACGTCGCCGGGGGCGACCACGTAGTTCGACTGCTGTTCTGCCGCATGGCGACTCGCCCTGGCCGTTGGAGTCAGCAGCCGACCTGACACCAGGTCTTTCGGCTTGATGATCGGTGTGACTCCGGCGGAGTCCTCCTCGAGCGTCGCGCCCGGTGTCACCAGGCAAATATCGCCCAGCGCTACCTCTTTCCATTGCGATGCTTCGCCTGGCGGATGAGCATCGATCGCGCGGAGGGTTCGGCCGAGTGTCGAATCGGCGGTTTGGGCCTGCTGCCGCATATCCGTAAGCAGTCGCTCGATTCGATCGCGGGTTCGCTTCGGTTGGTGAGTATCGATAACCACGCGGATGGGCCGAAGGTGCGCGGCCGGCGTCAGGTCGTAGTTCTTGCTCTCGATTTCCGAAACTGCGACTGCGGCCGCGTTCGCGTGATCACCGAGCCGCCCGGCGCGCCAGTCTCCCACTATCGCCGCGAGTTCGGCCTGTTCGTCGTCGTCGAGCACTCGGAGCGTTCGCTCAGACATGTGCCCGAACCGGGAAGCGTCGATGAGAAGTACGTCGTCGACTCGTGCACCACCCGCTCGCAACATCCACAGACTCGCGGCCACTCGAGTACCGCGAAAGAGCTGACGCGGCAGAGAGATCACCGCTTCGATACAACCGTCCTCGAGCATGCTCGCGCGAATACTTCGTTCTCGCGCGCTGGACGGCGCGTTGTCAGGCATCAACACCGCAGCTTTGCCGTTGGCGGAGAGGCTCTCGACAACATGCTGCAGCCAAGCGTAATTCGCGTTGTGTTTCGGTGGCTCCCCGTATCGCCATACCCGGTCCAGGCGGTCATACAGCGCACGCATATTGAAGGGCGGGTTCGTGACAACGAAGTCCGCTTTCCGGCCGTTCGGGAGAGGTGCGTCCCATACGGAAGCACCTGCTGTTACTCGCGATTCGCGGACCGAATGCAAAGCGAGGTTCATTTTCGCCAGCGGTAGACCGTCAACCGTGAGCGACCGTGCCTCGAAGGAGAGTTCGGCACCGTTGGGGACCTGTGCCGCCGCGGCGGCGAGCAGTTCGCCTCCCCGGCATGCCGGGTCGTAAACCGTCGCACCGGAATGGACATCCAGAAAAGCGGCCATCAACTGCGACAGTCCACGTGGCGTGAAAAGGTCACCGGACTTGGAATCGCCGCATGCGTCCAAGACCTGAAATGACGCATCCCGAGCACCCTGAACCGCGATAGCCCGCTCCAGGGCACTCCAAAGTTCTTGCACCGCAGAGAGATTCTGCCGATGTATCTCTGGAAGAGCGAGCCGCACCTCCTCGGGAAGAGCCGCGGCAACGCTTCGAACCCGGTGATTGGCCTCCGCTGGATCGGTGGCAGGAATCCCGGGCCAGTCTTCGTCAGTTTTCCGCGCGAATACCAAACCCAAGGCGAGCGTCGATGCCTGGCCGGCAGTCATGCCTTCGTGCACGCATCGACCGATCGCACGGCGTAGTCGGATCGATTCGACTGCCGGTGGCTCAGTGTTCTTGTCAGGCATGGCTTCCCGCCTTCGGACGTAGCGCGAGGGTCTCCGGAACTCGGTCGATCGTACGAAGCCACACGGGCAGCTCCGGGCCCAGATACCCGAGCAGCACGTAGATCTTGACATGGTCGGCCGCCAGATGCCGATGGTGGATGGGCTCGTGATGCATGATTCGATTCCGCAGCAGCACCATGGCCTGCAGATTGTCGCGCAGTTGTTCACGAGGACCGCGGTAGTGCGGAAACCCCTTGTGCAGAGCCGGAACCCACAGCCGTCGGTCGTATCGACGACTGAGCAGCGAAACCCAGAAACCGAAGGACAATTCGGCCACGATGGCATCGACGCAAGGCGTGCCGGCAGACCTGCGCTGAATGTCGCTCTCAGCCTTACGGATCTTCGATTCGTCGTGATCATCGAGTGGTGCGACCAGCCACCAACGCTCCTGCCCGAACTTCAGCTTCAACTGTTCGTGCAGCGAGTTTCGGAGGCTGATCTCCAAGCAGTGCAGCGGAGCGTAGAAAGCCTCCGCGATCTTCAGGTTCCAGACGTAGAGGTCCGCAGCCGATACACCGTCTCGGTGCGCCGCAACCAGATAGGGTGCCAGCCGCGCTGCGGCGAAGTGCTGTACAAACCAAGCGGGAAGGTTGACGGGCATGATATTCCTCCGTGTGAGCACGAACTTCTATCCAGCTCACCCGTGAGGTACACTGCACAAGTACGCCCCGGGTCCGCCTCTGCACCGCATGCCGCCCGGGGCACGGCTTTATCTAGAGCGCCCGGAACACTCTTCCCAAGGCTCGATGCACCCCAGGTGTCCTACGCCACACCACGTAAACCTCAACGCCCACTGCGGCAAGTTGTATCGCGATACAAAAGTTCGGTACCGGTCAACAACGACTTCTTGCGACAACAGCCCGCCCGTCCAGGGCTTGATCAATGCAGGCCGAGGACGTGAAGCTGCCGAATGACAGTTCGCGTACAGCGGGCTCGACGGCTGCCGTTCCGCCCACTGTGCTCGACGCGTATGGTGCCTTCGGTGAACCGCGCGCAACTGACGATCGCCGATCACTCCCTCGCGAACTATTTCGACGAGGGCACCTTCCACCGGGGCCTGAATTACGCCGAACACGGTAAGGCAGGATCCATCGTCTGGGCGGCCGAGGATCTCGCGCTCGTCGGCGAGGTGAGTGGTAGCGGTGGTGCCCGATATCAGACCGTCGTCCGGTTCGCGCGGCATCTCGGCGTGCTCGAGATCATCAACTGCGACTGCACCTGCCCCGTCGGGTACGACTGCAAACACGCGGCCGCGATCGTATTGTCCGCAGCTGTTCCCGCGTCGATGGTCGCCTCGAACCGGCCTGCCTGGGAGGAGGCGGTCGAGAGCCTGCTCCCCGGTCGAACAGATGCCGAGACAATCGATTTGGGTATTCAGTTCACCGTGCGGCAGGCCAAACCTTCGAGTCCGGGCATGATCGCGACGATCCGGCCGGTGCAGCCCGGCAAAACCGGTTGGGTGGCAGGGAATTTGAGTTGGGGCAGTCTCCGCTACCACTACGGTGGCCGGCTGAATCCCGATCATGTGCAGATTCTGCGGGAGATACACGCGCTGTCTCAGGCCGGAAATGCGTACTCCTACTACGGCACCGATAAGACAATCAATCTCTCGAGTTTCGACAGCCCTCGCCTGTGGACGCTCTTGGAGACGGCCAAGGCCGCGGGCGTCGCGCTGGTGCACGGCAAGCGAGCCTTCGATGACGGGCCGATTGTCGGCTCCGCTCGCTTTTGCGTCGATGTGGAGCAGCAGGCGGGTTCCGGGGATCTCCTTGTCACACCGGCGGTTCGGGTCGACGGCTGCCCCGGAGCGATCGTGCCGATCGCATTCGTCGGCGCGACCGGTCACGGTCTCATATTTGCCGAAGCGGCCGATATCACCGACTTCGACCGCCCGGACAAGAGTCGTCTGCGACTGGCCAGACTGGATCGACCGGTACCGGACAAGGCACAGCGCATGCTGACGAACAGCGTGCGACTGACCGTTCCGGAACCCGACCGGTCGGCGTTTCTCGCGCAGTACTATCCTCGGTTGCGGCTCGCCGCCAACATGACCTCTGCCGATGAATCATTCACCGCCCCAGAGATTTCCGGTCCGGAGCTGATCCTCGAGGTGACATACGGAGCAGAGCCGCGCGTCGATGCGCGGTGGCAGTGGAGTTACCGTATCGCCGGAACCGAACACCGCGCCGACCTCGGACCTCGGACCGATACACACTTCCGTGATAGCGCGACGGAATCGCGGATGCTGACCGAGCTGGCCGCACCATTCGAGAAACTCGGACTCGGAACACTCGACCCGCGCACCCTCGGCAGTCGGCCGGCGCGGTTGACCGGCGTCGCGGGCTTGCGGTTCGTGACCGAACTGCTGCCGCTGTTGCGGGAACAACCTGGTGTCCGGATCGATGCCAATGGCCCGGCACCGGACTATCGAGATGCCGATGGCGCGCTCGTCATCGAGGTATCGACGCAGGAAAACGGTTCCGGCACTGATTGGTTCGACCTCGGAATCACCATATCCGCCGCCGGGCAACAGGTTCCGTTCCTGGACGTGTTCACCGCGCTCAACACCGATGACACACATCTGATCCTGCCGAGCGGAGCGTACTTCTCACTCGACAACCCCCAACTGCGATCATTGCGCCGGCTGATCGACGAGGCCCGGACCATGCAGGACGTCGAATCGGGCGGCCTGCGCATCAGCCGATTCCAGGCCGGACTGTGGCAGGAGTTCGCCGCACTCGGTGTCGCCGGAGCACAGGCCGACGGGTGGCGGCGTCAGGTCCAAGGGCTGCTGGACATCGAATCTGCCGATGCCCCAGCGCTTCCCACGGATTTCACCGCCCACCTGCGGCCCTACCAGCAGGACGGCTACACCTGGCTGTCCTTCCTGTGGCGGCACCGGCTCGGCGGCATCCTCGCCGACGATATGGGTCTCGGCAAGACCGTGCAGGTACTCGCCCTGATCAGCGCGGCCCGCCAGCAGACCTCGAGCGACGATCCGTGGCTTATCATCGCCCCGGCCAGCGTCGTCGCGAACTGGGCTGCCGAATCGGAGCGTTTCGCACCGGGACTTCGCACCGTCGCGGTCTCGGACACCCTCCGCCGCAGTGGACGCACGATTCAGCAGATCACCGCCGATACCGACATCATCGTCACCTCGTACACGTTGCTGCGCCTCGACTTCGACGCCTACTCCGCCCACTCCTGGTCCGGTCTGATCCTGGACGAGGCCCAATTCGTGAAGAACCACCAGTCGAAGGTCTACCAGTGCGCGCGCCGCATTACCGCGCCGTTCAAGCTCGCCGTCACCGGCACCCCGATGGAGAACAATCTGATGGAGCTGTGGGCCCTGCTCTCCATCACCGCACCGGGATTGTTCCCGCATCCGAACCGCTTCCGCGAGTACTACGCCGCTCCGATCGAAAAGAGCGGCAACACAGAACTTTTGGCTCAGCTGCGGCGGCGGATCAAACCACTTCTCTTGCGGCGCACCAAGGAACAGGTCGCCACCGATCTTCCCGAGAAGCAGGAACAGGTGCTGGAGGTCGCGCTGACTCCGAAACACCGCAAACTCTACGACACGCACCTGCAACGAGAACGGCAGAAGGTGCTCGGGCTAGTCGACGATATCAATCGCAATCGATTCACCATCCTGCGATCCCTGACCCTATTGCGGCAGCTGAGCCTGCACGCCGCGCTGGTCGACGACAGTCATCATGCCGTCGCCTCGGCGAAGATCGACGTGCTCACCGAGCACCTGCGCGAAGTCGCCGACGGCGGGCACCGGGCGCTGGTCTTCAGTCAGTTCACCGGCTTCCTCGCACACGTCCGGGCCCGGCTCGACAGTGAAGGAATCGAATACTGCTATCTCGACGGACGCACACGCAAACGGCAAGCCGTCATCGAGCGATTCCGGGACGGTACCGCGCCGGTATTCCTCATCAGCCTGAAAGCCGGCGGCTTCGGACTCAACCTCACCGAGGCGGACTACTGCTTCCTCCTCGACCCCTGGTGGAATCCCGCCACCGAGGAGCAGGCCGTCGACCGCACCCACCGCATTGGGCAGACCCGCAATGTCGTCGTCTACCGGCTGATCGCCGAGGGCACCATCGAGCACAAGGTCATGGAGCTCAAGTCCCGGAAATCGGCGCTGTTCGACGGTGTTCTCGACGATGAGAACGGCGGATTCGCCGGACGACTCGAAGCGGAAGATATTCGGGCACTGTTCCAGTGACGTCGGCGATGGCCACGTTCATCGTGGCTCGTCGGCCAAGTACACCGAAACCGGTACGGAAGTCGACGCCTCTGCGGTCAGGTCTCCAGCAGTTCCTGTCCGTCCCAGGTGAACCGGGCCGTCGTCACCGCGTCGTCCCCATCACCGGTGATGATCTGATGTATTCCGATCCCGCTCAATTCGGCATAGGTGCACCACTCATGATCCGAGGTGAGCATCAGGTCCAGATCGAGATCCGATAGCAGAGCGAAGATTTGGCCGCGGTTGGTGGTGTCGACGCCGACGAATACCTCGTCCAGCAGTATCAGGCGGGGGGCTTGGGGAGCGGTTTGGTAGTGGGCGGCTACGGCGGCGAAGAGCGGAAGGTGCAGGGCTATGGCCTTTTCACCGCCGGAGAGGGCGCCGTGGAGTTTCTTGGTCAGTTTCTGGTAGCCCTCGCCCTTGCCGCGATCGACTTTGACGACGAATTGGTGCCAGGCGGTGTAGTCGAAGACCTGGGCGAGTTGTTGTTCCCAGCTGGTGGCGGTGTCGTCGGCCTTGGCTTCCTCGATGCGGTCGCGCAGGAAGCGGTGTAGCGCTTCGTGATCGGCGTCGGTGAGACGGATCGGATCTTTGAGCAGGAGGTCGCGGGCGGCCTTGGTGCCAGGTGGGAGGTTGTCGGCGATCTGCCAGACCAGGCGGACCGAGACGCGGGAGGCGGTGCGGACGCGTTCCAGGCGTGCGTTCATGCCATCTACAAGCTCATTGGCTTGGCGGATGCGGGCGGCAAGGTGGCGGCGGGTGTCACCGGTGAGGGTTTTGTCGAAGAGGTCGCGTTCACGGTCGGTGATCTCGTGTTCGGCTTCCTCGGCGTCGCTGCGCAGTATGCGCAGGAGTTCGGCGGCGCCGACGCGGACGCCGTCGATGACCGCGGTGAAGATCTGGATGTCGTCATCGGTTTCGAGATCGAGATCGGCTCGGGAGCTCAGGGCCGAACGAGACTCGTGGATGGAGTCGTTCAGGCGGCGCAGCGCTTCACCGAGATTGGCCGTGGAATGGGGGATGGTGGGCCAGGCGGCTGCCACCAGGCGGGCGGCGTCCAGGGCGGCGCGAACGCCTTCGGAACCGGACAGTAGGGCGCGGAATCTGTCGGGGTCGGGGAGTTCACCGTCGACCGGGAAGACTCCGATCGCCACATGGCGGAAACGCTGCGCGAGGGCGTCGCGGTCGGCGGCCGCGGCATCGTGGGCCTGGGCGTCGGTGTGGCGCTTGGAGTCCAGTCTGCCGAGTTCGCCGGTGAGATCGCCGACCTCGCGACGGCATGAGCGCAACTCGTCGGCGATATCCCCGAGTCGGGTTCGGACACTGCGTATTTGGTCGAGCACTTCCCGATAGTCAAGTCCGACAACGGCTTCGACCGTTGCGAGCTTCGCCGCCAGCTGCCGGTATTCGCTCTCGGACGCGGCTGCCTCCGATTCCCTTTCCTGCGCCGATACTGTTGAGCGACCGGCCTTTTCATCGAGCTGAGCGGCCGTGTCCCGAGCGGACTTCCAGTCCCGGTACGCATCAAGCCAGGTTTCGGCATGATCGGCGAAACCATCCAAGGCCGCACCGACCCGCGCCAATGCCTCCTGCTCGGAGGGCAAGCCCGTCTCCGCGGCGAGCCGAGACAGTTCCAGCAGGGCGGATCTCACTCTTGCCTGCTTCACCTCGACCTCGTCGAGCCGGGCACGGACGACCGAGTCCGCGGCGGCCAGGTCGGCGTCGGCGCGGGTGACTCGCAACTGGGCCGCGGCGAATTCCGCGTAGCTCGGACGGGAGTCCACTTCGGCGCGGATTACGTCACGTCGGACGGTCAGCGCTTCCCTGTCGCGAGTCAGCCGAGTCAGCGTCTCATCGCACCGAGCGATGGCGTCGACCAGCTCTCGAATGCGGCGCTCCCTAGCCCGCAGCCTGGACGAGGCACCGATGAAAGCGGCGTGGGCCTTGTTCCAGCTGCCGGTCAGAGCACCCATCCGCCAACTGCCGTCCGCGCCGATCGCCGCCACCGACGCCGTGGGGAGATCGTCGCCGAAGCCGACTGCGGTGAGCAGGTTGAGTACATGCGCCGTGTCGACCTCGCCGTTCGGCTCGACGCGCAGGACGTCTGCGAGCGAACGACCGGCGACCGGCGCCAGGGCGGCAGGGTCTGCGAACATGTCGTGACCGACGATCTCACCTCGCGGCCCGAGCCAGGCATCCAGCAATCCTGACGCCTCCAGGGCGGCTTCGATTGCGGCCCCTACGGATTCGGGGATACCTTCGACGAAGTCGACCAAACGCCACAACGGTGCGCCCGTCATGAGGGCCCGGTCGGTGGTCCGCCAAAGTGGTGCGTCCGGGGGAATGTCGTGTTCTTCGGAAAGGCGATCACGTTCGGCGACAAGCTGTTCCCGCTCGCTCCGCGCGACTTCCTCAGCCGATTCGACATGAGTCTCCGAACGGGTGATCCGGTCCAGCACGGTTCGCACGGCGGCATTGATCAATTCGGCCACCGCCGTCTCGGATTCGGCGCGGTCGGCCAGCTCGTCCGGTGCGTCGAGAGGAAGCTCTCGACAGGATCGCGCCCAGTCATGTAGCCGAATTCGCAGCTCCCGCAACACTTCTTCGCGAGCTTCGGCAGCCTCGACCTGCTGGTCCACGGCATGGTCGTAACCCAGGCGAGCCGTGTCGAGCGCGGTCTCCGCGTCGCGGCGCAGTGCCACGGAACGCTCATGAGCCGCGAGTGCGCGCACGACGGCGGCGATCTGATCCCGCTTGCCGCGCACCGCTCCTCGCAGCAGGGCGCGGGTTCGGTCACCTTCGAGGGCGGCCGCGATCTCCTCGTACACGCCGACCATCCCGACTCGCAGGGCAGCCTGGTGCGTCTCGGCGGCATGGTCGGCGACGGTCCGGGCACACCGCTGTTCGATCTCCGCGGCTCGGCCGAAATCCGTCGTATCCTGTTCGGCGACAGCACGATACCGGGCGGCCTGCGCACGCAGCTCCGCTGTCCGACGCTGTTCCTTGGCGGTGGCGGTACGAAGGCCGACGAGTTCGAGTCCCTGCTGGTATGCCTCCGATTCCATCAACCCGTCTTTGCGAGCGTCGGTTTCGTCGTGCTCGGCCTCCAATGCGATGACCCGCGCCTCGGACGCGCCTTTACGCTGAGCCACCGACTCGTATTCCTCGGCGGACTTGCGCGCCTCGCTGGAAAGTTTCTCCAGCTCGGTGGTCGCGGAGATGAGGGCGGCGGCACGGGCACGCAGTACCCGCTGCGCGTAGGTCCGCTGCTGGCGAGCCAGGATACGAGTGGACGCCACCTCGTCCTGCAACCGTCGCAGTCGCTCACGCTGGGCATCGAGTCGTTCGAAACCCTCTGCCAGATCCTGGATTTCGTCATTTCCCAGCGGCGGCAGGGCGCGCGAGAGCAGGACGGACAGCAAGGACGGATCCAGCCGCTGGGACAACTTCGGCGTACGCAGTTGCAGCAGAGCGGTGATGAGCGCGTCGTATCGCTGTTCGTTCAAGGTCGGGAACAGTGCCGTACGGACTTGCTCCCGATAATCACTCGGGCCGGCGTGTACCCGGCCGCGCGCACCGAGCGCCTGCTCCAGACCCGCACGAGTGAGCGGCTGGCCCGCGTCGTTGGTCAGTGCGAGATCGACACCGACGCGCAGGTCCGTGCTGAAGTAGTCGGGGTGCACCGACGTGGTGTGGGCGCTGGCCTGCAACCGCGCACCACAGGTGAACCAACTCTCCTCGACACCGGGCAGCCGGAATTCGAGCCATACGTAACCGACTCGGGTGATGCCGGAAGCCCCCTCCCCCATCATGTTCCAGTGCATGGTGCGTTCCGACGTGCCGAACGTCGACAGGCGGTTGGGGCGCAGGCTCGCGTCGAACAGGAACGGCAGCAGTAGTTCCAGGGCCTTCGACTTACCGCTGCCGTTGGGGCCGCGCAGCAGTAGTCGGCCGTCGTGGAAGTCGAATACCTCGTCGTAGTAGCGCCAGACGTTGAGGATGCCCGCCCGCGACGGCGACCAGCGCACCGGGCGATCACCGAGATCATCTGTGTGCCTGGGTAATTCGGTGACCGTCACGACGACTCCCAAGAGGCTCTGATATCGCCCACCCGATAGCGGTGGGCAGCGGGCAATGGAATCACCAATCCGGTATCGGTCCGTCGAACGAGCCCGAACCCGATGAGCGTCGCCAGCGCGTCATCCACCAGTTCGCGCGCACCGTCCTCGCCGCGGTAGGTGCGCGCCCAACGCGGAAAGCGTTCCAGCAGTTCGGCTGCCGCGCGCCGTAGACGCTCGACGGTGGTCGGTGCGCCCAGCTCCTCGAGCAACAGCAGCCCGGCGACCTTGGCCGTCGCGGCGTCGTCGGGGAATTTGGCGTCCGTGGCGATCGCGTCCGTATCGATGAAAAACACGCCCTCCGCGCGCTCTTCCAGCACGAAACCGCCCTGGTCGGCGGCTCTGCGCAGCAGCTGTCGGCCGGTGGGCGAGGCGAGATAGGCCCGTTCCTCCGCCGACTGGTCGGCGAAGTACAGCACCGGATCGTCGATCAAGCGGCGAAAAGTCTTGTGGCGCAACCAGAGATTCCGTTGCACATCGGAGATCGCGGCATTGTCGGCATGTCGATCGGACGCCAGGCCGTAGCGCCGCTCTTGCGAGATGTCCTCCAGCAGATCGTCGAAACGCAGTGACACTTCCTCGATCGGCACCGCCAATTGCGACGGTCCGACCGGCGCGGCCAGCAATCGCAACAGCAGGGTGCTGTCCACTCGGAAAAGCACTTTCGCGGCCGCCGAATCGACATAGGAATCCGCGGTGCCGTCGATAGCGTCCAAGACTCCGAACGATTCCAGCATGCGCAGCGCGTCGACGAACGCCATCCGTTCATTCCTGACCGCGGAGTCGAACGAATCGATCACCGGATCAGCGGCCGTAGCCGCCTTCACCCGATCCGCGAGCAGGCCGATCGTGGTGACCGGCGTGGCGAACAACTCCGCGGCCACCACGCAGAGCAGCACATAGCGGCGGCGGTCGAACGGCGCTTTCCCCGATCGGTGCCGCCGCGCCGGTCGAGTCGGATCCGTAGCTTTACGTACCTTCACCAAACGTGCGTAACCCAAGCGCGGTTCGACGGTCAGTGTCCAACCACAGTAGAAGTCGAACCATTTGGCGATGGGTTCGCGGCGACGGCGGATCAGGTCGAAGGTGTCCGGTGCGCCGCGCTCGGTCACCAGCGGGCTTGCCAGCAGTTGCCGGATGCCCCGTGACACCTCTTCGCGCTCGGCGATCACCAATTGATTCGCGAGTTCACTCATGACCGGTCTCCGCTCGCCCGGAGGTTGTGCCGTGCCGCGGTTACGATTTCGAGCAGGTAATCGGGGCCACGGAAAACACCACGCGGCGTCTTCAATTCGGCGATCGCGCCGTCCGGGGGCGGGCGCAGGACGATCTCCACTCGACCGTCGGTCGTACTTCCGCGCCGCGCGCCGTTCACTTCCGGGGCATTGCCCAACGCCCTGCCCAACAGATCCAGCAGCCGCTCGAAGACCCCATAGTCGAGGTGACCGAAACCCGACAAGCGCACTGCGCCACCGGTATCGAGCATGTCCCAGGCTGCTTGTAATTCAGCGCGCTCCTGCGCCGCGCGGCGGGCCCGCTCCGCTTTGATCGCCGTGACATCACGGACGCGTCCGGTGCGACTGAAGCGCTCGGTTCGGCCCGAAGAACGCAGCAACGCCGAAACCTCCACAGGCGGCGACTCTTTCCAGGACGCGGTCGAACTCACCAATTCGGGATCGGGATGGGCCAGGTGCGCGTGCCGGGCCGCGCTCAACCCGAATGCCGTCGACCACAGGCGGTGCAAATCGTCCTGATCCGGAACCACGGTGAACCAGCGCGCGAGCTCCCGGAAATCGGCGACCGCACTGCTGGATCGGCGCTTGGACTCGGTGACCCGGTCCAACACCTGCAAAAGCGTGATGATCGCCCTGCGGCCAACCTGTGCGAGCTGTTCGACGCGCGGCACCGAACCATCAAGTGGAAGAAACCAAGCGCGCAGCCCATCCCAGCGGGCGCGACGATGTTCGAGCCATGCGGCACCGGGATCGGCTCCGCTCAACTGCGGCAATTCGGCACCGAGTAGGGCCCGGTGGTGCAGAAGTGTCACGCCGTAGTCCTCGGCGGCGCGCACCCGAGCGGCGATGGTGTGGCGGCGGTGGTCGAGATTGCCGAGGAACTCCTGCAGATAGGCCACCGTCGCGGCCTTCACCTCATGGAACACCGCCAAATCCGCGTTATCGGCGCGCAGTAGCCGCTGCAACTCCCCGTTGAAACGCTTGGTATTGCCGCGCAGCGCTTCCAGATGCGATTCCAGCTCACTGAGAATACTGAAAACCCTACGGTCCGTACCTGATTCGAGCTCACTGAGCAGATCACCAAGCCGGTCCGCGATCGCATCCAGCACCGCGGTTTGCAGTGCACCGGTCGACGCGAGCATCGATATCGCGTGCAGCACGCCCGCGAATGCCGCCTCACCCTGCCTGGTCAGCGAGTACTGCAGGTTGCGGCGTTCGTATTCGCTTGCGGTGCGGTAATTCTCGGAATGATTCTGGATGACATCGACCAGATTCCAGGTACGAAGCTGGTCCAGCGCGGCAATCAGATCGTCGTCCTCGAGCGGTTCGAGCCACCCGATCGACCGCATGCGCGCACGGAGATCGTCGATCCCCAATGCGGTCTCCAGCCGCTCATTCGCCTCTCCGAAGGCATGCAGGACCGACACATACAGGCCGGAGCGATCCGCGGTGGTGAATCGGAACATCTCCGGCGGAACACGGATCGGATCCATGGCGCTCCCCCTGACTGACATTTCTGGCGCCAACGATAATCCCCGGCACCGACAGGCCGGAATGCCTCACACCGTGTACTGCCGCGCCAGCTCGTCCAACAGTCCGTTCGCCACCCGCTCCTCCGGCACGGCCACACCGACACGAAGCATATGCTCGGCGAGATCGGAATCCCACGGCACCCCGGTGACCCGGCCGACCGGCGGTCCCTTGCCGTCCACCGCCGCCAAATAATCCGCGCTACTCATTCGCCATGGGAGCGCCCCGAGCCGGGCCACCACATTCGCCGCGATGCGCAGGCCCTCGCCATCGAAGTCACCGTGATAACGCAATTCCGTTCCCGCGTCGCGCAAGTATTGGAGCAAACACACTCCCGCGCTGCTGGGCCAACCCGAGACACAGACGATCGGCGGGCAGCGGTCACCGAAACGCCGCAGTGCCAGCGCCATGACGCTGGGATTCTCGACCACCGAGACCCGTTCCGGCGCACCGGAGAAGCGCGGCATCGCCCGCAACTGCTGCAAGGTCAAGGCGGCGGCCTGACCGGAGCTCGCACACGCTGACAAAATTCGATCAACGGCCGACTCCCCCGTGCCGCGCAGCCCAGCTACCAGCACGGTAGAAGACAATTCGTCGCCAGCGAGACCGGCGCGCTCCCACAGCTTTCGCAACTGCACCGAATCTGCGGGCGGGTCGATACCGTAAACAGCGGCCAGGGCTTTGACGACCATGCCGTGCAGGCGATAACCCTCGTCGAGCGCGTGCGGATCATGCAGCACGGAGTCCGCGAAAACGGGCACAGGTATTCCGGCACTGGGCAATTGGGAGACTACGAGCAACGCGCGTTCCAGCTCGGCGCGGGTATCCAGCACCGAACCGTGCAACAGCCCGGACCGGCGCGTCGCCGTCACCCAGCCCAGCAGAGCGGGTTGCGCACGCACCACTTCGTGCCCGGCCAGCCAGTCCCACAACTGCTTTCGTTCCGCATCCGCATGACGGCGCTCGGCAGCACGGTCACCGATAGGGCCCACGATCTGTTCGACGACCGACCGAACCGTAGATCCGGTCGCCGCGACGAGCACCTGTTCGAGACTATCCATATCCACCGTGGCGAATTCCACCGGCAACCGCGCCCACCCGAAGAAGTCCGCGATAGCGGTGCGCTCGTCGTCAGCGAGCGGACCCACTGTAACCCGCCGCACCGCCTGCCCCGACGACAGGCGACGATGCAGTTCACGCCATAGCGGCGCGAGCCCAGGCGAAAGACGATGAATGGCGGGGTCCGGCATCGGCCGAGACTACCGGGCCGTGAGGCGTCGCTCGGCGGAAAGACTTCCGGTCGAGGACCCCGAGAGCGTTTGCACTGCCATCGGAACAGGGAGATAGGGCCTCAGGAAGACCCATGCATTTCGCTATTTGCCCTTTAGCTGGTCGATATCCACGAGGACGTTCTTGCCGGTGCCGGTCACTATGACGGTGGTGCCGTCCATATGGATTGAGGTGGGGACTACGCCGAAGGGGAGGAGGCCGGCTACGTCCAGGAGGACCATGGGGCGGAGGGCGTTGAAGCGGGCGGTGGCTTCCAGGCGGTCTACTGGGACTCGGTGGAGTTCGCGATTGGCGAGGTCGGTCAGGGGGAGTTCTACGCCGTGGAGGGTGGCTGCTACGTCTACGAAGCCGAATTTTTCGGTGCCTACGTGGTTGGCCTTGATTTCCAGGTCGTCGTATTTGCCTTTGGCTGCTTGGAGTAGGACCGGGAAGCCTTTGATGTCTACCGAGGGGTTGGAGCCTAGGTTGGCGGTGTTGCGCATGGCCTCGGCTGCGGCGTTCTCGGCGTAGGCGGCGGCGCCGAAATCGGCGGCAATGGCTAGGCCGATGATGAGGACCAGGGTGACGAGGAGGGTGCGCACCTCCACATCATGCCAAGGTTGTTGGCGCGCACCGCGGGTCATTCGGTGACTCGTTGGATGAAGCGGGTCAGGTCGGTGGGGGTGTAGCCGAGGAGGCTGGCTCGTTCGACGGACATCAGGAGGAGTTGGGCGAGGATTCTGGCGCCCCAGGCGTCTTTGCCGTCGGAGAGCCATTCGTCTACCTTTTCGACGCCGAGGTCGGTCAGGAGCAGGCCGTGGTGGTTGCGGATTTCGGCGCAGGTGGTGGAGATGGCGTCGAGGAGATCCGTTCCGGGACGGGTGCATTCGAGGCTGAAGCAGTGGGTGAGGGGTTCGGGGACGCAGCCTTCGGGTGGGGCGGCCTTGATCGCGGTGTAGGTGGGATCGTCGGGGCCCGCGCCCTCGGAATTGAAGAGGCTGTCGATGAGAGTGAAGCGGTGCCAGCCGGGCGGCGGCTCGGGTGGCCGCGGAGATGCTTTGCGGCCGAAGGACTTTTCGACCTCGGCGGCCGCTACTTCTTTGGATTCGTGGGTGATGGTGATTGTTCGGTGGCCGTCTTCGCCGGTAACCGTCCATCGGCCGCTGTGCGGATCTTCTTCGTATGAGAGGTAGAGAGACACGCCTGATATTCGGAGCCGCAACGGATTTGGTGGTGAAACGACAAAACCCCCTGACCGAGGTCAGGGGTTTTGC
>NZ_CP109597.1 GCF_036327755.1 Nocardia sp. NBC_01503
GCGCCTTCGGCGCGGCTTGGCGGGAGCGCCGGGCCTCCGGCCCGGCTGGGGGATATCGCCACCGCTCCGCGGCGGCTGCGCGGGGCTGGGTTTTCGGGGCCCCGGCCTGCCCCCGCTTCGCGGTGGCGTCTACCAGCGTGTTTGCTGGGATCCTCTCCGCGGCTCCAGCCGATCCCTCCGGGCTCGGCACCTCGACAGCGGCCGCGTCTACAGTGAGATGGACGCGGATCGCGGTGCTGGTCATGTCTCCAGCATAGCCTGTCGCTATCGTTTCACGCAAGAATAGATTTCGATCTTCGATCGAAATATGTTGTGCACCAACACATCGTATCTACTTTGGCGTTCATATCAGTTGTGCCATAACAATTTTAGACTACGTCTGCATATCGCAGGCTGAATCTTGTTGAGCCACTGCCTTATACGGCCACTTATACCTTTACTTGCGCCGAATACCCTGCGGCCGAAGGCATTACGCCAAAGTGATGCCGTAATTCCTGATCTTCGGGTAGTTGGGGGGAATCACATTCCCCCCAATTCGGAGATTTCCCTACCCGCGGCCGCGTCCCGGGGCGGCCGCGCTCAGCTGAACAGCCAGTCAATCACCCGCAGGCCGGCTTGACCCGCAGCGCTCACGATGAACGCCCCCATCGCCCCCACCGCAGTGGTCCGTGCCCAGGCAACCCAGCGGGCGCGACCGCGCCCAGCACGGTCATAGGGCTTCTGCATCCCGTCGACGGGCTCGGCGGTCATCGCACGCTCCCGACCAGGGCCTGGCGCTCGCTCATGAGCTTGGTCCCGGCGTACTTCAGCTTCTTACGCACCGATTCCCCCCGCTCGGGCGCGAATCCGCAGTCCTGCGCGGCCTCGGCCCAGGTGCGCCCGTGGTGGCTGTGTGCCAGGGCGATGGCCCGGTCCTCGGGCGACAACTCGGCCAGTACCCGCACCACCCGAGGATCGTCCAGCCCCGGCACAAGAACATCCGGGGCGACCAGACGATCGGCCACGGTGAGGTCGCCGCCCAGCGGCTCACTCAGCAAACAGACCCGCTTGCCCCGCAGCACCTGCTCGGTCAGTGGCTTCTGCGCCCCCCGGTGAGCAGTCGTCAGCTTCTTGAGCTGGGCCAGCACCGCATCCGGATCCTCACCAGCCAGCCACTGATCCTCCAGCAGCGCCGTCGATACCGCATCGATCACCGCCCGCACCGGCTTGAACCCCAACCACCGCGACGCGAACGCGGCCACCGCCGAATCGGCGCTCTTGCTACCCAGCTCGTTCAACACCGCCATCCGCGCCACCAGCGCCGCCCGTACACCCCGACCAGCACGCCGGTGACCCGCCCGCCGCAGAAACTCCCAATTGCCGAGCAGATCCGACACCATCGTCGACATCGCCGACATCCGCGACAGATCAGCCCGCCACAGCTCGGTGAACTCCGCGATCGGCATCAACGACCGCGCGACATCAGCCACCTGCCACATCGCGCCCACATCGATCCGCGGCAGCAGATCATCCAGCGTCCCAGCGTATTTGGCCGCCACCGCGGACGCCGTAGCGATCTTCGCGACATCGACCATCGGGGCACAGAACATCTGCACCGCCCAGTCCGGCGCACGCAGCTGCTCCGCCGCCGCCATCTTCGCCACACCCGCCGACTCCAGCACATCGAACTTCGCCACCATCGGCGAAATATCGAGCTTCGCCGTCACCGCCGTCATATCAAACGCCGCGGACACCGACGACGGCACCACAAAATCCGCGGTAGACCCCGCCAACGCCTTCCAGCGCGCGGCCACATCCACCGTCGGCACCTTGTACAGCTGATCGGTCGACGCGCGCATCATCTCCAGCACCGGCGAACTCGTCACCGCCTGCATCACCGGCTCGAACGCCGCATCGGTGATACCCGCCAGACCCGCGAGCCGGTCGATACCAACGAAATCGCTCAGATCGCCCGGCAGCCGCCGAACACCCTTCTTCTTCCGGACCGGCCGCGCGCCAACCGAAACCGCAGCGGTCTCACCGCCCTCCGGGTCATCGGCATCGACCGGCGGCGCGGCCTCCTCAGGGACCTGGCGCACGGCCACCCGCTTCGTCGCGGGACCGGGGATCAGAGCCAGCTCGGTAGAAATCTCGGTCATGAACCCACTTACCTCTTTCGCTTCATCCGGCAGACCCACCACGGGCCCTACCTTCTAGGCGACTCAGAGGCCAAAAACAGCAACAGACCCACTGTGATCCCCACCACACGCGCCCAGCACACTCCGCACCAGCCCATACCCGCCCGACACAGCGCGCCGAACTTCCGGAAAGTGCTCTCTCCCATCATCCCGCCAGCAATCCCTGGGCGCGCTCCGTCGAGGTGATCATCTCTAGGCTGACCAGGCGCTCCGCCGGATCGATTGGCGACATAGAACTGGAAGAACGTCACCGGGGAGAAGCAGCTACAGACCGCCCCACATGTCCAGAACCCCGCGAGGCTGTAGCCACCGAGGGAACTCGTCCATGACGTAGATCAGCCCACGGTCATCGAGGTAATCCCACCCCGCAGAGGTGAGCCGCAGTTGCAGCGTCTCCCGCATCGATGGGCGCTGCTCTCCCACCTGCTCGCACTCCACCCGGACCTCGACCAGGCCCCGATCCGCCAGAGCATGCGCCGCGCGCCGCGCCGCGGCTTCCTGCCCTCGGCGTTCGGCCAAACTCGCCGCGATACGCCACCCCAGCTCGGCAGTGACCGCACGCCACCTCGCCTCATCGGCAGGGCCGCCGCCAGCGACCCCTTCCCCACTCTCGGTCTCCAGATCCACCAGCTGCCGCAACAACCGGAGCTGATACCGACCCACCCCCCACGTCATAAACCGGCCTCTTGTCGTTGCTCTGACCTGCACCAGAAACCGTACCGGTAAACCCGAACCCGCGGTGTTCAATCGTCGTCGCCTCCCTGCAACCAGCACGAGAGCGACCGGATGCCCTCCGGCCCCACCTCCACCCGAACGGGAGCAACGACCAATCACCCACTAGCACACCGATTCTCCACTGTTACACACCGCGCGACCGCAACCGCACCGCGAAACCCCCTGCCCGCTACAGCAATACGGTGCTCGCCTTCGACTGAAACATGTGGAGAACCCGGTTCATACAGTCACCGAGTCCACAACGCCCGACCCGACATCGACAGCCACACAAGCCAACTCGGACCGGGCACCACAACCGAAAGAACCGGAAACCAACAGCCTCATGAAATCGAACAAGGGCTACATAATCGCCATCGCGGGACTCATCTGCTTCATCATCGGCATCGCGATCACCGGTGTATGCCTACTCGCACACACACCATGGATCGCCGCCGCGGGCGCCGGCGGCGGAGCCTTCATCGCCCTCTACACCGCCGCCCTGGCCACCATCAACAGCCTGTCGGCCGCTCCCAAATCCCCTGCCCCGGAGAACAACTCCACGAATACCCCAGGAGGCACACCGTCCTAACCCCTCGGGGTTCTACCCACTGAGCCGGCGCGCTCGCGATTCCCAACGGGCAATCGCGAGCACGGTGCCGCTCGGCCGGATTTCCATAGCTTGCTGCTGCTCGCATATACGCTGCTACAAGCTGTCGTCGTCCCTGGATCGTTTCCTCGGCTGACCTTTTCGGTCTACCGCCGAATGCTCACGCACCAAAGCCACGAGCTTCACGAGAGCAGGAATCGCCGTCGACACCGTCACCCAGGTGGCGGGGTGGGAAAGTCCATCACTCAGGGCCATTCCCCCTGCGGCGACTTGCACCAGCCCAACCATCGCAACCAACAGGATGCCCACCCCCACAACCGCCGTTGCCGCGACGACAAGTACGCCCTCACCCACCAGTTCCAACAACCTGAGTCCCTTGCCGACTCGGCCTCGACCAAATCGCGACCGGCTTTCGGGACTCTGTGCTGAGGCTTCCGGACGTGTTGGCCGGTCTCGCTCCGCATGCGGCGGCCGTGAGGTAGCGGTGCCTTCAGCGAGCGTGGTGACGGAATCCTCGGCAACGACGGCACCCTCGGAATCCTTGATCAGGATGGCCCGCACTCTCGCCCAGGCAGCATCCTCGGCGGCCTGGTCGTCTTCTCCGTCGACGTGCTCATCAAATCGGCCGAACTCCTCGGCGAAGAAGGGTCCGGCGCCATCATGATCCTGCGCCTCGGAATCGATACCGATGGCGATGTCCTCCAGGGCGAATTCTGCCCCCATCCACGAGGATCGCCCGAAGCGGAAACAACCGATATCAGCGATATCGTCAAACACGAGCAGCTCAAGCTTGAGGACAGCGGCTCGGTCGAGGTGGACTTGCTGAACTTCGGCGGCACCGTGATCCTGCGCCTCGATCTCGTTGTAAGTGTTGTTCTCCTTCTCAGTCATTTCTGTTCGTCTCCTCGAGAATCGGCCGAGGCGGTGGCGTCGGCCGGCACCGGATCGGTGAACCGCAGCAACGGCAGGATTCCCGACTGGGTGAGTTTGGTGATCAGGTGGCCCTGCATGCTCCGCAACCTGTGCAGTGACCCGTTAGTCAAGATGTCGGCCACCTCCTGGCGCGTCAGAACGCTGCCGAACAGCAACACCGCACGGTCGTAGTACCTGGAGTCCAATTCCCCGGACTGCGTCCGTTCCTTCAGCAACCGCCAGAACTGTTCCCGCACAACCAGATCGAGAACCTCCTCGGCAACATCGGCCGAGAACAGCAACCCTGAGCCATCCACGGCCACAGTGTTGTCATGGGCGAACTCCGAGCGCAGAATCTCCCGGCCGGCCGAGCTGCGCCAGAACATCCTGGCCTCGTTCTTCACCGCCGTCCTCAGCAGGTCACGCACCTGCACTTCCGACTTTTCCAACAGTTCCAGCCCATAGTGGCGGACGACCTTGACCGTGGCATCCACGATCCAATCCTCGACGCGAGGAGCGTCGTTAGTCCACCACGTCATGGTCTTGCGCAGTGGTTTGTAGTGTTGGCGGAACACCATCTCCATCAACTCCACTTCTTCCGGAGACAGAACCTCTGGCTCCTCCGGACGGAGCGTCGTCGCCTCCTTCCCGGAGGACGCGACCTCCTCCGCTGTGTCCTCGGTTGTGGTCGCACCGCGGCCAGGGTCGTGGGGGTAGGTCATAGTCAGCGCGCCTCCGGAGCCAGCACCACACCGGCACACAGATCCAGGGCCGCCGGGATGACACCGACGCTAAGCGCGAAACCAGAGCGGACACACCGGATTCCGAAGACACAAGTAGTGCCGTCAATGACAATTCCGATGCGCTCGGACCCCGATCCGGAACGGTCCAAGGCGTCGAGCGCGGCGCGCGGCGCTCTCCGCTCGGGCATGAGAGCCGGGCCGCGCCCGGTCGTAGGGCGATGGGTCGTCATATCCGAGAGATGCGCCCGCTACCGGCTTGCGCAGAAACCTCAGGTACAGCTCGCCTCCACGGGCGTGTCGGACATGACGACAGCCCAGACCGCCGCCCGAAAACGAGAACGACGATCCGGACCGGGCGGTGTTGATCTATCGACGCTTACCGCTGTCGTCGTTGGACTTCTTGGTGAACTTCAACGTGAACTCCGCGTCGATCCGGCAGACCCGCAGGCCGTACGCAGCGTGTGCGACCGTGGTACCGGCGAATACGGCGGCGCCACCCAACAGCGCCCAGTTGGAGCCGATCTCGATGAAGTGCCCGTCCAAGAACAAGTGGGTGCCCACGCCGGTGGTCATGAACCCACCGGCAGTGAGCTGGACCCGATGCGCCACCCTGGTAACCCATGACTCGAGCGTCTCCGTGACGGTGGCAGGGACCTGGTCTGCGCGAAGGCAATTCGGCGTAGTCATAACCCAGAGATGCACCGACAGGCCGAGCGCGCAGAAGGCACAGGTCACCCGAGCAATCATCCGGTGAACGAACGGGCACAGCACGATATCGCGGCGGCACGGCGTCAGATCCCTACGCGCGCGGATCCGCGCGCACGATGTCCTCAGCGCCACGGCGACCTTCCGCATCTCCTCGGCGCTCACATCGACCAAGTCATCCGGCACGTGCAGTCTCAGCAACAGCACACGCTTATCCCCCCGATCACGGGCCAAGAACTGAAATCCGACCTGAGAACCCTGCGCCCTCGAGCCTGCCACCGCCCTTTGGTGTTTCAAGCCAGTGGAGGGGAGGCATACGGATGCCGAAATAGCTTGCGAAGCAATCAGTTACCCGATGTCGGCACGTTTCCGGTCGCGTAGCGCCTGCTGTCTGCATGCACCATCGCAGTATTTTGGGCGGCGCCCACGCTGATGCGAGCGGAGCTCTCTCCCGCAACATAGACACTTCGACTGTGGGGGCACTTCGTCACCGCTGTAGAAGTACGGCGCAAGCGCCGCGCGGGCTTCAAGGTCTTGGTAGAGCTTTCGAAGCGGCTTCTCACACCACCATGCCAAGTCTTCAGGGGCCCGGCTAAGCCCATTTTCTAGGTGACGCCGCCGGAATTCTGACAGCACCTCCAGTTGCGCAGCGGTGAGGTCGGCCGCCAGGAAACTGTCGGCCACGCGGTCGGCCAGAGCATCGACTCGCCGTGTACGACGACGGCTCACATCTCCTCCGAACATGGTTGTATCGCAGCCTTGCGGGCCGTTCGCCGACGTCTCGTGCCCTTTGCCCGCCGACCGAAAGCGGTGGCGAAGGCCTCGAACACTCGCGGCACATCTTCCGGGCGCGCCCGCCGCAACGCGGTCGTAGCCACAATGATGACCGCAACGGCCAGCACAAGCACCGGCAACTGCACCCAGAACACCGTCCACCCGTTGCTCGCTGCGGCGAGCGTGGAAACGACCGACATAGACACCTTCCAGGAACGAGGATGGCCCCCGGCAGGTATCCGCCGGGGGCCATTTGGGCATGAAAAAAGCTCCGACCGCCTGGCCGGAGCTGTAATGGGCACACTCGTGCCCGATGGATGAAAATGGTAGCCACACACCCTACTGGAGTCAAAACCCCTGCTAGAGCCGGTATTACAGGGTATGCCGGGATCTTCCACCCAACTCAATTCGTGACGAATGGTGATAGAGAAGGCAAGTGGCGGGGCGCCTCTCAGCGCGGTGGTTCGGTTCAGTACCAGGCGATTCCGAAGTCCTGGACATCGAGCATGCGCACACCTGAGTTGTCGCTGTAGGCGTGGCCGAACCACGCGGACCCGGATGCTTCACACAGCGCGTTGGCGGTGGCGTAGTCGTCGGCGGCCAGGGCATCTAACAGCTCCTGCGCCTCGGCCTGGGACATGTCGATATCGATATCGCGGGCGCCACGATATTCGTCGCTGGTGGACCCGTGAGCACGATACTGCACCTGGGCGCGCACCCGCAGCCGGGCACCAGCGATATCGCGAACCCCGGCTCGTTCGCGGGCATCGTCCAGACGAGCCTTACGCAGAGCCTCCCCGGAAGCGCCGCGCATGGAGTCGGTGCGGCCGGACTGCCACCCGGCGCACCACGGTCACCGACACCCCCAGATCGTGCGCCAGCCGACTGGACACCGCCCCGACGCTCCACGAAGGCGCGGCGCTACCTCGGAAATCCGTTCGCCCGCACGCGATGCGCCGATCGGCGGCCCTTCGGGCAAGCGCGCCACAATATCGTCCAGGCGCACCGCCACGAGCACCCCACTGGCCACCACCAGTATCCGCGCGCGGAATCAGCTGATTACGCAGCGCAGCATCGAACTGCCACACTGTCAACAGTTTCCGCGACGCTTGACCCGATCCGCCTGGCGCCTTCGTCTTCGATTCAGCCGGCTCGCGGACCTGGGTTGCATCCCGGACAGCGCAGGACTTGGATGTGATCTTTGGAGCCAACCTCGATCCATCCGGGGGTGGGATCGAGGCACGTGCCGCACGGCTGAGGCGAATTGACGGCATCCCTGTCGCCCCTCCCTCGGGTCGCGCGCGGCCGTATGTCGCGCAGAACGTCAACGAGGCGGCCGATCGGTTTGCGGACCCCGGGCGCGTTGCACTCAAGTTCCAGGTACTCCAGCAGCGCCTCGGCGGGCCAGGTGACCAGCAGATCGTCGACCAACGCCGCGTATCGGGCCACGGTGGATTCCGTGATCGGGTGCCGCAGCTGGAGCCTGCGCAGCAGCCGCGCGCCAGCAGTATCGGGCGGCGGGACGCGCGGCACCTGATCTGTTTTCTTCACCTTGGTCTTCTTTGTGGTCAGGTCCACCTCGACAGGTTCGACCAACGTAGGAAAATCTGACACAGGGCGCGACCTGGGTGTTCCCGCCTTCTCAGCATCCAGAGCTGCCGGGGAGGCGAGCACCACCGAGAGACGAGGCGATTCGGGCACGTCCGTGATCTCGTACCCATAGGGGCCGAGATGTCCCTTCATGTCCCGGACGCGGGGCAATCTTCGGACGTAGCCGTGCAGTTCGAGCTCCTTCAGGGCGCTGCGCACTGCGGTGATCCCGTCTGCGCAGTTGAGCGCCATGCCTTCGAGGGTGATACGGAACCCTTCGGTGTGGGAGGCCATCTGCACGAACAGGCCCTTCGCGCTGTTGCTGAGCTTCTCGTCGCGCGCCAACCTGTTACTGACCATGGTGAACTCCTTCGTCGCCATCCGGCCGCGCAGCAGGCCGCCGCCATCCTCGGGACGAGTCGCTGGGGCCTCACCGGAGGCCGGCCTGCGCGGCCCAGGGGTCGCACTGCTGGTCATGAGCGCTCGTAGCGCAAGGTGATCGACTTCGGGCGGCGGCGCCAGCATTCCTGCGCCACTTGTCCCGCTTTACAGGCGGCGAAGACTGCGGCGCCCCCGGTCAGCGCCCAGTGGACTGGTTGATGTGGAGCGGTCGTGCACCAGTGCTCGGTGCTTACGGCGGACGTCATGATCGTGCCCGCTGCGGTTTGCAGGTGGAGCCTGATCTGGCGGCGCGGACCGTACCGGTAGGACAAATGGGTGAGCATCACTACTGGGTTCTCCATGCTTCGGGCTTCCGGGCCTCGGCATACATGACCTACGGAAGCCTGGTTCGACGAGGGAAGAAACACGTCAGCGCTCAGTGCATGCCAGGAGGCTCGTGCGGCGCCCAATGATCCAGGTCCCGGGAGGCCGACGCCCTCAGGCTCGGCTCGAAACCCGCCGAAGACACGGGCCCGTCCGTTTCGCCGCCGAGGCATCCAGGAGGAGCGAGCCGATAGGGGCCGCCGGGTGCATCGAGGACGGGATGCTGCGCGAGGAGATCACAGTAGCTATTGCTCATACGAATCGCGGACTCCTTGATCGCGGCGGTGCCACGTTCCGATATTCGAATATCGGAACGTGGCACCGCTCAGGGGAAGTGTGACCGACGCTTTCGCGTAGGGGTATTTCTGTGAGCATGTCGGGGTGCCGCTAAACGGAGAGTGGCAAGTTCTCCAGCGGCTTTCTTCCCTAAAGACGACCACATCAGTGCTTGCGCGGTCAAGCCCCTTTCACCCACGTAAATATCGATCAAAATTGAGCATCACCATCGAGCAGAACCGGCTTTCACTCCACTTGGACAGTCCCTCTGGTGTCCATTTACCGCGCGGTGTCCAATCAACAGATTGGACACTTGACAGCAGAGCAGTGGATCCCCTCGTCCAAATGGACGCATTTTCCTGTCCAATTTCAGCCACTCATCGTCCATCCGGATCGTTACCCTCCTGTCCAATATGGCCAGCCATCTGCAGAGATGGACAGTTGGACAGCAAAAGAACACGCCTTCGGGACAGGCAACGCGAAATGGACAGGGGTTGTCCACCATTCCGCAGACGTGCTTAAATCCATTCGAGCGATTGCGACTGCGCATGACGCAGTCACTTCGCTCATCCCCGGACTCATCGCAAATTGGGAAGTGTGACCAAGACTCGGGGCGCAACGGTGGACTCCCGACGGCAAACGGTGAGTCCACCCACGACATTTGATAGCCCGCAGGCCCAGGCGTAGAAGGCGCCGAACCGACCTATTCAGCCATCGATGAGGACGTCGAAAATTACGAAATTCCCGTTCTACTCACATCGGCTTATTTTCAGTATCGATGCCTTGTTGACGGTTATGTGGCAGGTGATCGCCTGGCTTCTCCGAAGAGGGATAGTCGGCACTTCCGTAACTGCGGCCGCTGCCGGATCGCGGACTCACGCAGCTTCGCGGGTGGAAGTCCACTACAGCCCACTGCGGGTGCGGCGGAAATCGCGCCGCAGCGGGCGGTCAGCGAGAGAAGAGCCGTTTGAACAGCCGGGCCGGCGGGCGGGTCTCGTCGATCCAGCACAGCACGTCACCAACGGCCACGCTCTGTCCGGGAGTCGTGGCGATCGCGGTGACCGTACCCGCGATGAGTGCCCGGACGGGAAGGTCGATGTTGGGTGTGCGGATCACCAACAGCATCTCGTTGATGGACACTTTGTCGCCGACCTTCTTGGACCAGGCGATCACTCGACCCTCGACCATCATCTCTTCCAGAGCCTCCGGTGCCAGAACCGCTGTCCCCGCCGCAGGGGGACTGTCCCGCCTGGAGGTCGAGATGGGCTCGGAGTTCGCCGCGGACGCCGCGCCGGCGGCGGTGGCCTGCACCGAGTCGGTGTCACGGGCGGCGGGGCGCGGTGCCGTGATCTTGTCGTTGACTTGCTTGACGGTGTGTTCCACCATCGCAACCGTCTTGGCGGCTGTCACGGGATCCACGTCCAGCACCGGGAACTTCGTGGCGGCGCCGCGCTGGCGAGCGTTGCGCAGCTCGGGGATAACGATCCTCTCGCCGGTATCGCCCTTCAGATCGGCGATCTCCAGGGTCGACGAGTCGTCACGAGGCCGCAGTGCGCGACGGACAGCGACATCGCTGTTGCCTTTCAGCACGGCCATCGCCAATCGGCCATCGATCCGGCGGAACATGACATCGCCGCCGCCGGCGTAGAGCCCCACTTCCCCGCTGCCGTGGGTGAACACGATATCGCCCACTTGCACGGCAAGATCGGCAAGTTGGCCGCCGAGCAATGGTGTCGCGAAGGCGAGGTCGGGCAGGGTGTATCCCGCAGCCTCGAATGCCGCGCGAACGAGGTCTATCTGCGAGCCGTCGAAGGTCGCGTAGGGCGACATCTGCTCGATCTTTGCGAGCGCGAACCGCCCGGGCGAGTGGGTTGTGGTGTCAGCAGCGGAGTCGAGAAACTGCTCGGCCAGTTCGTCTCGAGCCCGGTCACGTGTTTCGAGCTCACGATCGAGGGGGTTCAGCGGTTCCGAGGGCCACTCGACGCGCTGTCCGCAATGTGGAAAGTGCTCGTCACTGAAGCGCTGGATCTGCATCACCGGTACTGGCAGGACCTCGTTGCCGAGCACGCTGGCGGTCAGGATGCTGCCCTCGCCGTCGTACAGGCCAGTGTCCTGCCCGCTGTGCAGCATGACGATATCGCCGGGCCGCAGGTCGCTGACGTGTATCAACGCACCGAGTTCGCACTGTTTGTGGCTGGAGCTGGGCAGATCAATACCACAGCCGGTCTGGTACGCCCAGCAGACGACCTCCGCGCCGATGTATTTGCCCAGCGGCTTGCTGCCGCCGTGTCGCAGCGTGGTAGCGGCCTTCAGCGCCAACTGCCCTGGTGTTGGAACCGTGATTCCCACCTCGACCGGGTGCCACACGACCGTCACAACCTGCGGTAGTGGCGGTGGCGGTGGCGGTGGCGGTGGCGGTGGTTCGTTCTTCCGGTAGGCATCCCATCGCGGTTTGAGTATTTCGCAGCGGCGGACCAGAAGCGAAACATGACCCGGGTCGATCAGAAAGATCTGCAGAAACCTCGCATACGGCTCCGACTCGGGCAGGTTCTTATAACTTGCGGCCCCGCGGTAGTTCGAAACTGCGCTCTTGGTGATGTTGGCCTTGGCGGACGCCTGGCGGACGGAGAACCCCGCCGACTTCAGCAACCAGGCATTGAGGGCCAAGAGTTCATCACGCACCGCGGCGGGGTTATCGGTCTGTACGTCCAGCGTGAGCCGGGATCCGATCTCTGCGGCTGTCGGCGGCACACGGTTCACCGCAGCGTTTCGCCGCACCGGATCAGGGCGCGCGACGCGGTCGCCGGGCATTACCGGTTCGCCCTGTTGCGGCTGCGAATCCGACCACCACGGGTCAGTCCTTCGAGCAGGGCTCGTGAGCGAAGGCTTCGGCGATTTTCCCACGACAGCGCAGGAACCATCACGAATGCGGGGCCGGGCACGTTCTCATTCCTCCACGGCGAACTCAGGATTCGCGGACCGCAGAAGGTCGGCTCCCAACTCGACACTCCCTGGTCCGGCCCTCACCGGACGTCTTCACGTGGAGTTCAGGGCCAACTCGCTCACCTGCCTCATGAGCCCCGACTTCGGAACTCCTCCGGCATGCAACCGATCAGCTATCTGCGCGCGGCCGTCGGTGCACCGATGGCCCTACTAGTGTCACATCCAGCCCACGAGCCTTCTACCCTCGGAAATCGGCCAAAACGCCCAGATTGCAACAGGTTCCACCTTCAGCACGCACCTGACCACAGACAACGCAAGCGCCCGCCGAAATATCCGTAACTGCAATAATTTCCCCCTCAGCCGGACAATCCCCCCGAAGTGCCTACCGGCTCGCACTCGGTCTCAATACCAGTCGATGCCGAAGTCCTCGACATCGAGCATGTGCACGCCCGAGTTGTCGCTATAGGCATGGCCGAACCACGCGGACCAGGATGCCTCGCACAAAGCGTTGGCGGTGGCGTAGTCATCGGCGGCCAGAGCGTCGAACAGGGCGTGAGCTTCGTCGTTGGACATGTCGATGTCGATGTCGCGGGCGCCACGATATTCGTCGCTGGTGGACCCGTGAGCACGATATTGGACTTGGGCACGCACCCGCAGCCGGGCGCCGACGATATCGCGAACCCCGGCCCGTTCGCGGGCATCGTCCAGACGAGCCTTACGCAGAGCCTCCCCCGAGGCGCCGCGCATGGAGTCGGTGCGGCCGGACTGCCACCGGCGCACCACGGTCACCGACACCCCGAGATCGTGCGCCAGCGACTGAACACCGCCCCGGCGCTGCACGAAAGCACGCCGCTGCACCAGCTCGGCTACCCGCGGATCGGGGATACGGTTCTCGCGTGCCCACCGGTTGGCCGTCGATGCCGACCGCGGAGCGCCGGCGTCCTTGGCGGCGCGCTGGATGCCTTCGCGGCCGATGGTGGCGCGGGCCTCGGCCACCGCCACGGTGTCGGACACGCCGCGCACCGCGTCCAGGCCCACCGAATCGGATTGGTCGGCAGCGGCTTTGAGCGTGTGCACGGCATGCGGGTCCACGGTGTAGTGCCAGCCGCCCACCGTCACCTGCTGTCCCGCACTGTCACCGGCGCCCGAGGCGGAGCCGGAGGCCGGGGGACGCTTGCGAGGTCGCAGCTGCGGCATTACTTGCACACCTCCACGTGGGGGGAATTGGCGAACGCGGCCGCGATGGCGGCGGCCACCCTCTCCTGCCCGCGCGCGGCGGCCAGGGCCTCGCGGGACTCATCGGTGAGCACGCACCAGCGTTCCACCATCAGCTGCCCCAGCGCTGGCCCCTTCTTGGGCATCGGATCGGCGAACGTCGCCACATCCATGCCGGGGGGCACCAGAAAGGTCAGCGCGTCGGTGCGCACCATCGCGGCGCGGCGGCCGGTGCGGGCGTGGGCGTTGGCGTCTTGGCGGCGGATGCGCCAGCGGGCATGTGCGTGAATGTTGGCCTGCGCCACAGGATTCGAGTTCTGCGCCCGGAACTGGCCCCACTGTTCGGGAGAGTTGGCCAGTGCGCCCTGGTAGCCCTGATAGACCTTGTTGGTGAACTTGCGCATGGCTCGGTCCCCGGTCGCCACGAAATGCTTGTAGCCCTCCCCCACCTGGGTCTGGAACTTCGCCAACGCCGGTGCCGAGGCCGGCCACACCCAGCCCTCGACCAACGCGATATTCTCGATGCACCACTGCAGGCCGTACCCGCTGGTCCAGGTCTGCGCCAAGGCCTTCAAGGTCTCGGTGGTCACCGTGAACACCGGATTGATCTCGGGATTCAGCCGCGCCTGGTGTCCCCATTCCGGATGTGGGGGCGGCAGCAGCCCGAAGTCGGGAAGTTCGTGCAGCGGGGGCCCCATGATCGCCCACAGGCCCACCGGCCACTTCTCCGGCGGCAGATCCGAAAACCACAGGGCCTTGTCCAGATCCGCCATGCTCAGCACATCGGGCTGCCCGATCGGCAGCTCCACGCTGAAGCTGCCGAGGAATGAACCGAACTGGTCCACGATCACCAGGCGATCGGACTCGGCCAGCTCCGCGGGGTCGATGGCCTCGACCGACCACACTGCCGCGGGCTCGAGCTCCCCGCGCGGCGGATACGTCAGCGGTGGCACCGGCACCGGTCCGGACAGCACGTGCGAGCGCGCCACGTCGAAGTCGTTGGCCTCGATCTCGGCGTTGCGGCGGGTGCCCTGGCGCCAGATCTTCCCGGCGATCGCGGCGCCGGTTCGGGTGGCGGTCAGCGCAGGCAGCACGCCCAGCTGCTCCACCGCCGCGCACAACCGGCGGCCGAGCTCGGCCCGCGCGGCATCCTCGAGCTCGCGCATCTGCTCATCGGTGACGTCGTCGGGGATCTCTACCAGGCCCCAACCGGCCGCGTCGTCGCCCAGGATGCCGAGGTTCTCCTCCCCCGAGGGGGACGGGGTGGTCCAGGCGTACGGCTCCAGGATCACGTCCACGCGAAACTTGCTGGTGGGCTTGCCTTTCGAGGCGTTGCGGGCGCGGCCGCGCTTCTCGTTGACGTCGATGCGCTCCAGCCGCACCCACGCCCCGCCGGTCTCCCAGCCCTCCCGCAACCGCCAGCCGCCACGCTCGAGCGCGGTCTGATCGCGCGCCACGGCCTCGGTGATCCGGTCGCGGCACTCGGTACGCAGCACATCCATCGGGGTGTCGTCGTCCGCGTCGCCCTCATCCACCCGCCAGCCCAGCAGCTCCAAGGCTTCGGCGCCCACAATCCAGACCTGAGCCAGCGTGCCGTCGGTGCGCAACCCGCCTGAATCGGCCACGTAGGTCAGCATGCGGGCGAGACGGTCCGCGCTGTCCACGGCCGGGCCGATCTGGGTGCCGAACGGGGTGAACGTGCCCGCCCAGCTGCACATCACCGCACGATCATCGGCGGCCGAACGTCCTGCCATCACCACTGCCTCTCAGCGCACGATCGCGCGAATTCGTTCGATCTTCTGTTCGGCGGTCAGCCCGGCCTCATCGTCCAACCGCACAGCGGTCAGCGTGGCTCGAACATCCTCCGCGCGGCCAGGATTCAGCGCTGCCTCAAGGACCCGCGCCAGCGGACTGGAATCCTTGCGGTACACCCACACCTCATCCCACTGGCGCGGTTCCGGATTGGTCTCAGGCATGAGCATCCCGATCGGGAAATAGCCGAGCTGCTCCTGGTCCAGAGCCTCGGCGATCTCTCCCAGTACCCATTTCCCGAGACGGCCGTACCCCAGTGCTTCACGCAGCTCTTTCAGCGTGGCGATGGTGAGCCCGCCCTCCTCGACACACCGCGCGTGAATGAGATTCAACCCGTCGGTGTTCGCTTCGGTCGCAGTCATCCGCATCCCATCATCCCGACTCTTATTCAAGAGCCGAACGAACGTATTATTGTCACGACGGTAGCATGTTTTATTTGTCATCAACGACAATAAATCATGAATCGACGCCATCCGATCGGTCGGTCCCGCCAAATAAACTCGGCCACAACGATTTTCGCTGGCTTACATGGCAGGTCTAGCATTCACATCCACCCAGGATGGCGGAGCACGTGTCCTTCGGGGCCTTGGTAGGTGGGGCGCGGGTCGCGGGAACTCCGCTGTTCGCCACTGGGCACGTCGTTGTGCCTGTCCGCGCCCCGTCAGGGCTGCTGGTCGCAGCCCGCGCTGCTGCGAAATTTCGGGCAGCGCCCCGGAGCCCTCAGGGATTCCGGGACGCCCTCCGAGTTCAGGCGGCGTCCACGTACTGCTCACCGAGGACATGCAGCGTTCCGGTGACGGTGTCACGGAAGGCCAGGCGCTCCATCAGGTTTCGCAGCACGGCCTCCCGGACCGCTTTGCCGACCGCCAGGGGGTCGGCGGCCTGGTATCCCTCGGCGGCCGGGCCTTCCCCGCCCTGGGTCTGGATCTCGAGCAGCTCGAACAGTGCGTCGGCGCGATGCCTGACCAGGTCCGCGGTGTCGAACATCGTCCAGAAGTCGGCCATACCGGAGGCGGTGGCGCCGAGCGCCATCGAGAGCACCGCTGTGGTCAGATCGGTGGTGGCGGTGGCGATGAGCTGGCTGAGATCCTTGCTCTGAGTGGACATTTTCATCCTTTCCCGTTGACGGAGGGGGCCGGGGCCGGGCATGGATGAGATGTCCAGACTTCCGATCCCACTTAATATCATAGTACTACGACACTACGACAACGGTGGGGGATTCGACAATTTCCCCCATCGGGTTCGTGGGGGAAATGACTACTCGGGTTGTTCGGCCTGCTCGGCGCGCTCGGCCTTCTTGTCCGCGATCTCCTGATGCGACCAGACCCGCACCGCCCCGGGGTTCAGCCCCGGCCATGGCCGGCCGTCGTTGCGCTCCTGCTCCAACTGCTCCACCAGGCCCATCACGGCAGCTTTCACCATGTCGCTCAGGGAGCCTTTGTTGCCCTGCCCGAGCCAGCCGTAGGCATAGGCGCCGCGCACCCGGTCGGCGGTCTCCTGGTCGAAGTAGGCGCCGATCCGGCCCTTGTTGCCGACCTTGCCCGACCCTGCGGCGTCGTCCTTCGCCATCGAGGCCTCCTCCGCGCTCCCGGTTTTATCCTGACCGGGCCATAGTACTGCGACACTGCGGCGATGGGCCGCAGTCACGAGACCGTGCGCGGCGCCGAATGCGTTGTCCGCCATTGCCATATCTCCCTGGCCATCGAGATACGGTGCAAGTTCGGAGGTGCGGGGTGCCGCGGCGCCCCGGCGTGTGCCGATGATGCGCGTGAGCTCCCGGCGGTGAAATCCCATGCCTCCAGTCCCGCCAGGGGCGCCGTCGCGTGCGGCCAGACCTCCCGCACCACCTGGACGTAAGCGCGGCCCCCGAGCACCGCCACGGGGCGCTCCAGCAGGCCGGCATCATGCGCCTGCGCGCGCACTACGGCGGCCAAGCGCTCGATGGCGGCTGCGCTGGCGCGGGGCAGCTGCACGTCGTAGGGCTCCACCTGTTCGGTGAGGGAGAGCAGTCCGTGCAGGGCGGACACGATGTGAATGCGGGTGTCATCGCCGCCGGTGAGTGTGCGCGCGGCCGCCAGGCACAGCTGGAAGTACTGGCCGGTGTAGAGCTGGGCGGGGTGCGGGGGCCTTGTCGGCACCGCACGCCACCAGCACGATCGACGGCGAATCCGCCATGGTGTTCACTCCTCCCCGAGCCGCGCGCGCAGCGCGCGCTCCCTCTTGTAGGCAGCCCAGCCCAGCGGGCCGCAGGGCAGCGCGTCGACCGCCTGCCCGTACAGCTCGGCGGCCCGCTCAAGGAATACCCGAGCCTTCGAGGTTGTGCGCACGCCGAACCAGCGCGATGCCTTCGGGCATAGTGCCCGGGATGACCTGGGTCATTGGTTCGCTCCTTCCGCGTCCGTCAGATTTCATAGTACTACGGCACTATGACACTGCTCGGAGATCAGAGGCGTACGAACTGCGGTGTGAGCGCCTTCTCGGCACCGCACGCCACCCAGCACGATCAGCGAGGACTCCGGGCAGCTCGGCGACCATCGCGACCGAGGTGGAAAAAGTTCGCGGTGAAGGGTGGAGATTCTGGGCGCGTCGGACGTTCTTCTCTGTTGAGGCCGTCCCCTCGGTCTCGCGGCCCGTGACGTGCCGCACCTCGTCTGTGGGCGTGGCTGCGGGTCGTCCGGAAACCGTAGTGAGTTGGGAGGTAGACATCGCGATGATGGTTTTCAACCATTTCCGGTGTGCAACCAGTAATTGGGCGACCCAGATGCGTAAGGGCCGCCCCTGATGAGCCGCGATGATGAAGTGAGCGAATTCGTTCGGGACAGCATGCAAGTGCTCACCCGGCGCGCACTCTATCTTTGCAACAACTCCGATCTGGCCCAGGATCTGGTGCAGGACGCATTCGAAAGGGTGCTGAAAAGCCAGGGGCCGCTGACTATGCCCTACATGTACAGCGCGCTCAGGTCGTCGTGGTACGACTACCTGAGGAGGACGAAGTGTCGTCCGCTGGAAAATCTGGTAGATGAGTTCGATATCGACCGGCCGACCAGCGAGCTGAGTCCGGAGGAAGCCGAACGGCATGAGCAACTGCTCGCCGCGTTCGGCGAACTCCCGGATGATATGCAGACGATTCTGTTCCTGCGTCATGACCAGGACATGAAACCGGCGGAGATCGCCAAGGAAATGGATCTTCGCCCGGATCAGGTCAGCAGATATCTCCATCGCGCAAAGTCGAAGTTGCGCCACCGGCTGAACGAGATAAATCGTGAGGCTGCGGATGGCAATGAAGGCCCCGCGCTCTAGTTTGGGTAGGAAGGGAACCGTGGACGTTGAAAAGCGCCTCGCAACGGCTGCCCGTGTTGTCGACGCACAGATGTCGAAGGTGAATTTCGATCATCTGTACGCCCGAATCATGGCAGCCGCTGATGCCCTCGACAACTCCAATGACCCGACCTCCAACCAGGATCGGGCGCGGCCGGGTAGGTAATACCGGCCGCACCCGCCTCCTGGGGCTGGTGAGTGTTTGAGCTCCCCAGCCCGGAGGCGAATCGAGTGAGAAAGAGCGGCTTCGTAAGCCGGGGTAACCAGGAGGAGAAGAATCCTAGCGGATGAATGGACGCATACATTCACCCAATGGATTACAAATATCTATCCGACTCAGACGGAACCGGAACAAGGGGATCGGGAGCGTAGCCCACGCTTCCCGAATTTGAAATTCACTACTGGAGGGTATCCGGAATATGACGAAAGATCGTAAAGGCCGAGGCCGTCGACGCGGCAGCCGTATGGAGTTGTACGCCAGCAAGGTAGACAGGTTTCTACTGCTGTTGTTGGTCATCACAGGGTTGGCAGGGTTGACATGGGAAGGAGCACTGCGGAGCTGATCGCTTAGGGTGATTGTCGGTGGGTAATGCGCAACAGTTTCGCGCATTACCCACCGACGCGGATGGATAAGAAAAGGCGGGCACCGTCGGGACGGTGCCCGCCTTTTCCAATATCTAGATGGCACCGATTTCCCGGAGCTTGATCACCGTATTGATTATCAGCAGGGTGAGTCCGCCTGCCCCGGTCCCAGTGGCCCAGATCAGCCGCAGCACTTTGTAGGCATCAGCGCGCTTTCCGGCATCGTTGCACGAAATGGCGACGTGGGCGGAATACGCCACAAGCACCGCAACGAATACGACATAACCGATGAAGAACCAGAACAGCATCCCAAACCTTTCGAAATCGACCGTCACGTTAAAGAACGTCGGCCAGATATCGAATCTCCACCTCTCGCGCAAACTCCTAGCGGCGGAGGTCCACCGGTATCACGACTGCGCCGACCGGACGTGGGGTCCGGTCGGCGTAGTGGAGGGGTGCAAACGAGTCGAAGGGGTGTGCGACTCGCAGGCGAGGCTACGCGGTAGTGATCGAAATCGGTTGGGCGCCGCAGTGATTGGCACGCCCGGTCAACATGATCGGCACCAGGCGAATCAACGGCCTAGATCGCTGGCCGGGCGGTAAACGGTGGGCTTGGTGGCGCGGCCGTGCGGGATGCGGACCTGGATCCGGCCCGCTTCGGCTTGCCACACATCGACTTTCGGGGTGCGCCAGGCGTTGATCAGGTGGCTGGCGTGCTTCTCGAATTCGGCGAGGCCGATGCCGACTACGGTCCCGAACTCCAGCACGATGCCCTCCGGGCCGATGGTGGTCGCGACGATGGGGGGAATGCGTTTGCGGTTGGGGTTCTGCGGGTCGTGTTCGACCATGCGCAGTTTGCGTGCGGTGCGGGGCCAGGTGCGGCGGATGCGGGCAGCCGCGCGCAAGGCGGTGCGCTGCTGTGGGTCTCGGGTGCGCCAGTAGCCCGGCCCGTATCCGAACTGGTGGATCTGCCACAGCAGGGTGACCACGATCGGGGCCGCGATCCAGAGCCAGAGCGGTCCTACGTCGAGTGCCATGTTTTCCTCCTGTCAGCCGGTCACCCGGTAGTTGGCCAGCCTCCAGCCCGCGGGGGTATCGCTGACCGAGGCGGCGATGGTCATCAGGCGCCACGGTGTCGGGTCGCGGGTGCCGTTGCGGTGCAGCACGATCTGTTGCACCTGGGCGGTGACCAGGCATTGGCCATGTTCGGGGGCGCCGGTGCCGGTGATGGTGACCAGCGCGGTCACCACATCGGCGGCGGTGGCCCAGCCCGCCCAGTCCCGCAGGGGCCGTACGCCGGTGGCCGGGGCGGTGGCGGTGGCCTCGGCGGCCAGTTCCCCGGTCAGCCACGGTGTGGCCCGTGTCAGACCTTGCCCGGGGTCGCTGTCGTGTGCTGGTTGCCAGGAGAACATCGCGGCCAGTGCGTATTTCGCGGCGGTGGCGGGGTCCGCGCCGTCGGGCTGTGGTCCCAGGCTGGTGGCGGCCGCGTCGCCACCACGGGTGTCGCCGCTCTCGCCGTGGTGGCTGTTGGTCAGCACCAGTGCCAGTCCGGCTGCGATCACCACTGCGGCAACGGCGGCCAGGGCGATGCGCTGGCGCGGGGTCGTAGCCATCGGATCCCTTCCTGTCGTTCAGCTCAGCGTCCGGGTGAATGCCGGAATGTTGGCGATGATTCTCTCGGCGTAGGGCCGGGTCTCGGTTTCGTAGCGTGGGCTGCCGGTGGGGAATCCGCCCGAGGACAACACTGCCCCCTCCCCCGCGTTGTACGCGGCCAGATAGAGTTCGCGCCGGTCGGGGACGTCGCTGACACTGCCCGCGGTGATCCATCCGTCCACGGCGGCGGCGATGTGGCACATGTAGCGGCCCTGGGCCATGATCGCGTCGGCGGGATTCCAGGCGTTGACATTGCCGGTGCCGTCGTCGTCGGCGGCGTAGCCGGGCCAGGTGCCGGGCATGAATTGCGCGATACCCATGGCGCCGTCGGGTGAGAGCGCCGAGGGGTTGAATCCGGATTCGGACTGGCCTTGCGCGGCCAGCAGCGCGGAACTGATTTGCGGACAGAGCGTTCCGGCCTTGCGGTACCAGGGCGCGTACTCCTCGGGCACCGCGCCGTCGGCCAAGTTGTCCACCCCACCGCCGGAGGGGGTCGAGGCGCCGCACGCGCCGGTAGTCGTTGTGGGCGTGGTGGTTTCGGTGGCCTGCGCCGAGCCGGTGGTGGTCGTGGTGCCGGTGGCACCGGCTTGCTGGGCCGGGCCGGGTGTGGTGGTGGCCGGGGTCTGGGTGGGGGCGGCGGGATCGGCGCCGGGTTGGCCGGCGTCGGCCAGCCACGGCAGTGGGTCTACCTGGGAGCCGCCGCTGAGGCGTCCACCGGGCACTACTTCGAAATGCAGGTGCGCGCCGGAGGATTCGCCGTTGCTGCCGACCTTGGCGATCTGCTGTCCGGCACGGACTTGGTCGCCGGTGTGCACGAGCACCCCGGATTCGTACATGTGTCCGTAGACGGTGCTGAGGGTCTGGCCGTCCAGGTTGTGGTCGATGACTATCCATTGCCCGAAGCCGGTCGCGGGGCCGGCGTCGACCACGGTCCCGTCGGCGGCGGCGTAGATCGCGGTGCCTTCGGGGGCGGCCAGGTCCACGCCGAGATGGCGGCGGTGCCCATCTCCGCCGCTGGCGTCGAAGGTGTCGCTGAGGGTGTATTCGCCGCTGCGGACCGGCCAGACCTTGGTGGTACTCGATCCGGCGGGCGATTCCCCGCCGCTGTGGGGCGCTGATGTGGTTGGCGCGCAGCTGCTTTGGTCGTCGTCGAGCATCATGACCAGCAGCAGCGGCACCGCCAGCACCAGCGCGATGACCGCAGCCAGCGCGCCGGTGCGGGCGGTGGTGATCACCCGCTGGCCTCCAGACCGGGGTCGGTCTCGTGCAGCCGTTCCACCAGCGTGCGGTTGTAGCTGCGCGAGTCGGTGAGTTGCTGCTGTAGTTCGGCGATCTGGCGATGCAGGTCGGCGGCCGCGCTGCCGGTGACCGGTCCGGCCGCGTCGGTGACCCAGTTCATCACCGAATTCGGATGTACCCCAATGTCATCGGCGACGGCGCGGGCAGCTTTCGACCGTGACATCCCGCCGCTGCACAACTTCAGAACTCGCCCCACCGCGTCTTTGCGCACCTCGGCATTGACCACGCGGTAGCGGCGCTGCGATGTCACGATGTCCTCCTGTCTGCGGTGGTCCGGACACCGAATGTGTCGAACCTGGCCGAAGTGGCGTTGATGCCGCTGGATTCCTCGGTCGGTGTTTGCTTCAGGTAGAAGGGCAGGCCGGGCTGGCGATCTTCGCCGATCTTCAGCAGGAATTTGCCGGTGCCCGGCGCTATCGCCTTGTCGTGTGAGTCCTCCTGCGCCGCATCGGCTTCGGCTTCGGCATCGAGGATGCGGCGGCGCACGGGTTCGCCGGTGAGCGATTGGGGTGCGGACCAGCCGGTGACCATCGCCTGTTCGGCGGCGGTGAACGGGCAGATGGAGTCCAGGCGGCGCAGCTCCTCGGCGGGCAGGGCGCCGAAGACCTTGGCGCGGGCGCGTTCGAGGAAGCCCAGGGCCTTGGAGATGGTGGCCTCCGAGCCGAGCGATTGCAGGTCCTTGATGGTGTGACTGATCATGATCAGCGATGTGGCGATGCCTCGCTGGAGCCGAGTCAGTTCATCGACCCGGTCGATCATGAAGTCTCCCAAGGCCAGGACTTGCCACAGTTCGTCCATGACCACCTGGAAATACTGCTGACGCGCCAGGCCCACATCGGCGAGCAGGTTCAGCGCATCGATGGCGCCGAATCCCTGCGACCAGCTGGCCAACATCACCGCGGCCTTCAGCTTCTTGTCGGAATTGGCGATGTGCGAGACATCCACGCACACCCCGATGCGGTCCAGGTCGAACTGGTGGGTGGTCTGCCCGTTGAACACGGTGCCGAAATTGCCCTGGGTCAGGGCGCGCAGGCTGCGCAGCAGATCCACGATCGCGGCCTGGTACTTGGTGTCATCGTGCGCGGCCGCGTCCAAGCGCAGGGCTTCCCCACCGCCGGCGATGACCTCGGCCAGGTCATCGAAGATCGGCGGCGCGGTGATGGTGAACCCGCGCCCACCCTCGGGCACCGGCTGATACAGGATGCGCAGCGCGGTGGAGATCAGCGTGTTCTCGAAGTCCCGGATCCGTTCCCCCCGTGAGAGTTCGATCAGACCGCCGATCAGATTGGTTTGCCGTGCCCGGATCTCGGTGCGCAGAATCTCGGCCTCGGTGGCGAATCCGTCGGCTTCCAGGCGCGCCAGGGAACGACCCATGACCCCGGAGTCCAGCGGGTTGAGCTTGCCGTGCCCGTATCCCAGGTCGATGACCTGCCCGCCGCAGCGTTCGATCACACCCCGGTAGTCCGGTTTCACGTCCGCGAGCACCAACGGCTTGATGCCCTGGGCGATACCGCCCAGGACCAGCCGCCGCACGAATGTGGATTTACCGAATCCGTTGAGCCCCAGCACGAACAGGCTCGGAGCGGTGATGAACGTGCCGCGCTTGAACCAGTTCATGGGGTCGAAGCACACCGGTTCACCGGTGTCGAGATGCCAGCCCAGCGGGGTGCCGAGCACGGGGGCGCCGGCGCCGACCGCCCAGGGCCACAATCCCGCGACCTGAGCGGTGGTGCCTCGGTATTCGACGGGGCGGGCCGCGACTCCGCGGCCGCCGCCGGGGCCGGTATATCCGGCGGCGGTCAGCGCGGGCGTGTGCGTCTTCTTCTGTGCCGCACCGGTTTTGGTAGCAGCGGCGGGAGCGGTGCCGGTGCGGCGGTGTTGGGCGCGACGGCGGTTGTCGTCGGTTTGGAGTTGGAAACGCGCCAGCATGGCGGCGATCGGGTGGCCGTGCGCGGCGCGGGCTTCGAGCCGTTCGCGCTCGGTTTCGCTCAGCAGCGCGGTGCCGAACTTGTCGCGCTTGTGCTTGCGGTCCTGGCGAGTTGGTTTCGGCTGTGGTTTCCCGCCGCTGCTCAGGGGCCGGCGGCGGGTGGGCGTGGTGGTCATGCCGACACTGCCCGGGGAATGGTGGCCATCTCCGGCAGCAGCACCCCCAGCCCGAGGGCCGAGGCGAACGCGGCGGCCTGGAATCGGTAGCAGCGGCGGATCTTCAGCCGCGATTGCAGACCCAGATCCTTGGTGATCGCTTCCAGGCTGGGTACGTCCTTGCCGTTGTCGGGTTCGGTGACGGTGATCAGCAGATGGAAGCGGGTCACGCCGTGCCCGCGGGCCTGCTCCTCACGCGCTTGCTCGGCGGATTCGATGCGCACGGTGGTGTGGGCGCTACCGAGGTTGCCGCGTGAGGCGTTCTGGGCGGTCAGCGCGTCGCGATAGTCGTCGTTGACGATGGCGGTAGCGTCCCCGGCCGAGTGCGGCCGGTACACCAGCGCCACGCGCTTGCGCGGCAGGTCCAGTGACGGTTCCAGCAGACGCTGCAACACCCGTTCGCGCACGTTGCCCTCGGGGGCAAGATCCATTTCCCAGGTCACGCTGGTGACCCCGTCGTGCCACAGGTCCCCGCGATGTTCCTCATAGGACACCGGGCCCGCGTCGGCCCACGGAACTCCGTGCGGCGCACCGGATTCGGCGGCCTCCTCCAGATCGGACTCCGCGGCCGGATCCCAGGCGCGGCGCACCAACGCGATCACTTCGTCGCCGGTCATCGGGCGGGACTTGACCCCGGCCTCACTCAGTGCGGTGATGATGCCGGGCAGTCGGCGCCCGATCTCCACCGCCTGCTCCTGTGGGTCCTTACGGCGAGCCGGGGTGGAGGCCCGGAAAGTGATGCTGCACCAGGATTCTTGGCGCACGGTGTCGCTGGGCAGTTCCTCCACCAGCTCGGCCATCACGGTGCGCGCCATCTCCGGCGCGTCCGGATGTGTCAGGTAGGCCACCTCGGCGGCCAGGCTGTTGCCGGTTTCGGGCATCGAATCGTTGACCGCCCAGATGGCCTCGATATCGGGTTGCCCGCCCAGGCTCGCGAGCAGCTGGCCCCACGAGCCGACCCACATGTTGATCATGTCCTGGTCGACGGCGCGGGCGCCCTGGGGCCAGGCCCGCAGCACCACGGTGTAGAGGTCGAAGTCCTTGAAGTGGACCATGCCGAAGGGCTGGCCGTCGGCGGAGATGAACTCCTCCAGTTTGGCGGCGGCCATGAGGCCCGGCAGGCGGCACGACCCGAGGTAGCTGTACACCCCTGCCTTGTAGACGTTTTCGCGCTTCCAGACAGCGCGCCACCATTGCGCCACGATGAGTCCTCTCTCGTATCCGCTCTGGCCGCCGGTCTGCCAGACCGCCGGTATCAACATCAGTCCCGCGAGCCCGGCCACGACCAGACCGGCCGTGGTGCCCGCGACCACGATCACCACCAGCGCCAGCACCACGGCGGTGAACACGGCGATGGTGGACCACCAGGTCATGCCGAACATGCCTTCACGGCGCGGCCGCACCCACATCCCGTAGGTGCGGTCTTCGATGGGCGCCGGCGCGGTCATCGCGGGACCACCCCTCGGCGGGCACCGGTGGGGCGCGGGGCCGGAGTACGGGCATTGCCTTGCGGGGAGGCGGCCGCGTCGACCTGCGAGTGGGCGGCGCGCACCCCTTTGCCGATGGTCTGAGCGGCGACCATGCCCGCACCGAGGGTGACACCGGCCGGACCGACCGTGCGCCCGCCATTGCGTCCGGCTGCTCCGGCACGGCCGGGGGCACCGGCGGCTCCGGGCCGTCCGGGAGTTCCGGCGGGACCGCGGGGACCGGTCGGGCCTTGCCGGGGCGCGGAGCTGGCGCCGGTGGGCGGGTTGGCGCCACCACCCGAACCACCCTGTGCCGCAGGGTTTCTCACCCGGCCACCGCCACGGGAATCCGTCGCGCCGGAGGGTCGGCGGCCGCGGGCCATCATCGCACCGGTCATCACCCCGGCCATGCCGCCGCCGGCATTGGAGGCGGCCAGCGCGACCGGGGAGGCCAGACGCATCACCGCTGGCAGCACCGCCGCGACGCTGCACAGCAGCACCAGTCCGACCAGGGCGCGCTGGGCGGTGTCGGAATCGGGCAGCGTTCCGATGTCGGTGGACGCGCCGGCGTCGTCGGCGACGGTGAAGGCGATCAGGTACACGATCGCGGCCACTGGCTTCCAGAGCACGAATGCGATGGTCCAGGCCATAAACCTGCGGTAGAACGCTTTGCCCATCTCGAAACCGGATCCGGCGGCGGCCATGGGCATGATGCCCACCACGATGATCAGAAAGCCCTGGCGGATGATCGCGAACACCACCTGGGCGAAGGCGCCGAGGATGCCCAGAATGGCGATGATCAGCACCAGGCCGGGTGAAAATGCTTGCATCGCAGAGGTATTCACCATCAGTTGGCCGATGTTCTTCTTGCTACCGTCGGTGGCTTCCGATACCACCCAGGACGAGAATCCATCCGAGGCCTTGGTGGCGGCGACGATCACCGCCGAGAATCCACCGGCGGCTACCACGGTGCGAAACAGCACCCAGAACGACTCTTCCGCGTGCTGGGCGGTCGCGCTGCGGCGGGCGATGGCCAGTTTGGTGGCGCAGTAGATGACGCTGGCCATCAGCAGATAGATCTGGATATAGAACGTGTAGTCCCGGATCTTGGCGAACAGTGTTGGGCTGTCGGCGATTTTGGAGTTGGGGATCTTCATCCAGAACGTCATCGACAGCACCAGCACTTGGCCCAGGCCCGACAGGATCGAGTCCACCGCCTTGCCGAATGTGCTGTCCCACATCTTGTCTTTCACGGCCTGGACCGCGTCCCCGGGATGGGTGCCGGCGTTGGCGAGATCGCAGCCGGTGCCCAGGACGTCGCCCAGGCTCGGCGCGAACGGCAGTCCGATGCCGTCCAGACCGGACTGGAGTTCGTCGCAGGCGTTGCCGAATCCGTAGTTGCCGCCGTTGTTGTCGGGGTTCTGCGCGACGGCCGAGGGGGCGGCGATGAGCACCAGCGCGAGCAGCAGCGCCAGCAGTGCCGCGCCGCGGCCGCCGTGCCAGGTGCGGGCACCGGCGGTCGTGTTCACCATGGTGTCCACCCGGTCAGCGACGGCACTTTCTCTTGTGGCAGATCGCCCTCACCGGGCGGCGGGCGGCGGCGCCAGGTGCCGTCCCACACCATCGCCACCTCCGAGGACAGCCACTGGGATCCGCCGACCTTGTCCGCGCGGGCGCGGGTGGCCAGGCGCACGGTGCACAGGTCATCGGCATATCCGGAGATCTTGAAGGCATCGAAGGCGACCATCCAGCGGGTGACGGTCTCCGGCGCGGTGGCGGGCAGTTTCCCGGAGGCCTTCGCCTGGTCGTAGGCGGCCCATTGCGCCGGGGTCAGCGCCATGAGCCGTTCGCGCAGCTGCCGGTTGTCCGGGCGCGCGAGCTCTTGATACATCACGTACACCGCTGCGAGGGCGCACCCCTGTGGGGTGTGTGACCAGCCGGTGGCCAGCCCGTCCACGATCCGGGTGGGGCCGTCGGAGGTGGAGAAGGGCACCGAGGCGCCGTAGACCCGCTGCCAGCCGCCTTTGCCCTGGGTACCGGCCGGGGCGGCGGTCAGCCAATCCCCGTCGGCCGGGGTGCGGTGCCCGGAGGTCTGCGGAAGTGCTTGCCCGACACCGTTTTTCGGGATGTCTACGCGGCGCCCGAAGTCGTCCACGGCGGGGGTGTCGAAGCCGGAGGCCTGCGGATCGGCCGAGGGCGCCGTGCTGGGCTGGGAGGTCGGCGTCCCGCCGGCGGTGGAGGTGTCGGACTTGTGGCGGGTGAACACCACGATGGCGCCGGTGATGAGCACCAGGGCCACCATCATGACCGCCAGGATCAGCGACACCTGACCTCGGCGGGAGGATTCGGATTCGGGTTCGCTTGTGGGGGTGGGGTTCTCGCTCATCGCGGTGGCTCCAATCGCACGAGATCGGCCGGAAGGTCCGCGATCGCGCTCACCACGGTGGTTTTGCCGGCCGGGTCGGGCAGGATCAGGCGCCAATCGCCGTACTGCCAGGCCATGACGGTCGCATTGGCCATCAGCGAGTTGTCGGGATAGCTGCTGTAGACGGTGATTTCGCTGCGGTCGGCGCCGTAGCGGGTGATCGTGTAGCCGCGCAGGGTGGGCGTGTAGTCGGGTGCGGCGGGGCCGGTGATCGAGTACTGCACGCGGTTGAGCACGAAGTCGTCCTTGCCGGGGCCGTCGCCCAGCAGCGTGTGCGCGACCAGCGCCCAGGAGTTGTCCGGGGCGATGGAGATCCGCACGGTGTTCTGGATGGCGGCCAACGCGGCGCCTTGCGGGGTGTGGCTGTAGCCGGCGGCGGCGTCGGTGCTGGTCCTGGCCGGGCCGTCGACCGAGGAGATCGGCAGCCGTACGCCTTGCCAGGGCTCCCAGCGCACCAAGGCGGGCGGGCGGGCCGGATCCGGTGGTGGGGCCGAGGTGGTAGCGGTGCTGGTGTGGTCGTCGTGGCCGCCGCAGCCGACGGCGATCAGCAGCGTGGCCGCCACCGCGAGGACGCGGCCGCCGCGGGTGAGGTGTCGTGTCACCGCGGACCCCTTTCTGGTTGTTCGTGGATCGGGTCGGTGCAGTCAGCCGAGAATCGCGTAGGCGATGCCCATGCAACTCGAGGCGATGGCCGCGCCCAGGACGTTGAGGGTGATCGAGCCGGTGGCCTCAAGGAGCCGGTCCTCCCCGCCACGCCAGTACAGGAAGAACCGGGACGCAGCGATCAGGAACCAGATCAGGCACACGATCAGCGCGCCACCGAGGAACCAGCTCAGGATCTGTTCGATGGGCTGTTTCACGTCGTCGGGCAGCTGCTTCTGCGCGAGCACGAGCATGGCCGCCACCACTATTGCGTGACGGCGTTGATGATCTGGCTGGCCGAGACGCAGAACACCGCGCCGATCATGGCGCCCACGATCTGCTTGGGCGATTCCATGGCGCCGCCGTTCCATTTCTCCCACCCGAACCGGCCACCGGCATAGGCCACGCACAGCGCGGCGCTGCCCAGGAAGGCCCACATGCAGTAGCGGCCGATGCGGTAGAGCCGCTCGGCGAAGGGCGGGTTTTCCGGGTTGAGGGTGTCGACGGCCAGCCATGCGCTGACGTGGTCGTGCAGCATCAAGGCAATCATTGCTCTGACCTTTCGCGGGTATCGGAATCGGTGATGTCGGAACGGTTTTCGTCCATTCCGGGCCGGGTCATCGCGTAGTAGGCGTAGCCGACCGAGAGCGCAGTGGTGATGAGCAGGAGCAGGACTCCGGCGGGGCCGAGGAGCCAGCCGAAGGATTCCTGTGGCGGCGATTCCGGGCAGATGCAGCCGATGGCCACCACAGTGACCGACGCGGGCGTCATGACTTGTCCTCGGCGGAGTCCGGACCGAACACGGCGGTACGGGCGGCGACGATCAGGGCCTCGCCGAGTTCTCGGACCGCCGCGTGCGGGTCTTTGCCCTTGGCCGGGGGTTCGTCGTCGGGGGTCCAGACGGGCAGGTCGGCGATGCGGGTGGTGGGCCAGTCTTTTTGCCAGTCCACGCGCCAGCGGGCGGGGGCGGCCACGTCGATGACATCGAGGTAGCGGCGCACCGCCGAGGGCGCGTCGCCGGGTGCGTGGGCCACGGTGATCAGGCCGAGCAGATGCGCGCGTGTGCCGGCCATCCCGCAGTGCCATTGCCGCAGCAGATCGTGGGCGCGGGTGAGGCCTTCGATGGTTTCTTTGGCGACCACGACCACGAACGGGGATTCGTCCTCCAGCACGGCGGGCCAGAACCGCGCGCAGTCCCCTGCGGGGGCCAGGGCGTGGGCCAGTGTCGAGACTCCGGCGCCGCCGTGGGCGCCGAGCAGCCACACCAGCGGCGGCACCGTCTGGGTGTGGGTGACCGCGCGTGCCCACAGCTGGGCGCGGCGCTCGGGGTCCGGTGGGACGGCGGTGAATTTCACTGCCTGTGCCCGCGCGGCGTCGAGTGTGCGCCGGCGGCGGCCGAAGCGGTGGGCGGGGCGGACAACCGGGGATGTCGGGTCCGGGGTCACGGTTTCGGGTTCGGTGTTGCTGGGGGTTACCAACATTGGGTTGTCACCTCCTCGGGGTCAGGGGTCCGGGGGCCGGGCCGTCAGTAGGGCTTGGGGGTGGTGGTGACCGGGGCCGCGCTGGACGGGGCCGCGCTGGGCGCCGAGGTCATTGGGGCGGTGGTCACCGGGACTGTGGTGGCGGGGGCCGCACTGGTGGCGGGCAGTGGGACGGCGGCCTCGGGGGTGGTGGAGGGTGCCGAGGTGCTGCTGGCGGGTGCGGCCTGGACTCCGGCGATATCGGCGGCGGCCGCGGCGAACCAGTCCGCCACCCAGGTGGTGGCGGTCTGGCCGGTGGGGGTGATCGGGTCGGTTTGATACGACCCGTGGCGGGTGATCACGTCGCTGTATTTGACCCAGGTGGTGGCCGAGAGCAGATCCTGGTTATCGGAGATGTTGGTGATGAAGGCCTGGAAAGCCTCGGTGACCCAACGGATTCCGGTCGATATCGGCACCAGCTCGCTCAGGGCGCCGGCCAGCTTGGCACCGAACAGGGCCAGGCCCGCGATGGGATTGGCCAGTCCGGCGGTGCCGATCTCGGCGATATTGGTCGCGGTCAGCATCGACTTGGCCACGGTGCCAACGGCATTGAGCGCGATGGTGCCGATTTTCATGACGGCTTTGAGCGCACCGGAGATGTCCACGGGAGTGTTCGGGTCCGACGCCTCGGCGATGCGCTGGCTGATCGACTTCTTCGGCGAATAGCTCAGCGCGGACAAGCTGGTGCCGCTCAGGTCGTTGTTCGCCACCGATGTGACGGTCTTGATGCCGGTCTGCGCCAGGGATGTGGCGATGTTGGCCAGGGCCTGGATCGGGTCGCCTGGATTCTGGACGCTGGCCGCGACCTGCGCGACCGCGCGCAGCAACGGCGCGTTGTCCGGGGCATCGCAGGACAGGTCCCCGCCGGTGCAGAACGACACCACGCGCCCGACCAGCTTGCCGAAATCCGCGGGCTTCTCGGTGGATTCGCCGATGCCGGCGCCGCTGGGCGGGAGGGGGTTCACTTGGGCGATCTCGCCCAGGACCTGACCGGAGGTGCCGGGCATCGCGTTGGGGCGGGTGGCGTTGGTGTCGCCGGGGAAGGTGGTGGCGCCCGCGGTGCGGGTGGGATCACCGAACAGGGCCACTCCGGCGATCTTGTCGACCGGTACCGGTCCGTTGCCCGCGCCGATGTCCTGGGCCAGCAGCGAAATCACGTGCGCGCCTTGGCTGTAGCCGACCAGCGCCACGGCCGAGTCCTTGCAGCTGGAGACGAGCTCCGACAGCCGGGTACGGGCCTTGTCCACGGCCTTGGTGACCGACTGGGCGTAGGTGGCGTTCGTGCCCCCGGCCACGAAACCACCGAATGATGCGTCATAGGGCAGGTATTCGCGCTGCACCTTCGCGCCTTCGGCGTCGGCCTTGGCCAGCAGCGGAGTGAAGACATTGGAGAGAAACCCGGTGTCGTCGGTGGGGCTGGCGTTCGGTGAGGACTGGCCGGTGCCCTGCACGCCGAGGGTGAACAGCGCCGGGCAGTCCGAGGATTGGGCGCCGGCGGTGGTGGCGGGCATGGTGAGCAGCACCGCGATGGTGGCGGCCGCGATGGTCGCGACGGCACCGGCGCGCAGCTGGCGGCGCAGGGTGCTCATTGCAGGTCTCCCAACAAGAGGCGGAACGCCTGGCGGGTCGCGCCGGCGAGCTTGTCCCAGGCGACGAGCTGCCCGGCGGCCAGGTGCGGGTCGAACGGGATGGCGGAGACGGTGCGCACCCAGGACCCGACCCAGGTCTGCACGTGGGTGCGCGCGGCGGCGCCGGTGCCGGGGATTTGTTCGGTGATCGCGAGCACCACCCGGGAGACCAGGAATTCGCCGTAGTGGTCATCGAGCCAGCTCAGCGCCGGTTTCAGTTTGTTGATGGCGTCGGGGCGGGCGGTGGTGACCAGCAGCAGGGCGACACGCGGATCGGCCAGCAGGGGCGCGATCCCACGATTGGCGACCGGGGCGCCGGCGTCGTAGAGCGGCAACGCCCCGGCCTGGGTGAGGTGCAGGTGCACCGAGGACATGGTTTCGCGGCGCGGCAGCGGATCGGCGGTACGGGGCATCACCCGGGCACCGGTGGAGCTCATCCCACTGCATTCGGCGACCGCCGAGGGCAATTCGGGGTTCGGGCTGGTCAGCCACGATTGCAGGGTGGAGATGGGGGTGTGCGCGTCGGCGCCGCGGAGGGCCAGGTCACCACCGAACGCGGTGGCGTCCACGCACACCGGATCCTGCTCGGCGTCGGTGCGGGTGGCCGCCGCGGCGGCCAGGCCCAGGGTGGTGACGGTGGTTCCCGCGCCCCCGCAGACACCGAGCACCAGCACGGCCGGGGTTTCGGCGCGCATCAGCGTCTTGGCGGCCATCCCGCGCACCGGCACCAGATCGGTGGGCGCGCCGGGTGGGGCCGGGGCGGTGAGTACGGCCGGATCCATACCGGCGGTGTCGGGGTCGATGGTGTGCAGCATTACGAACCTCCAGCCGTAATGGACGTGATGAGGTAGCGGCCATCGCTCCCCCGCGCGGTGACCACCGTCTGCTGCCACTGCGCAGCCGGATCACGTTGCGCGACTTGCACATTCCAGTGGTCAGGTCCCACCGGGGTGATGGTGACGCAGTATTCGGTGCCGGCAGGGATGGCGTCGACGGCCGCGCGGGTGGCCTCCGGGGAGGCGGCCATCGCATCGGGGGCCAGGACGCTGCGCACCAGAGCCGGATCGCGCAGGGTGTACATGGCGTGTTGCTGGAGCAGGATCACCCCGGTGGCGCTGGTGACGTCGCCCGGCCCGTTGCCGATGACCAGGCTGGGGGAAATGGTGGGCGCGCACCAGGGAGCGGCGGGCGTGGTCCCGGCCACCGTCACCGTTGACGGTCGTGCGGCCGGGGCCACGCCCGCGCTGCTGGCGCCGTCGGAAAGCGCCAGCCATCCCCCGACCACCACCGCGCCGCACGCAGCTGCCGAGCATGCGGCCAATGCGCTGCGCTTGATCAGGCGGCGTCGCCGTGCCGCCTGGGAGCGCTCACGCATCGTGGCAGTGATCGGTGCCATGGGGTCGTCATCGACGAACACCGTGGCAGCCGTGGTGGTTTCGGTACCCGGATCGGAATCCGGAAGCGGTTCGGTGTCCGGTGGTGGGGCACCGAGCCAGTTCCGCCATCCAGGGGCTGCGCCCGTCTCGGGCGATTCGGGCCGCTCGGCGTGCGGGTCGTCCTGACTGGTGGTCGTTGTGGTCATGTGCTCCACCTCCTCCCGATGGTTCTGAGGCCCTGGCGGTCAGTGCCCGTCGAGTGCGGCCTGCGCGGCGCCCAGCAGGTCGGACAAGGGACCGGACGGCATCGGCGGCATGGCGTCCACCGCGTCGCTGAGCGAGGAAATAGCTTGTGCGGCTTCGTCACTGGTGGCGGCCACCTGGTCCACGGTCGCGGCGACCTGGGTCACGATCGGCGCGGGGATCACCGGGGCGGCCACCTCATCGATGACCGGGGCAGGCATCGGAGCGGGCGCGGCGACGGGATCGATCAACGGTTCGACCGCGGGCGCCTGGGCAGAGTGGGGGCCGGAGCCGACCGCGTCACCGATCAGGCCTCCGGCGGTGCCGGCGGCCGCGCCGCCCACCACGGTGGCGGGAATGCCGACCACGGCCGCGCCGACCGCCGCACCGGCCACCGCGCCGATGGCGGTGCCCACCACCCCGGAGGTGATCGTGCCCAGAACCGGAACCGGGATCACGGTGCCGATCACCGCACCGGCGATACCGCCGACGGTGCCACCGATCAGCGCGCCACCGATCCCCCCGACCACGGTGGCGGGGATTCCGGCACCGGCGGCGCCGACGGCCGCGCCGGTGACCACTCCGGCGATGGCCGAGGCCGCGCGGCGGTCCGATTCCTCGCGGGAGAATCCCATTCCGTCGTAGGCGGCGGCCGTCTGCCATTCGGCCATGTAGATCCAGTCCTGGGCTTTGCGCACCAGCTGCGGGTCGGTGCCTTCGGGCACATCCACGATGGTGTCCCCGAACTGGAAACGGTTCTGCTGCCACAGCGCGGGCACCACCGGAGCGGCGGGTTCCGGCTCGGTGGTTTCCGCCTCCGGGGAAGACTGCGGGGAGATGACGGTCTGGATCTGAGGTGCTTGGGTCTGGGGCTGCTGGTGCTGCGGTCGGGGACGCGACGGGGCGGGGATCACCTGTTCGGAGTCGGGTATCCATTGCACCGGATCGGTGGCCGCCGGAGCGGCCGGAACCACGGGCGCGGGCGCCACGCTCAGGCCGGGGCTTCCGGGTTGCGGCGCGGCCAGGCCAGGCTGACCTGCGGGTGCGGCATGAGCGACCCCGGCGCCGAGCGCGAAAGCCAGCGGCAGCGCGGTCAGAGACAGAGCGGCCTTGCGGGTAGCGGCCATGGGGATGCCATCCTTTCCGGGCAACAGGCGGGACATGATCACCGTTCTCACGAAATTCGTTGTCGGATACCAACATTCGAAGATCGAAGGCAAGCGCCGGGCAGCGGTTGAAGAGATACGGGGGGCGTGTTCGCCGCGGCCCCGTATTGCCATCTCCCGCACCTCCCGCCCGCTCGCCGTGATCCCTTTCACACGAAGATTATGACCATGATGGTCAAATTTCAATAAGAAAACTCGCGAATTCTGAGTGATGCACGGTCGTAATGATAAAAAACGCCTGGATAGTTGCGGGTTTCTGACCGTTTCTGTCGTAAGGTTGTCGCATGGGAGCACACAGCGAGTTCTTCGCGCGTGTGGTACAGGACCGCCGCCAGCAACTGAATCTGTCGATGCAGCAGGTACACGCGCAAGGCGGACCGGCAGCACCGACGCAGATCGACGCCGAACTCGAGCGGCTGCGCGCGAACGTCCGCGTGAGCACGTTCGAGAAGTTCGACGTCGCGATGCGGTGGGTGCCCGGCTCGGCGGCGGCCGCGTACCGCGAGGGCCGCACCCCGATCCCGCTCTCGGACAACGGCGAATTCGAGCCCGGCACAACCGCTATCACGCTGAGCCTGGACGAACTGCTCCCCCTGCTGGAAGCCCAGCGCGCTCTGCACACCGCCTCGGTGACCGATCTGCCCGAGGCGATGACCCGCCTCGATGCCGCCGTGTCGGCCTTGGTCGGCCCGTTCGTGACCGATCTGCTCGAGCGGCACCGGGGCCGCAAGGTCCCCCTGATCGAAATCGCTTTCGGGGAAGCGCTTTCCGCACCGGTGGCCCCCGATGACCCGCACCGCGAGGAACGGCTGTATCGACGCTGGCTCACCGGGCGCGAGGAAGGGCTCGATGAGCAGACCGTGGCGCGGTTCGAGCACCGCCACCAATCACGCGGGGCGCCACAATGACCGCTCCAGCGTGCCAGCTTTCGACGTGAAACGACCTTGATATACCAGTTGGGGATATTGTTTGCGGACAGACGAAGGAGGCGAAAGGGATGACCGACCAGACATCAGAGACACTGACTCTGTCTGCACGCCTGCACCGGCTGTTCGCCGCCTTCCACCTCCGCGACACATCCGCCCAGAGCACTGACTCGGTCGCGGACTCGGTGACCGCCACATTGGGAAAAACGGTGTCCGCCACCGATATCGACCGTATGCGCGCTGGAGACTTCGACGGCTCCGCGGTGGTCGACACCGGCCTGCTCGAGGCGATTGCCCACCATTTCGGTGTCCCGCCCGCCTACCTCACCGATCCCGACGGTGAACGTGTCGCGGCGATCGACACGAATCTGCGGCTGATCGCCGCCGCGCGTGATGCCGGAGTCTCCGGGCTGGCGCTGCGCGGTGACTCGGTGGACCTGAGTGAGCTGGCCGAGATTTTCACCAAGATGGCCCAGCGGCGCAAACCCCCTGCCGGACAAGGCCTCACCTCCTGACCCTCGGCTGGGGCGTGCCCGCGCGAGAGGAGAAGATCGTGCAACCTCATCCCTTGGTGCTCGCCCCGCCCGCCCGCCTGCCCGCGCGATATCTATTGCTGCGTCACCGCACCGCGCGGGTATTGCGGGAGTTGGGGGTGCAGCCCAGCGACAGCGCCGACACTCTCATCAGCGCCCTGGCGCAGCGCCTGGGCTGCGCCATCGATGTGGACTCGCACCCGTTCAAAGTGCCCGGGTTCTTCGGCGGCACCATCTGCACCAGCGACGGATATCAGATCCTGGTCCAGTCCGAGACCAGCGGTGAGCATCAAACCCATATCGCCATGCACGAGATCGCCCACATCCTGCTGGGGACAACCGATTCCGCCGCGCAAGCGATGTACGACGGCACCCACCGCACCGGGGACTACTCCAACCCAGAGGAACGGGACGCCGAATTCGTGGCGCGCACCATCACCACCTGGGTGCGCTCGGACCTGGACGCGCGCCTGCCGGCGCAGCCCGACGACCGCGCGGCCGCGATCGCGCGCAGCCTCGAAGACCGGATTTCATGGTCATGACGCCCGAGAGGAGCCTACGGTGAACGGTCTCACGAACGCCCAATGGTGGACTCGCACAACAATTTTCGTTGCCGTCGCGGTATGGCGGATCTATCAGACCGGACGCCGGCCCTCGCTGGCGTCCGCGCTGATCACCACCGCGCTCCTGGGTACCGCGGCCAATCTGGTGCTCGAATCCATGGCGCACACCGCCAACAATCAGGACGACGGGCGCCCATTCGTCCTGGCCGCGATCCAGGCCCTGGCCCTGTTGATCGCCTGGTGTGCCACAGGCGCCTATTACGCCCACTGCGATGGCTCCACTCGGGCCTGGCGGATCTCGGTGGCGCTGATCGGCTTCGCCGCGCTCACCGCCGTCGGGTTGGTCACCGCCGCCGCGCAGGTGCCCGCCTCGGCCCGGCTGACCGACTTCGAGATCTCCAGGGTTGCGATCTACTACTCGGTGGTGTTCGCGTTCTTCCCACTCGCGCAAGCGATCTGCGCCTATCTGGCGATGCGCACCGCGCGCCGCGCCTCCGGATCGCTGCGCGCGGCCATGACGCTGGCGTCGGTGAGCCTGTGGGCGCTGGCGGCCGCCGGAATCATGTTCATCGCCGATATGTGGATCCAGCACGCGGGTCAGCAACCACCGGCGGTCCTGGCCACCGGGGAGCGGCTGGTGTACCTGCTCGGCACCCTCGGCTGGGTGGCCAGCTTCGCCGCGGTGGCCGCCGCGCATCGCTCACGGCAGTTGACTGCGATGTGGCGCGCGGTGCGGGAGAACCAGCTGCTGCACCGGCTGCTACGCGATCTCGAGGCCATGTCACCACCGGCACTGACCTACCCCCGTACCGGACGCACCCCGCTCATGCTGCGCCCGCACGCGGGGCTGTTGCGAACCCGCATCGAATGCCGCGACCGCCTGGTCACCATCAGCCCCGCGATCAGCGACGAACTCGATCCCGCGGACTGCCAGCGCCCGGACAGGGTGGCCCAGGTTCTCGCGCACCTGCACCGGCGCGGCACCGCCCAGAGTGCGCGCCCGGTCAAACCGGTGGCCATCCTCACCACCGGCGGCACCGGCACCGATGAACTGATCGAACTCGCCCGCGCTTACGCCCAGCTCGCTCACTGATCGGAAGGGAAGTTCTTCGTGGTTTCCATCCTCGGCGGCGGTATCGCCGGAACCGTTCTGGGTGGCGCACTCGCGCTGCGCCGATACCCGGTCACCGTCTACGAACGCCAGCCCGCCCCCGGCACCGGTGCCTTCCTTGTCCTGGACGCGCACGCGCACCGCTCGCTCACCGAACTCGGGGTGCCCTTGGCTGCCTTGCACGCCGCGTCACATCCCTTGGCCAGCTTCCGCTTCCACTACCGCCCCGAAGGTTCGGACACCGGACCCGCACGCGGACAGCGCCTGTACGAACGCAGCGCGTTGATGCGGGTGCTCACCGACTTCGCGCACAGCGCGGGCACCGACATCCGGTACGGGGTCGGCGTGAGCGATATCGATCCCGCGACCGGGGCGCTGCGTGCTGCGGACGAGGAGCTCACCGGCCCCGGGGTGGTCATCGCCGCGGACGGTATCGATTCCCTCGCCCGTGCCCGTCTCGAGCCCGACCGCACCGCCCTCTACGCCAGGCAGGTGGTCATCTACGGTCAGACCACCCGCGCGATGGACCTGCCCGTCGACCCTGCGGTGATGCATTTCCACGGCCAACTCGGCGAAGGCCCGCTGCCGGTGAGCACCTTCGGATATCTGTGGACCGAAACCGCGCTGTTCTGGTTCACGCGTCTGACCCGCACGCCGGTTCCCGTGGACGACATCGGATTTCACCCCACCAGCGAATGGGCCAACGCCATCGGTGCTGCCGATCCCACCGCCACCACGCTGATCGAGACCATTCTGGCGGCCACCGACACCATCCATGTCTCCAACACCCGCATCGTGCCCCTGAACAACGCCCGCCCGCCCGCCACCCCGCTCATCCTGTGCGGCGACGCCGACCACGCCATCACCCCCGCCGCGGTGCGGGGTGCCCGCGAGGCCATCGAGGACGCGCTCGCGCTGACCAAGGCCCTGGCCGCAGGCGACTCGCCCGCGCGGGCCATGAGTGAGCGTCGCGCGGTGATCGCCTCCGAGCGCCAGGAGCAGGCCCGCCGCGCCGCCGCTGGTGCCGCGGCCGCCACGGACCCCGAACCCGATTCCGGCACAGACGATTTCCGTGACGGCATGGACCCGATGACCCGCATGTGGTTCGAGTAACCCTGTGTGAGCGACATGCACAGCAAGATCCGGCCGCCACGGAATGAACGACATCACCGATAGCCGCAAGCTTCTCCTCGCATATTCCTTGTCGAGCCTTCAATCTTGAAGACTCGCAACGTATTTCATGGAAGCCCGCGGCGTTCGGTGGTGCGCCAGTGTGTCGGTGCACGGGCGCACCATCGGGTTATGGGTGAGTTCGACGCCATCAATGCCGCCAGCATCCAGCGCGCCCGCGCCGCCGGCTGGCCGGAGCTGACCGGGACCGACGCGCAGCTGGGCTGGGCGCGCACCGTCCGCGACACGAAGATGCGGGAGTTCGAGGCGGCCGACGTGCCCGACCCCGACGCCCGCACCCGATATCGGGAGGTGCCGCTGCGCGAGATCAGCGCGGGCGCATGGCTCGACAACCGCGATAACCCCTGGCAGGTGATGTGGTGGCGCAACCTCACCACCGATGAACGCGCCGTGCTGCTCGACTCCCCGGCGGGCAGGTAACCCGTATGGCGCCGCAACGACCCCGGATCGTGCGCAAGGCCAATCGCACCCGGTTGTGGGCCTACATGCCCTTCGAGAACGGCAAGAACCGCGCGTGGCTCAAGAGCGAACTGGGCCACATCCGGCCGCACTGGAACAAGCCCGAGCAGCGCTGGGAGATCGCGCGCACGCACCTGTGGACTCTGGCCGAGGCGATGGCCGAGAAGTTCGGCGAAGTGGAGCTCACGCTGGAGTTCAACAAGACCGAGCGATGCAACCGCAGCTGCCAGAACGCGGTCAATGACGTCAGCGAGTGCGTGTGCTCGTGCCTGGGCGAATATCACGGCGGCCGCGGTGAGCGACGTGAGTGGGTTCGCTCCGGCGCTCATACCCTGATCTCGAAGGGGCCGACCCACGTGACCTATCTGATCGTGCACCGCCGCGAACCGATTCTCGAAACGGTCGGCCCGGAACCCGAACCCGCTGCCCCACCACCACTTCCAGAACCTGCGCCCAGCAACCCGGTGGCCGACCCGATCCCCGCGGAACCGGTCCCGGCGTATCCGTCCAGCATTACGAACTCACCTCGACATCCCGCTCCAGCACGTCCACGACCAGCACCGGCGCGCGAACAATTCCCGCCCGGTTGCGGGCTGGCTGCGTTCTTGTTGGTCCTGGCGGTCGTGTGCGGTGTGCTCGCCGTGACCGTGACCGTGAACGTGTGGTGGTGGATCGGCGTGGGGGTGTTGCTGTTCGTCATCTTCGTGATCTTCGCCGAAAACGCGTGAAAACCTGCGTGCCAATCGAATTCGGCATCGAGGGAACCACGGCCGCGCCGCCTGCGTCAGAGCAGTTATGGGTGACTCCATTGACCGTCAAGCGTTGATCGATGCCGGTCTCGATCCCGACGACCCCGAAGTGTGGGAGCAGCAACGACGAATCCACGAGCTGTTGACGTGCTTCGGGATATGGCTGAAATCCAGCTGATCGCGTTGGAACGCGGACCCTATTCGGCGGTCGGATCCGCGGTCTGCGGGAGGGGCGGATCTGCGGGGCTTATCGAGAAGAATCCCCGCCGGGTCCGTTCTAGGGGCTTACGGAATTCGCCGGACTTTCCGCATCAGTTACTCGGAAGCATGCCGCTCTGGCGCGCGATGTCCACATCGTGCAGATACTCGGCGTAGGTATCGGTGAACAGCGTGGTGCCCTGCTTGTCGATGGTCACGAAGTACAGCCAGTCGCCAGGGGTGGGATTCTCCATGGCATGCAACGCTTGTGGAGAGAAGGCGGCGATAGGGGTCACCGGCAGTCCGGTCATTGCGTAGGTGTTCCACGGGGTTCGGTGTGTGCGCTCGTCGCCGGTCGTGGCTACCTCGGTTCTGGCAAGGCCGTAGTTGACGGTGGAATCGAAATTCAGCGGCTGATCGACCTTGATCCGGTTCAGGATCACCCGTGCCACCTTGGACATGTCCAGCGGTAGCGACTCGCGCTCAACCAAGGATGCGGCGATCAAGGTCTCGTAGGGCGTCAAACCGTTCGAGGCACCGGCGCGCAGCAACCCGGACGCCTCATAGCTGGCGATGCTCTTGGTGACCAACTCCTTGATGACCTGTTGTGGACTGGCTGTGGGGTCGAAATCCCAACTGCCCGCAGCGATCAGGCCTTCGAGCGCACGGCCGCGATCGGGTGCGGCACGCACTTGCGCGAGAGCCCAGGCCGGTACACCCAGCGCCTCCGGGTCCGTGGCGCCTGCCGCCATGAGTTGTTCGTAGGTAAGGCAACTGGCGCGGGCACCGAGTCTGATGCAACTGGCTTCAGCGATCTTGTGGTAGATGCCTTCCTTGAGGTCATCGGTGTTCTCGTCGATCTCATCCAGTAATGCCCTGCCCTCATCGATCACCACGTTGCCGACACGGGCGTGCCCGCCTACCAGCGTCGCGGCTGCGGCATCGGCCGAACTGTGGCTGGGGACCGCGTAGTAGCCTGCCGGGAGCGGGCCGAAGGCGGGGTCATGTTGCACGGCCAGATCGAAGGCGGCGCTGCTGGCCACGACGCCTTGCTGCCGCAAGATATCGGCGATCGTATGCCGACTGGCGGCGGGTGGGATCCAGACCACGACCGTCGGCCCCTCAGGTCCGGCGAAGTCTGCGGGGTGAGTGGGCTGATGGCCGCCCAACAGCACCACCGCCAGCGTGAGGATCAGCACGACCGCCGCCGCGGCGGACTGAATGAAAACCAGATTCCGCCGGCGCCACTGTGCAGGCCCTCCGCCATCTGCGGGTATCGGGGGTTCGGGAGTGTCGGTGTTGATCGTTTCCTCGGCCCTGGCTGCGAGACGCTGGCCGTCTTCGGCCGAAATGCGCTTGCGCATCGCCTGCGCGAGTTCGCCACCCAGCGAGGACTGTTCGATCAATGCCTTGAACTGTGCGGCGGTTTCCGGGTCGGGTTCACCGGTGTTGCGTCGGTCTTGGTTGTTCATTGCGAGCCCCTGTCCCCCAGGCGTCGGATCCAATTCTCTTGTTTCATCAGCGCTGACCAGCGTTGCTCGACAGCGCGGGTAGAGCGCTCCTGGAATAGGTGCGTGATCTGTTTGTTCGTCAGCCCAGATGCCTTGCCCCACACGATGTTGCGGTCACGCTGGGACAGAGCACCCAAGTAATGACGCAGTACGTCCTGCTCAACGGTGCGCTGGGACGGCTCGTCTGCGGCCCACCAGTCCTGCATGGGCAGGCCGGCCTGGTGCCGAAGTGCTGCTTCCGCCGCTTTGGCGTTGCGAGCCTGCGCTCGACGATGGCGGTTGAGTTCGTTGACGAACGCGATCACGCAGGCGCCGATGAAATACGTTGTCACACTGGCGCCCCCATCTGCCCGCCACCCGGTTCCCAACAGCATCTTTCGCCGAAAGCTCTGCAGGGCCTCCACGATCGCTACATCGGCGATATCAGTGCGGAGGTCGGGGTCGGACATGAACCGCTCGAGCTCACCGGGCGATGGGGTGCACGGAATCCTTTTGCTGCGTGCGATCGCGAAGATGTGTCCTGTACTCATCCAGGCCGAGAGCACTCCGAACGCATACCGAGCGAGCTCACACGCGTATGTGTCCCACAGCGGCCCAGAGAACTCCGCTCTGCGCAATGTCGCGATCAGCGCGAGGTCCGCCGCTAAGCGTTCGGGTGCATCGGGTTCGAGTTCTTGGCCCACTGCGTATTCCAGGTCGGCCGGTTGGCCCTCAACGGCACTGGTGTCGGTGGCGACCCGCAGTATGGGGACGGCGCCCGGCGGCAGTTGCTCACCCCGGGCCGCAGCCATTGCTTCCGCTTCCCTCACTGACCATGATGGCTTCGTCCTCCCCGCTCCCCGGCCCCATCGCGTGTCCGGATACGGCGTTATAGGCGCCCGGGGCACCGATCGCCACACCGTGATCGGGTGTGCGCCAAAACATCTGGCCTCCGCCTGGGCAACTATCGCGCTGATTCGCCTAGAACATGGCGAGATTGAGATCCACACCATCGCGACCACCAGGCTCGTGAGGTATTTGATCTTTCGGCGCACAAGGGAGATAGATCATGAAGCCCACAGTGATCGACTTCGTCGCACTGACGGTGATCCTGTCCGCGGCAGTGACGCTGGTAGTGATAGTCGGTTCCTCCGCAGCGACCGTTCTCACCGCAGCGGGAGGATTCGTCGCAGTGATCCTGAAACTCTGGTTTCACCGCACTTCTCGCTGACAGCAAGCGCCGTCGCCGAACTGCCAGAACAGCTCGACTGCCCGATGATGGAACTTAGAAGTCGGGCAATTCCAGAAGGACCGCATCTGTCTGTGCCGCAGCCGCTTTCGCGACCGTGACGGCACGCTCATCAGCCGTCAGCTGCCGGAAACCCATACCACCCATGGCATTTTCGTCGATCCAATCCCCCGCGTCGGTCTCGCGGAGCATGGCCTCCCGGAACAGCGCCTCGGTCTTCTTGGACATGTCCATTTGCTGCGGTGAGGACGGCTTCGAACTTCCCACATCTTTTCTCCCGCAATGTGTTGGCTCACCGGACCCTGTTTGTCGGTGCCGGTGTGGCCCGGTCAGCTCTCGGCCGAATTGCCGCCGACGCCGCGAAGGAGATCGCTGAGCAAGTGCAGGACTGGTGGGATTCCTTGTAGCACCCACTCGGCTCAGGAGGTCGCCGCCGCACTGATCACGTATCGGCTGTGCGGCGACCTCCACGGTGTTCGGAATACGATGCTCCTGCAGGTGAATTCAGGTCGTACCGCCGGATGTTCTCGCGCAGAATCTGGTCATCTTCAGGCGGTGCGGTTGCGCACGGTCACCATGCCGGGCATCACCACCTCGGCACCATGACCACTTCGGTCACCATGCCGGGCATCACCACCTCGGCGGCGGAGCCGACTTGGTTTCCGGGATGTTGTTGCCGCTTGCCTGGCAGACGCGTGGCTGATCGATCCCAGGATCAGATGCCGGGTGAATCCCGAGTAACTGCAGTTCAAAGGGTGTATTTGAACTACGGTGAGTATTTCTGGTGCACAGATTGAACATCTACAGAATCAGACGCGCACAGTATCGTGTAGGATATGACGTACCGCCAAGAGAAGGGAGGACGAGACCGCCAATGACATCGCACCGGTCCGCATCGTCCACCGTGCGCCCTCCGCTGACTACCAGCGGACGGCGCACACATGGGCAGCTGCTCGACCGGGTGGATCTCCGCGGAGTGCATCCGAACACCCCGCGATCCACGAAAGAGGCCGCCTTGATGGCGGACCTCTCCGTTCTCAATTGGGACCACACCCGCCCGGTGCCGGAATTTCAGCACCTGCCCCATGCGCTTCGGCGCATGTTGTCGGTGCGCACCATGCGCGCGGTGCAGAGTCCCTCGATCGATGGCGGGGCTTCTACCCCCGCCGCCGATCGGACACCGAGTCCGATCCAGTGGACATCGGTGGAGAAACTCCGGGGCCACGTTTCTGAAGCAAGGAGTATCGGACTCCCTGTGACGTGGATCTTCCCCCGGGCGAGGAAGGAAGACAGCAATGTCGACCAACCCGTCATCCTGGGCATCAGAGCCCGATCCGGCCGAGAGTCCGGACTCCGACGAGCAGGCCGCAGCGTCCGGCCACACCCCGGAACCATCGGGGAACTCTTCCGACGAAGCACCGGCCCCGCCGGAGCAGACATCGAGACGCGAACCCGAGCTTCTCAACGACTGGACACATATCCAGATCGAGCAGGTCGAAGGAACCTCTGCACACGAGGAGAATTTGCCGGCCACGGTGCCGGACACCTCGGTGGAGAATTCCACCCCGCCGCCGGTACCGCCGGATCCGATCACGGGCAGCATCGAGGGAATGCACTTCCCCCCGGGGCGCGCCTACATCAGGATCAACGAACTCCTCGGCGGCGGCGGCGCGACCTTCAAGATCTTCAAGGGCACCGAGCTCACCATCGGTGGTCATGGAATTGGATTGGCGCTTCTGCTCATCGCCTTCGGGCCCGTAGCAGTGATTGTCGTCGGCACGTACGCCGGTTTGCCAGTGTTGTTGATCGTGTTGCTGGCAGTCCTGGTCTTGATTGGGGTCGTCGGAGTCACGGTCATGATTGTGAAGTTGCTCGGTAACTCCAGCCGGGATCAACCCTAATCGGGGCGAGTCCGGACGGGAGATAGACAACTCAATGAATAGGCCACCGAGCCGGGGGTTCCTTTACAACCCCCGGCTCGGACCTATTTCCCATAGTAAGGAGGTTCGACATGGGTGTGAAGGGAGCAACAGCGGGCAGGACATCGATCACGACCAAGCCCACGGTCGAGAAGCTGGTCGAAGACATGGCCGAGAAGACGCACATCACCAAGAGCGACTTGTTCAACATCGGCATCGACATCCTGCATTTCGTGTGGACGGTGCTCGCCAAGGGCGGCGTCATCGGAGTGAAACTCCCCGGCGACGACGAGTTCAAGCCGGTCCAGATCTACATCCCCGGCATGACCCAACCGTTCACGACCTGATAGCCCTACGGCATCATCCTCAGCGCTCGCCGACAGAAGTCGGCGGGCGCTGTTGCGCTCGGGGTATGACGCCCATCCGAGATGTTCGGAAAACGATCGGTTCTCAACACTGATGCAGTAGGCACGCCGAAGCCATATGGGCGGCGAGAGCCGTACCGTCTGGCGCGGTCTCGTGACCAGCAAGGATTCCGGTTTCGCGCACGAAAATGAGGCGAATCCGGAAGGTGTCGAAAAACGTGTTGCAAAGTCGGAGTGTCCAACAATTCGCGTCGGCCCTGATTCACGCACTCGAACAGGCGGGCTGCGCGAAGATCTTCACCGACATGAAGTCCGGCAAGGACACCGAACGCGAAGAGCTCTGGAAGTGCCTGGAGTACGTGCGCGCCGGTGACACCTTGGTGGTGCCTTCACTCGATCGACTCGGGCGCTCACTGCAGGACCTGATCTCGATCGTGGCCGGACTCCGCAAGCGCGGCATCGGATTCCGCTCCCTATACGAGGCCATCGATACCACCACCCCCGGCGGACGCCTGGTGTTCCATGTCTTCGCCGCGCTGGCCGAGTTCATCCGCGAATTGATCGTGCAGGGCACCAACGAGGGCCTGGCCGCCGCACGCGCCCGCGGGCAGCGCCTCGGACGCCCGCCCACCATGACCGAGGAGCAGATCCGCCAAGCCCGTGCCATCCTCACCCGCCCCGAGGAGACCGTGTCCTCGGTCGCCCGACTGCTGGGAGTTTCCCGATCCACCATCTACAAATATGTACCCGAACTCAGCGAGAGTCAGAGTCAACTCACTCTCAAGAAACATGCAGGTCAGAGCTATGAAGAGCCCATCTCCTGATTGCGTGACACAAATCACACGTCACGGCGTTTTGCCAGGTCGTCACACTCCTACCCCTCTGAACTGCGGAGACGCCGGATCAAGTAATGCATAACGCCGCTCTTCTATTACGTGCGATTCGATGCCAGGTGCTAGCCTCCAGGAAATTGGGTCCTAGCCCTGGTGCTGCTGCATCAGGGCTTTCTGGTTTTTATGTCTGATTCCAATACCGGGACGCCGTCGCCCCGCAGATGGCGACGTCGTGGACGCCGTGGCCATGGAGCAGTTCCTCCGCCTGCCGCGTCCGGTACACCTCCCACTCGGGAGACACCTCCACCTGCCCGGATCGTCAGGCATGCCATACCGCCGCGAGCAGCGCGCCAGCGCCATGTCGTCCTGCGGAATGCCCCCGAACCGCAGGGTGACATGTCCGCGATAACGCCGCGGATCAGCCAGACGCCGGACAGTGTGATCGATCTGGTCGATCGCCAGCTGACGCGCGCAACCAATCGTGGTACCCACAACTACTACAAGGGACTGCTCGACTACGTCATGAACACGCTCAAGGTCGTGCAGTCGACCTTGATCCTGCTGATCATCGCGGGCGCGGCGGCCTTCGTCATCTTCGCCGCGGGCATCGCCGCCGCCGTCTACCTCGCCGGTATGCCGTTGCATGTAGCGGTGGGCGTGGGGGTTTTGGGTGGCAGCGCAAGCACCGTGTTCGGGTCGATCACGGTCGGCCGTTGGGCACTGAAGGCACTGCGCCACTTCAAATCCGTCACCGATCGCAACGAGAAGAGCTTCCCCGATGATCCGCCGAGTCCGGCACCCGAGGAAACCCCTGCGCCGTAAAGGCATTGCTCTGCCTCATGGCTACACCGGACAGCACGGTCGTAGCCAAAACCGTTGCGACGACGGAGAACTCGGCGCCGACAGTACCGCGCCCGAAGGCGAGTGCCCCGATCACCGCACCCAGCAGCATCCCGATCCCCGCGCTCGCGACACTCGCGACGACGCGCCACGCCATCGGATGAAGCACCAGGTGCGCGTCTGAACTCCGCATCCTCAGCACCATACGCGGTCACACCTTGGTGTTGGGTCCCCAAAATTCCCCAGTCCTGAACAAGGACTGCACGTCGCCCGTGCCGCCCTCGAATGCGCGATTTCGCGTCAGGAAACAGGTGCGCGACCGAGCCCTCATGTCGCCCGTCATCGGTTTCGCCGCGAAGGACACCGCGATGACGACGAAAAGCGCGTCTATCCAGGTAGATCCGCCGTCCGGTCCTCGTTTCCGCTGGACCCCGGCGCGACGCTGCGCCCATGAGCGGCTTTCGATAACCAGGAGCGCATCGGCGGTAAACAAACGAATATCCCCAGTTCAGGGCACACATGTAGAACTACATGCTCTTTACATGTAAGACCGTTCCGGCGCGGAGTGCATGTGCATTTCGGTGATACATCTGCACATTCGCGCGAAAAATACTGTGCTGCAGGGTATTTCGAGTCTCGCGTCGGCAGACGACTGTCGGTCTCCCTCCCTACCCTGGATGCGCAAGTGCGCGAAATGCGCTGATGGAAGGGGATTCCAGGAATGACCACACGCCGTGCAGGTCTCATCCGAACGCTGGCCGCCATTGGCATGGTCGGCGCTTCGATGCTCTCCGTAGCGGGATGCGCGACCGATTCGCCGAAGGAGCAGATCGATCGCGAACACAAGGCGGCCAGCGTGCCGGTGTTCAAGCTACACATGGAGCACGACCTCTGGTCTCGGACGAACAGCGACCACGTTGGTGACTCCGGCAGGAAGGTCGACAAACCGAAGAGCCTGACCGACGATCCGGCGACAGGCATGGCGACCATTGAGCTGACCGGGCCGCAGATGGTGGACTACCTCCAGATCCTGGACTACAACGCGCACGGCGGCATGAGCGCCCACGACCCGTCCCTCGCGGGCAGCGTCTACGACGCGGTCGCTCCCGTCGTGGACAAGCTCCAAACGCCGCCCGCGCCGGATGCCCCCGCGCCCGAGGTCACCGTCAGCGCGGCGGTCAAATCGTCCGCGCCGACGACCGCGGCGGCGAAGTAGCCGAGGGCGGACTTCATGGTCATTCTGTTTTGGGCGAGAGCGGTTCTGTGGTTCCCCAGCGTGATCGCGGTGCTCGTGTCGCGCTGGTTCCGCCGCTCCTCGTCGGTCTTGCGCTTTGCGTTTCCGGTGTGCGCGATCGGCTCGGTACTTCTGGCGGTCGCCTCCCCCGTCATCAGCACCGACTCCATGCCGATGCAGTTCTTCTCCGGCACCGCGCTCATCGGGTTGGCGGTGTTGTGCGCCGCCGCGTCCATCCTGCTGTGGCGGACACAGCGGACCGAGTAATCACTTTGGCCTTCACTGCAGGTCAACACCACATACATGCATACATACATACATGTGAATTGTTGGCGACTTCGGGCCGCGCATGAAGACTGCCGCCCGATCGACAAGGTGAGGTGGACAAACTTTGTCCACCTACTCAGTTCGAGTACTGATCGACCCCCATATGGTGCGTAGCCGCCGCACGCCATAGCCCACCACCGACACCCGAGCACCACGCAGACCAGGATCATTTGGATTTTCGGCGATTACTACCGGGACCCCGTGGTGCACGCCGAAGTGAAGAACGCCGAACTCGCCCTCGTGATGCCGACCGGCGAAGCCGAGCTGGACGAGTCCGCCGCGCCGGGCGCCGACGAAGTCATTGCGCTGCTCACCGGGATCGACCGGAAATACCGTTCCGGCCAGTGATTCGAGCTCATCCGGGTCAAAAACCGGGTGCCAGGATCCACGCTAAAGCTCGAACCGCATCGCCACAACACATATGGCTGGACCAGCAGCGATGGCGTTGTAATCGCTTCGGGCGCCGCGGGGGATGAGCGCCCGGTACCGAAGGTCAGCGTGTAGGAGTCCGGGGTTCCCACTAGGTCCGCAGAGAGACAGGCACGCCGGGCGATCGAGCCACATCTGGGGGCGCAGTTAAGGCCTACGGACTTGCCTTCGGGATCCTTTGCAGCAGTGCGAGGCCCGGGGTTCGGCTGATGCGAGCCCCATCCCGCACCGCCCCCGAGCTGGGGATCTGCCAGCGATGGCATCGGAATGGGATCGCGATGCCAACCAGATCCCATCGGGATGGCATCGCAGATGTCACCAGCTTGTGACCCGTTATCTGTCAACTTAACCCCCATCACGGGGGTATTGTCGCGGGGCGATGCGCACACGATTACACGATTAGTCGTTGTAACCCGGGTCACAACATGGGTGTCCCGCCGGAAGTTGCGCCGAAGTCTCGGCGTTACCGTATGTGCGTCCTACAAAGGAAAAGCGCCCGGATCGTCGGGATTCCCAACGATCCGAGCGCCTGCTGGTCACCCGCGCGAACGGCCTACGAAACCATTGATCGCGCGAAGTGCCACCGCCGACAGCCTGGCCACTTCGGCCAGGCTGTCGCTGTTGGACAGGTAGAGAACCCCTGCCACGAGATCGAATCCCGAAGCGATAACCGGACACCAGTGGTCAACTGCCGCCCTGACTCGTTCCAAACCCGAAGGCCTGTCCCGAGTCTCGGGATCCGACTGCTCAGACGGATCGGAATCCACCTGGGCCCCTTTCCTACGATGGCCACCGCCGGGTGCGGCGGCCAGGCCTGGGGCCCCTCGTGAAAGAGGCTGTGTAGGTCAGGGACTCGGCAAAAAATCGAACGCACGCGCGAGTCGAATCCAAGGCGACAGTCTAGACCCGACTCCCCGACGGATAACTACCGATCCGCCACGAGGGTTCCCATTGCCGCTCCGTCTCCGATTTGCGCGGGCGCGGAACCCTGCCGAATCGAAATCCCTTCTCGGCAGCACCAATACGGGCACCGATAGGGCAGGACTATTGGATCAAAACTTTTCCGGCGTTTCGACCTGACACACCGACGCGCCTACCACCAAACTGCCCGGTCTCGTGTTATCACCCCCAAGCCTGGGAACAGGCAAATCGGTCGAAAAGCCCAGGCGCGGAGGCGGACTGGCAGCTCTATCAGGGCACCGCGAATCGGACCACCGCAGGGTTAGTCCGCCGACATCACCGAGACGGCCCTGCCCCCTTGTGTGACGCAGTCGCGAAACCTCTTGGGAGAAATAGGGCGTGTCGAACATTTCGCGCTTTCGTGTCGCCCCGGCCCCGGCTGGCGAGGCACACCGGGGTCGTGACAGCAGTCCGCCCGGCCGAGGAGTCGACCGGGCGGACACAGCATTTGGTATGTCGGCGGCGCTACACCTCGTCCGGGAGTTTGGGCGGCACATCGCCGGAACCCAGGAGTCTGCGTTGTAGAGATTCTGGCATCCGCGGAATCTCGGTACGGGAGGCGACGACCGGGTCGGGCCGCGGTGGCTCGGGCATCGCCTCGTCCAGATCCACCAACCCCGGCACCTCGACATCACTGTCAGCGTCGGCGAGATCGAGGTCCCTCCTGGGTCGGTCCGCGGCGTGGGTGTGTGAGTCGTCGTCGAGGTCGGTGTCGAAGATGCGTCCGTTCACGCGGCGGGTGATGCGGCTGCCGACCGGCCCCTTCTGGGCTTCACGGGCCTCGACGATGCCGCGGGCGTGCTCGGCGTCGTCGCGATGAGGGTGCAGCGAGGTGTGCACAATGTTCCCGAGTTCGTCCGCGGCGACCAGGATGTACTCGGCGACCGGGGCGTCCACGCGGGCTTTGCGGGCACGTTGGTCGAGCGCGCCGCCTGGGATGCAGCCGAGCCGGTCGGCTATTTCGGCGTAGGAGCGGGACAAGCCGAGCTCGACCAGGCGGTCGCAGATCTCGAACTCCGGCGCGGGCAGCCTGGCCACCAGCTCGGCCATGCCGGTGGGTTCGGTCCGGTTGCGCCGCAACCAGTTCCGGGGCGGCGTGGAGGCTTCCCAGATGGTGCGCAGCAGCTCTTCGGCTTCTTCGTCCCAGTAGGGCAGCTCCGCCGCCGCATGCTTGCCGCGCGCGATGGTGTCCCAGTCGTAGCCCGGATCCGCTTCGATCGCCTCGCGCAGCCGATCACATGCTTTGCCGCGGCCCCCGTTCTCGATCAGCATGCTCGCCCGGTCCCGGGTGGCCTTCTCGGTGCGGCCCAGACTCCGGGCGATGTCCCGCCACGGTCTGCCCTGCACAAGCCCTGTGATCAAGGTCCGGTAGTGGTACGCCGTCCACCGCGCCCCCTGCCGTGACCACGGGTTTCCGTCGTCGATATCCGTCACGATGTTCCTCCCTGCTCGCCAACTTTCCGCGCCCCCTGCGGCGCGCTGTTCCGCCAGCATCGCACCGGCCCCCGACACAATCAGACGATCGCCATGGACTCGAAAACTGTTGTTGCACTTGTAATTCCAAACGCCTCCGACAGTTCCGGCCATCGGATTGGGTGCCGGGGGAATCGACCGATTCCAAGCGGGTGGTTCGACGATTTCGAAACAACGGGTGGGAACGGACTAGGTTCGCTCCGCAGTTTCGGGAAGACCGACCACCAGCGGGCGTCCCTGGTGGTCGTCCTTGTGGACCAGGATCGGATGGAGCCAACGCACCACCGGAGTCTGCGACTGCCGAGGACCGGTCCAATAGGTATGCCAATGCGCGCGGCGCAGGTGTGCGCGCACACCTGCGCCGGTACCCGTGTCGGCGGACTCGGCATCCGAGGTGCGGCCGACGGCGTGTAGCGCAGGACCGACGTCGAAGCCCAGATCGATGATGGTGGGGTCCTCACCGCGGCGGGTCTTCTTGCCGTGCTTGCCCGGCTCGGGCCGGTGGTCGTGGGCGTCACGGTGGTCGCTGCATAGATACAGCAGCAGACTGATGGCCAGATTGCTGGCCCGCTGCATGTTCTCGCGAGGAATCTGCCCGAGCGAGCCGAAACCATGCAATCGGGTGACCAGTTCGTCGATGCTGTAGGTGCCCGATAGCGGCAGAAAGACCACTGTTTCTTCGTGGGTGGGGTGGCGTCCGACGTAGTGCACCCGGCTGGCCAGCGCCACTTGCAGATTCCGGACATCGGGGTCCGCGGTGGAACAGATCTGCTCGTGCTCGGTCATACCGGTGACGAGCATGCCGACGAACACCGGAGGTTCGGCCAGCTGATCCAATTCTGGCTCGACCATCGGCCCTGCGTCGGCCGGGATCGGCTCGGGGAAGACGAGGAACGGATCTGGATGCGGCAGCCGCGCCAGGACCTCGCACGGCACCTTCGCAGTGGTTTCGGTGCTCAGCAGGCTGTCTGCCAATCCAGGATGCACCCGGTAGACCACGCGATGGCGCCGCCACAGCCGCGCAGCCTCGGCGGTCTGCGCGGTCACCCCGAACAGGGTCGCCTGCTGAGCGCCGACCATCGCTTCCAGCTGCGCGATGAAGGTCCTGCTGCGCAGGGAATCCTGCGCACCGCGACCGAGGAACCCCTCACGCAGTCGATCGATGAACAGCGCGACCTCGGGGTTGCTGCGCCCGATGTTCATGGTCTCGATCGTGTCCTTCACGTACTGTTCGGCCACCTGTACCGATTGCTTGGCCGACACCACCTGCTCGCTGCCCATCGATCCAGGATGGCATCCCGCACCGCCACCTGGGCGGGATGTATTCCATTGGGTACCAGAGGATTTCACACGGTTTACGGCAATACCCGGACATGATCTGATGTCGCGGCCGGTCGTCCGTAAGGCACTACCGCGACCGGAACTTCAGGAAGTCGAGGAGAGATACCCCGCGATGAGTAGGAAGAGCGCTACCGAACTCGCTGATGAGCTGTCCGATCTCGCCCATTAGATCCGCCGCCGCGCCGCCGAGGAAGTCCGCACCGAATTCGCCCGCGAGATCGCGGACCGCTTCCTCGGACGCCCAGGCTTGGACCGCTCCGTCTACGGCGGGCGGCTTCCGGAGGACTGCCTATTCGAAGAGCTCACGAACAATCCCGCACTGGCGAAGGTGCCCGAGCTCCAAGCTGCACTCGCACGTTTCGACACCGACGATGGGGACGGGGTCACCCTGGACTTCCGTGCCGGTGTCCTGTTCGCAGTCCGGCTGCTCACCGATCCGGACTTCGACTACTGATCGGCCCAACCTCCCAGCGCACCGCTTGCGCCCAGTATTGCGGGGCAACGGGATTCAGCCGCTTACAGTTCTGGCCTCGGCAGTGCCGTTCACGTACTGCCGAGGGAGTTCGGTGCCGTTAAGGATCGTGCTGGCGCGCCTTGTTCAGCGCGTAGATGGTCACCACGAACGCACCGACGATGAGCGCCAGGATCGGCAGCTGTACCAGCAGCATCACCCACGGCCCGCCCGCCTCGATAGCGTGCGCGATCAGCATTTCCATGCTCGTTGTTCTCCTTCAACGACAAAAACCCCCCGCCAGTGGCGGGAGGCTTACAAACAGGGTGCAGACACAAAAAAACCCCAGCTGAATCAGCTGGGGTAGATCTCGGGATATAGGTGTGCCCGTTGGGGTGAGAGCTTAATCATCCAGGTATCCGCCGTCAATACCCGAAATACGCAGGTAGGGAAAAGATCTCGGCGATGGCGTTCAGCAAGGTGGCTAGGGCATTTTCAGCAACGCAGGCAATCCGATAGCTACCCACCACTCGGGTCGGTAGCAAACCGGATTGCCATGGATCCGGAGTCGCCGCGGAGACCGGACGCGGATTCGCTCGAAAAAAGTTCGTGGGGTCTCTGCCGGGCACTGCCATAGAAAGTCGCGTAAGACCCGGGATGAGGGTTGGAACCTCACCTGGCCACGCCCGCACGCGGCGCGCAGGGCGGGACGTGGATCCTCGCGCGTGACTTGGAGATTTTTATGCAAAATGGGGATGAGCCGGTCACTTTCGGGCCGGCCCTGGGGTTCGCTACCGACGCTGAGCTCGTCGTCGAGCTGAGGATGCGGGGCTTCGCGGGTCCGTTGTGCGAGGCGTTCGAGCGCCAGCTCTGGCTCTACGGGTGGCGGGTTCTGCGCGGCATGGTGCGCGATCGCAGCATCCTGCGGGTGCACACCGCGCTCCCCCAGATGTATATCGGTCTCGATGACTCGCGCGCGCTGCACGACGGCGCCGACCACCGCAACGATCTGGTCGTCGACACCCTCGCTCTGGCAGTGCCTTTCATGATCGACCAGCTGCGCAAGGGCAAGTGGCAGCCGAGCAAGTCCCGCAGCACCGACCCCAAGCTCGGCACCTACTTCATCACCGCATGCGCGATGAAGTTCCGCGACGCCTACCGCGCATGGCACAGCACGCGACTCAAGCAGATCAAGGACGTGCTGCATGAGCCGGGTTATCAGGAGGCGATCATCAAGGTACGCGTGCCTGGGGTCGATGCCGTTGTCGTAGACCGCTTTCGGCTGCGCCTGATCCTGAAGGTCGCCACCCTCGAGGAACGGGTCATCATCGCCGGGCTGCTCGCGGACAAGACCCACGCCGAGATCGCCGACGAACTCGGCATCGGCACACGCGCTATCGAAGCGCGCCTATACCGGCTGCGCCAGAGCGTCTGGGAAGACCTCGGCGCCGCGCCCGTCGGCCACGGGCGCAAGCGCAAGACCAAGCAGACCGCCCGCGTCTCGAAGAGCCACCGATGAGCCTGACCGAACCCCCGCAACCAGTGCCGGGTCCCGAATCCCACACCGGTACCGGCCCCGGCGATTCCGGGACGCGGCCTATCCCTGCGGCATCGCGATCGGATCCAGTGGGATCCGGGCGAGGACGCAACCGCGCCCGCCCGGTGCCGAAGAGCCTGCGGGCAGGCAACGCACCCCAGGACGGGTGGGATCTGTTCGAGCGGCAGATGGTCTGGATCACCGGCAACACCGTGGTCCTGCTCCGGACGATCGCATTGCTGTTCGCCGTGATCGTCGCGGTGGCCCTGATCGGTGCCGGGGCCACGGTGGCCATGCGGGTGTTGGGCGTATCGCCGGCGTGGAGCGTAGTCGCCACTGGTGGCAGCGTCGTGGGAACCAGCTGGGTCAGGGGAAGGATCTCCGGCCGCAGTGCCCGCGAAATCCCTACCGCCGAGGGCGATCCGAAGGAGCCGGATGCCGACGGCCCGACCGCGATCCAGTGACCCTGTCCCAGCCCCAGCCCGCGAATGCGGTGGCCATCACCACGGTCACCGCGACCAACGCGTACGCGCCCGCACTGGAGGGCGCGACCAGCAGGGCACCTATGCCCGCGGCCAGGAAAAGCCCGATGCCTGCCGCCGCCAATCCCACAACCCACTGCCAGGCCACGGTGGCCATGCGGGCAAGCGGGTGATCATGCACGTCCTGGACCTTACGCACCCTCGAACCACCTTGCGCCGATGTAGTTCAATGGTAGAACTCCTGCTTCCCAAGCAGATTCATAGCTTCGCTGGGCGTCGAGCCGACCTTTTCACTCGTAATGAAGGGTCGGGCATGAACTCTCGACGGTGCATCACACGCGCACGAGAGAAGAGCCCCGATCTTCGGAGTGATCGGGGCTCTTCTCTCGTATGTGAGGGTCCGACGCCAACGGAGTACCTCGCGCCTGAAGCTCGACTGCATGCCAACCAGGGAGACCTCGAACAGAGATCTCGCCCATCTAGCTCCACGGCGATGAACCTATTGTTGTTTGGGGTGGTGTGGCGGATGAACCCCAGCGCGTCCGCAGTATTTGTCGTCGTCTCTGAGTGTCATGGGACACGAATATGCCCAGTTCGCAGGCGATCTGGCGTCCTACACGTGGCTCGGTGGTTCACAGCTGGTGCGCCTGTAATTTCTCGTATGGAACATCGGTTGCCCGGGGCGCTGGACGATTCGCCGGAAGAGGTAGCGGCGCATCCGGGGCCGTGGGAATGTCGGGGTGCGGCTACAACCGCCACTGGGAGTCGAGAACGCCAAACTCGGATCACGGTGTGGGCCTTCGTATTGCGCGAGGGCTTCGACTGCAAGCCAACCACTCACCGTGTGGTGCGCGCAGAGCGCACGAACACCCCGATATCGCCGAGGCGACCGCGCGCTCATCCGCCGCGGTCGGTTCCGTGCCACCGTCGGGGCGTTTGCCCGCTCCGGGCTGTGTCCGCGGTGCGCGCGAACTCGGAGAAGCGCTATGAACGAGCCCGGGCGGCCTGACCGCTCCCCGTCCCGCGATATCCACGCACCTCGCTCTCATGGCCCGGGCTCTGCGGTGCCCCGGGCCGGTCACCGCCGCGAGTGGACCTGGCCGAAAGCGACAGTGACCTGCGTACTGGGTCTGGGTGCCCTGCTGTTCGCATGGGAGCTGATCCGCGCCGGTGATGACCCGAACACCACCATCGCGCTCACTCTGGCGCTGGTGACCGGGATCGTCACCGCCGTGGCCTCGGCAGGGGCAGTACGTTCGTCCCGGCTGTCCGAGGCCGTACGCGTGTTCCTCAACGGTGAAGGACCGCGGCGATGACCACCTCACCACCAGATCTCGAAGCCCGGGTGACCACAGTGGCGGAGTTCCTCGAGATGCTGCGGATCATTCACCAGCGATCCGGGCGCACCGCCAATCACATCGCCGAGGTCGCGGCCATCCCGCGCAGCACCGCCTACCGGTATGTGTCCCCGCAGAACACCGTTCTGCCGAGCAAACCCGAGTACCTCGAACGACTCCTGCGGGTATGCAAACTCCAACCACGAGACATCAAACGAGTGATGCGTGTATGGGAGCAACTCGCCTCCACATCCAAGCCCGAACCTTCTGGCCCGCAAGAGAATTCGACTCCCCCCACATCGGTCGTCCACCCGCCACGAGCACCCGAGGTGATCTCCCAGGCACGCGCGAGATCCTGGCGCCATGACCACGAATACAGGCCCGACAGCGGTATTGAGAAACGTCAGCTCGTACGACGCGTACTCATCAGCGCGGGCCTGGACGGAGACGAACTACTCGAACGCCTCGTCAGCGAATTGCTGCTGCTCGGCTACCGTCCGCGCCGGGCATGGCGGCTGGCGAACGAGCTCACCCAGGAACGCGTCGCCGCCGAATACAACGCGCTGACCGGACGACCCTCAGCCAGCATGAAGGCGAGCCGGATCTCCGAATATGAGACGTGGCCCCTGTCTCGCGGCCGCTACCGCATCCGACCGACGATCACCACGCTAGGCACCCTGGCCGCCATTTACCACACCACTTGGGACCGGTTGGTCGATAACCACGACCTTCAGCACATGTCCGAGAAGGACATCGCCCGCTGGGCCTCGGCCGCCAAACCCGCGCCCCACGAGAACCAGGAACAGCTCATCACCCACGCGAAGGACCACCTGGCGCTCCTGGCGCGACAGGATTATGAGTACGGATTCACCGCAGCGCTCAAGCGAATAGGGGATCTGCCGTGGCACGTGTTCGACGAACTCGATGCGTGCCAGTTCGACATCGCCACGTGGATACGGCCCTACAAGGCAGGCGCGGCCGACGTTCTGGTCGGCAGGGCCCCGGAGAATGCGGGCATCGTGGCGTGGCTTCCTCTGCTCGCGGAAGATCTCGGCGCGATCGCCGACCCTGTCGGATTCCCGAAAACCTCGTTCCGGCGGTCGGCGATGTACTTGCAGGGCTACGGAGACGCTCTCGAACAGACATTCACCGCTGTTTCCCGCCACCCCGGCGACGATGTCGAGGCGCGGACCGAACACCCGAGCTGAGTCGCCCCGATTCAGTAGTCCGGTTTGCGCGGTTTACAAGATCGCGGAAGGCTAGCTGAACTCAGCGCGGCCGGGTGTCTGCCAGCTGCGTTTGGGCGGCGGTCCGACAATGGTCAGCGCCCAGCACCAGGGTGCGGCCGCGGCACTGGGGCCGCATTCGCGGCGTACGGTGTCCAGCACCGCCCGGAGCTCGGGGTCACTGGACTCGGATCCCTCCGCGGCAGTGAGGTATTCGAGCTGGGCGGTACGCAGTGCGTCGTGCAAGGTGAGTCCGCTGGCCATGGCGGCATAGGTGCGGCCGAGGATCCATCCGATAGGAAGATCGCGTAGTCGCTGGTGCCCACCCACCACCCACACCGCACCGCGCGCGCCGATGACCGTGAGCAGGCCGATCGGTTCGTCGTCGCTGGACTGCGCATCAACGGTCCCGAAGCCGTAGCAGGCACCGAGCACGACGATCGGTGAGAACGAGCGTGGCAGGCATCGTGCAGCACTGAGTGTTCCGCCGGTGTGATCGTGCAGTGCCTGCCGCAGCCCCGGCAGGGCGTCGGCGTGCGTGGCGGCCACGGTGAGGTCGGCAGCGGTACCGAGCTGATCCACCCTGTCCAACGGCACGAACGCAGGCCACGTGCCTTCTAGGAGGCGGCGTTCGGTGCGCGCGCCATCCATCTTGGGATGGCAGTACCCGGTGACGGCAACGTGCGAGCTCAGCTCGGTCAGCGAGGAGATGGTCGCCGCATGCTCGGCGACATGAACGGCCATGGTCAGGGAGGGGATGACCGACACGCGCGCGTGAGCGACCAGCGGGCGCCCGTGTGCGCCGATGGGCACGGATAGCAATGGCACATGCCACAGCCTGCCGAAGATCGCGACCAGCAGATCGATCGGATGATCGGTACCTGACTGGAGCAGAAACTGCTGTAGCTCCTGGGGCAGGAGCACCGAAAGCGGACCGGTGAGATCTCCCGGCCATGTCCGTGCTGTGCCATCGGCGTAGGCGGCGATGAGTCCTTCGGTACGCGCACGCAGGGCGTGCCGCCCACACCACGGGGCTTTCGTATGTGGCGGCCACCACGTCCAGCGGACGGTGCCGTCGAGCTCGTGCAAGGTCAGGATGTGCGCAGTGGGAAAACGGTGGCGGACGGTCGAAGGATCCGCCGGCGGCGCGGTGCTCATCGCACGAAACACTCGCCCGTACGAGTGCTCGAGGTCCTGCGAGGCGTGGTCGCGAGACCGCACCGCACAGGTTCGCGCTGCACGGTCACCGTCCTCATCGAGATCGGCGCCACCGAAACCAGTGTCGCCTTGGGCGGCGCGCTCAGCGACGGCGATCTGTGCGAAGGATTGGCGGATATCGGCGGGCAGATCATCGAGGTTCATACGCAGCATCGCCATCAGGCGGATCGAGCGCCCCGCCTCGGCGACCCGTAACGCCAGCTCCCCGTCGCGCTGGGCCACTGCGAGATCGAAGAGGGCGACCAGGTCCGGCCGAACACTGGTGAGCACGTGCCTGCCGCTGTCGGCGGTGAGCCCGGCCAAGGTCTGACCGAGCTCCTTGAGCGCGGCATACCCGAGAGTGAGCGCTTCGCGCTGGGTAGCCGGATCGGCGGCCAGGCAGCGTGCGCAGAGCAGTTTGGCCTGCGCGCCTAGGAGCCGATTGTGCTGGGAGTCGGCGGCGACGACCGCCATCCGGGCATAGGTGACGGGGTCCGCATCTGTGATACCGGTGCGGTCAGCCAGTGTGAACAGTGCCCTGGCTGCACGCAGCGGTGCGGTGACGGCGATGCGGTGGGTGGGGGTGGCGGTGCCGATAGCGCGCTGGAACGCGTCCAGCGCCAGCACCGGATCGCTGGCCATGAGCACCTCAGCGGCTCTGGCCAGGGCGTCTGATCGAGTCGGTCTGGGCAGGAGTTCGATCGTGTCCCGTTCCACGAGCGCGCGAGCCAGCCGCGTTGCACGAGCGCGATCCGGATCCGCAGGCAGCATGTATGCCTCGGCTTCGAGCCGACCGACGGAGGTGAGCCGATTCTTGCTGTACTGCTCGAACGCCTGCGCCGCGGCATGGTAGGCATCATTGTTCTGATCCAGCTCCATCAACACCGCTGAGCGGTTGAGCCAGATTCCGGCCACGGTGGCGGCCGAAAGTCCCGGGGACGTGGCCAGTGCCACCGCCTGATCCGAGATCGTCAGTGCCTGTTCGGGATCGCCAGCAACGCGCCAGGCACGGGCGATTCCCCGCAGAATCACCGACTCGGCCGCAGCGCCCGCGCCCTGGGTGACGAGTTCGGCGTGGCTTGCCTGCAGGTGCGCCAAGGATTCCGACCAGCGGCCACTCATGATCAATCCCTGCGTCCAGCGCTCGGTCAGCGACGCGCGGACACTCGCCGCGACGTGGTGGTCAGCTGCATAGCGCAGGTACGACTCGAAGCGGTCGCTGCCGTGCACGGTGAGCGCGAATCCGATCCCGTACAGCGCACGGCCGCGGGCCCACTGAAAATCGGTGGGGTAGCTGCGGCTTGCCGTCCGCGCGCATGCCGCCGCCGCGCACAGCCCGGCCGCGATCGGACCGTCCGCGGGACCCGCGATTGCGGTGTTCCGCGACTGTTCCTCGAGGTGCTGTGCGAGCGTTTCGCTGTCCGTCAACACATGCCAGGCGCGCGCTATGACCACTGCGCCCTCACCGGTGCCAGTGGGACCCGATAGGACAGGTGCTGCTGTGTCGGGGTCGGCACGGTCAGTGATCGCCAGCAGTGCCAGATAGATCAACTCCGCGGCCGTACGCAATCCCGTAATCCGGGCCTGCCGGCCGATGCCGGCCAGACCGATGGCGGCGTGCACCGGATCACCGGCGGCAGCCAATCCACAGCTGGCGAGCACCATTGCCGGCAAGTCACGCGATTGGGCCGCCGTCTGGACCAGCATGTTCGCCCAACATCGGCTGCGTTCGTCGATGTCGGCGGTGGCCAGCACCGCGCGCGCGGCCCGGTCTGCGACCTCGCACGCTTCCCCTGGAAGCCGCATACATTGTTCGAGAAGTGCTGTAGCCCAGCGTCTTTCGTCACCTGTCGCAGGTGCTTGCTGCAGCGCGCGCTCGATGACCGGCACCAGATTCGGTTCTGACCAGACCATTACTCGTCCCCTGTTGGTTGATACTTGATGCGGATAATCAGGTCGTCGTCGCCGTGATTGGCGGGAAGGGTGACCTCGGCGATGAGGTCGCCGTATTCATCGCCGAGGAACGGCGACCAGGTCCGCTGCCCGGCTATCTGCACGGCGACCGCGCTGGCCACGCCGGTGGGGATTTCGTTGTCCAGGTCGAGCGCTGCAGCGCGGATGATGAGCCGATTCGGGGCGCCACTGTCGATCCGCCAGGTGATTCGTGGATGAATTCCGTACTGGGCAAGGGCGGCGATTTCCCGTTCGGCTCCGTCGGCCGCCGAAAAGTGGGTGGTCACCTCATCGGTGTCGCGGCCGCGGTGAGCTCCCGAGAACACCTGCAGGGTCCACTCGGCGATCAGTTCCTCAAGTTCGGCGTCGGTCACCGCGTCGGCAGCATCGCCCCCCTGAGGGCTGGCCGGGAGCAGGCTCTCCCCGTTCGCCAGCGTCGCGACCCAAACATGGCGCAGATCGGCGCCTTCGTCCCGGGTGAGCGCTACCTGCAGCCGTTGATCCGCGCCTGAACCGGCCAGGCGCTCGGCCGCGGCCCATACGGTCGGTCCGAGCACTCGCTGGGCCAGTTGCCGGACCTCGGCAGGTACGCCGGTCTGCATACCGATCAGGCACAGCGTCGTCAGGCGCGCGTCCGGTCCGTCCACGTCGAAGCCGATCGACAACTGCTCGTGCCAGTCCCGCGCAACGGCACTGGGGGCGCCATGGAACCGGACCAGGAGCGTGTCCCGGCGGGTCTTGTACACCAACTCGGCTTCCGGTTCCCGGTCCCAGGCCGCGCTCAAGGCCAGGCGGCGCAGCAGGGTGCGCTGATCGTCGCGGGGGATCGGCAATTGCCACTGGCCCTCGGGCAGCCCGGCGATGAGCAGTAGCTCGTCGAGGCCGAGTTCGTCGGCCAGGGGATCGGTCTCGTTGAGATCATCGTGCATGTGGGTTTCCTGCCTTAATTTTCGTCGCCGTGCGTGAGGAAGGCGGTGATCTTGGATCGGGCGTCGCCGAGGAGGCATCGGCACTGGGACACCGAGATTTTCATCTCGGTTGCGATCGTCTCGAGGGGTCCTTGGCGCCCCGGTTGGGGAAAGTGGCGGCGGAACAGCTTGACCGCGCGAAGCTCCTGGGGCGTCAGCCCCGTCGCCTGCCGGATGGCTCGTTCGGCCCGCGACTTCATCTGGCGGACATTGTTCTCACTGGTGCCGAGCTGTTCGGCAACCTGAGCGTTGGACAGGTCCAGGCCATGCACCAGTAGCAGTACCTCGCCGTGTTTGTCGGACAGACCGGCCCGAGCGCAGATCCGGCGCACCGGATCGAGAAGGTCGATCTCCTCCCCGGTTCCGGCGTCGACGGTGATCGTGCTCATGATCTGCTCGTCTTGCCTATCCAAGGGCTGGTCCCGCTGCTGCTGATTGCGATATTGGCGGGCCAGGTCGTACGCGACGTGCCGCACCACGACAGCGACAAAGGTCGATACTTCGTGCCGCTCCGGATCCAGGGTCGGCGCGGTGAGCAGTTTGGTCCACGCTTGCTGTGCCACGTCCTGCGGATTGAGGAACCTGAATGCGCCATGCCAGAACCACGACAGCCTGACGATCAACGGATTGTGCGTGGCGTAGAAGGTGTCGAACCAGTCGTATCGTCGGCGGGCGAGGTCGGCTTCACGGGATTCGTTCTCGAAGGAGCGACGCGCCTGCGACGCGCCGGGTATGTCGTGAGGTTCGAGGGGATCCAACAGTTCCGGGTTTGACATCGAACTCCTGTCCGGGTGAGAGCAAGTCGCTGGTGTGAAGTACGTCGGCGCTGTGTGCGGTTGTGACACACACCGGAAACCCGGGTAGACAAGCGAATTCGCTCCCACCGGATAGCAGGGTGAGGTGTGCTCGGCACCGGATCCCGGGCCGAGCAGTGGTTCCTCATGAGGTCGAGGGCGGCTGATCGGATGTCGGCCACGAGGTGAGGTGCCATCCGCCGCAGTGACCGCAGGGGTATCCGCGGACTTCGCGGCGCCTGATGTCGGTACCCGCCAGTTCGGCATGTGCGCGGGTCACTCTCATGCGCTGCAGGGTGAGGTGAACGTCCTTGTGTTCACGCAGCCGACGTTTGCCGGTGCGCTCACAAATCGGGAACCGGTGGGCACGTCGGGGGTGGGAGGTAGGGGACATAGCGGCTCCGGTGGTGGTGCGGTTGCCGGGCGAACTGCCTGGCATCTGCCTCTACGTGAATCCACCGAGGATCTGTGACACGCCCCCATCTCTCACCTGTATTCCGCATCGAAATCGCTACGCGCCGAACGATTCCCGCAACCGCACCCGTGTGCGCGTGATCGATTCCACCGTGCGCAGGCGGGATCGGAGAAAGGGACAGCACGAGAGCGCCGCAGGAAATGGATCATCGGTCGGTCTCGATGATCCATACGTGGCGACGTCGTGTTCTGTGACAGCGTGTGCGGCGGACCTCAATATTTGCTGCACCGTCACTACGGGTGGGAACCGGACGTAGTGGGGTGCATGATTGATCCAATTTTCGGTACCGCTGGTGCCGTCGGCGGAATGGTGTGGTGGTTGCGCAGCGATGGCCCGGTACGGCTGTGGGCCGGGCTGGTTGCGGTCGGACACCGTGACTCGGTGCGCCGCCGCGACGCACGCGAAGTGCTGTTGTGCACCGGCCGCAACACCAAACCCGCCCTCACCGCCCCCTCACAATCACAGCGACACAACAAGATCGGCTCGGCGGCACCCGGACACCACCGCTCTGTCGGTGGCCGCAAACCGGCAGGCATCGCGGGCCGACGACAGTGGTGAGGATCGACGCAGCAGCGACGATCACTGGCGGAATCCGATGCCCAGCGACCCGTCGAGGAGATCAGCGCCGCACCGCTGGGTCGATCGTGGGCAGGTTTCCCAAAATTTGCGCTCCCGCACGGCCACACCCTCGATGATTGACCGATGTCGCCGGATAAGCGAGGCCGACGGACAAGGTCCGCGCCCCGCTCCCCCGCCCCCGTCCTTGCTCAGGCGAGACCTTCTTCCGACGATCACCACGACATCGCATATTTCTTGCAGCCGGCACTAGGACAGGCACCGGGGCGGGTCTATCTTCGAGCGCTGCCTGTCCCGGTACGGGCAAAGTTCTCCAGCGTGCTGGTGGCAGTGGCGAAGGCGCCGCCGAAAAGGTTCCGCGGCGGCGGCTACTGGGAGGCGATGCATGGAGAGATGGCCGGCTGGTTCGAAGTACGCTGCGACGGCCCGGACCGCGAGCACCACCGCCTATTCTGTCGGCTCGACTATGACGCTCAAGGACGCAACAAACCCCTGTTGGTGGTCATCACGGGGATGAGCAAGCCATTCCTGGGCATGTTCTCAACAGCCGACTACGATCGGGTCCGGGCGCTGGGCGATGAGTACTTCGCGACCAACCCCCGGTCACTGATCTAACTAGCCCGGTCGAACTGCTCGACGGCGTCCCCGAGCCCAGGAAGGTCACTCACGATGCCGGACACGAGCGCATCGGAGAGAATCTCGCCACCACGGCCGTCCAACGGCTCCAGTGTCAGACGCAATCCCAGCGCAGCGGCCAGCTCCGACACGGTGTGCAAAGTCGGGTTGCCGCGAGCGCTGAGCAGTCGGCGCACCGCGGCGGGCTCGATCGACGCGGCCCGGGCCAGGGCCGCTTTCGACAGTTGGGACTGTTCGCGTGCCTGATCGAGCATGTTGAGAATCGAGTCGACGGTCTTGATACGCACAGACTCCAAGACGAACTCACGCAAGAAGTCCGGGTCCTTCAGGTCCTCGGCCAGATCGTCCCAGAAAACGCTCTGCTCACTCATGGTTGCTCGCCTCCTCTCACTAAAACCTTGTTCGTACCATATATGTTACGCCTTGAGTGGGTGTGGAAACACTGCCAATTTTCGTGAACTGCTTCACCAAAACAACGCGAGGCAACTATCAGAATCCGCGCCACGGCTCGGTCAGGCGGCCCGTGTGGGCGGGGAACCCTTGCGTGGCAAGCCATTGCGCGACGGCGACCTCTTTGACCGCGTCACCCTGGTGTCACATCGCGGCCGATGCGCACCACCATCGGCGCGGATTCGAGCTGGTAGAGCATGTTCTCACCCAACCTCAGCAACCTCGCCCCGGCCGGGTCCAGACCGACATCACGGCAGGCGCGATCCAGTACCGCATCGATCGTCTCGGGCAGGAACGCGGAGGCAGCGGAACTAGAGGACACGACTTCCAGGACTATGGGCCGCTGTCAACTGCGCGTACAAGGTTCGGGACCGATCCGGGGAATTGCGGTGCCCCGGCGCGTCACGGAAACCGGCGGCCGTGGCCCGTCCAACCAGAGCATGCGCGAAATTACGGGCGCCGCGCCGACCGGCGCCGCGCCCGTATCTTGTTATGCCGCACCGAAGTTGAATCCGAACAGCGCGTTGCTCTATGGATGATGCTGGAAGTCGGCCACCCAGAACTGCTGCGTGTCCTCGTCACGCGGGTCATGTGCGCTGGGTTCGTTTTTGGAGGCGATGTGAGCGACCAGATCCTTGATGAACAGCAGATCACGGCGCGCATCGTGGAGGGGGATCCCGAGAACGGCTGCTATTTCCTCGACGCTCGCGCCCGCCGTGTACAGCGTGAGGATGTCGCGCCGCTGAGGGGAGAGGCTGACGTCCTGGTGCGTGAGTCGCTGCCGTGTCGCGTCATCGATGTCGTCGATCTCGTCGATGCGGTCGACCAGATCCACGACGTCCTGAGCGCGTTCGACCGGGATATTCGCTTGAACGAGGCTGGCGCCTTTGTGTCCGAAAGACGAGCGTGCCATCAACTCATCGATGCGGGCTGCGATCTCGAACTCGTCCGGTCCCTTGTGGTTCTGCATCAGGATTCCCTGCCATTCAGTCGTCGGACCCATTCGTAGTTGCCTCGCAAGTTGGTCCACCTGTTCGCGACTGCTTTGGCGGATCGCTCTCCGAACATCTCGGCGATCTCGGCGTTGGAGTGCCCTGCGGCCTTGCCCCACACGATGTTGCGGTCTCGCTGGTTGGGCAAGTCGTGCAGGTGTGAAAGGACGAACTCGCTGCTGCAGGTCCGATCGAGCAGCGGATCGGATGTAGCCTCCATATCGAGCCGTAGTCGCTCGACGCGAGCGGCAGCGAGCAGGTCTTTCAGTTCGCGAACGCGCCGACGCCGATCCTTCTTGAGTTCGTCGACGACCGCGAGAACGCTCTTGCCGAGGATCCATGACCGCAGGTTGGTTCCTCCGTCGGCGCGCCATCCTTTCCCGACACGACCATCTTCACGGAATTTGTGCAGACTCCTGGCGACAGCCATATTGGCGAACTCAGCGCGCAAATCGGGATCGGTGGCCAGCCGCTGCAGTTCTCCAGTGTCGAAGACCATAGGTATCCCCTTGGCCCTGATCTCCTGGGAGATCTGTCCACTGCTCATCCAGGCGGAGAGCACCGAGACCGCATAACGAGCCGCCTCCTGAGCGAATCGGTCCCATGCGCGACCCTTGAAACCGGTGGCCCGTAGTAGTTCGAATAGCTCGGCGTCGGCCATCGCGGCTTCGACACCGGGGACTACACCCAACGCGAATGTCGTAGCTGAGGCCGCGCTTTCGGGGACTTCTCGCTTCTTGCCCCGAAACCAACTTCCGAGCACGTTGGTTTCAGGGCTGTCCGTGGGCATCACGTTTGAAGCTCGGGTGGGTGATCGCTCATCACATGCCTCGATCCGGCCATGCCAGAACACCTCTCGACTTTTACCGATCCGTGTATGACCGGCTTTCCCTGTTATAGGCACCCACGCGCTCGACACACCCGGGGCATTCGCAGGCGGCCAGCACCTCACATGGCTCTTGCCGCCAGTCCCCGGGATGTGCGCGTGACGACCTGCCTACAACTGTGCGAGATCGACCAGTTCGACCACTGCGAAGTCACGTCTCGACTCTCCCCGGGGGAGGCCACCCGCTCGGCAGGGCGGGGTTCGAGAAGAGGAGCCACAGTGGATTTCCCGGAGCTGGAACCACCCCGAGCACTCCCCGGACAGAGGCGGCCATGACCGAGGGAAGGAGGCGATAGAACGCGGATATGCCGCTATTGCGGCCGCATTCGAGGCCCTCTCGTTGCTGTCCCATCTGACGCGCGACAGCGCCACCGAGTCCACTCTGAGCGCGATTTTCGTGGTTGCCATACCCGAGAACACTTCCCCCGTACCGGGTATCAGGGTCATACCTTGTTCCGCGCGCAGGTCAGGCGCTGGCGTCCAGCGTCAACTGGTTGGTGGTCCCGAGTTCCATCGTGCGCAATCCCTTGAACCGCACGTGGGTCTTGCTCGGGCTCAGGACCAGTCCGGCCGGGGTCGATTCGACGTTGGCGTCGCGGTATACCGACAGCACTCGCGCCAGCTTCTTGTCGAAGGCCTTGCGGTATTTGTACCGGGCTTCTTTCGTGTCGAGCTTGCGTGCGGCGCCGAACTGGGCGCTCAGGTCTTCCAGGGGGATGGTGATCGTCCGGTTCAGGGTGGCGAACCGATAGGTCAGGAAGATGTACAGGTCCATGCACCAGGCGTCGTCGCCGAACAGCTGCAGTGCGCGCATGTCCAGTGGCACGGCACGCTCGAGGATCTCGTTGTAGAAGTCGGTCGAGAGCTGGACCACCGCGCGGTCGGTGCCGGCTTTCTCGCTGCCCCACAACATGACCTGATGCGCCACGGACAGGTTCTTGATGAGCACCGCAGGTTCCCCGTCCGGTCCCGGGCGCTCACTGCGCACGCTGATCGCCGCGTGCAGGAGCTTCTCGGTCTGGGTGCGTAGTCGGGTCAGACTGCCGGTGTCCCCGCCGGAGGTCGCGCCACCTGGTTTGAGCTGGCGGAAGAACTCCACCACACCGTCCCCGAGGATCAGTTCGGGTGACTTGGTGCGCCGGGCCTCGGTGATGAGCCAGAACATGAGCTGGCGCGGGATGACCCCGCTCGGGTAGCCCAGCGAACGCGATTCGCCGGTCTTGGGGTCTTCGACATAGCCGGGCCGGATGGTGAGCACCACCCCGCCATTGCGGCGCTTCCACACCGGGATATCCCCCGGGTTCCGATACGGCAGGCACGCCTGCGCCAGGAACGGTGTCGTGAACGCCAGCTCCTGGTCATCGGATTGCTGCAACAAGTCCGCGGCTTGGATCAGCGCCAGCTCGTCACGTTTTGGTCGCGCCATGGCCACCACTATGCCTCAGAGGGTCACCGGTCACCTCGAAGAACACACCGCCGCGCATTAGAGGGGTCACCACCCCCGCACAGGGCTCTGGACAGGCCCGCTAGTGTCCGCCACCGTCGCGGTGACCCTTCTAATGCGCGAAATTTACAACCTTGTGCAAGTACATACCGGCCGCCCGGTGACCCTTCTGATTCGCGCACGGCTGGGCTCGCGTGCCTGGACGCCGGTGACCCCTCTAATGCGTAGCGGAGGGCTCAACCATCCACTGACGGGCGCATCTTCGGTCATTGAAGACCCATGGTGACCCTTCTAATGCGTGGTGTGAGTTCTGAATGAACCAGGGTGACCCTTCTAATGCGCAGGACTCACGGTGGTGACCCTTCCGATGCGCTGCCCAGCGAGACCGCCGGTGGAGCGCGGTGACCCTTGTAATGCGCCCGCCGCGCCCATGGGGTGACCTCTCTAATGCGTGGACAGGTCCCGCAAATGCTGTGGATAAATCGGCCGCCGAATGGGTCTATCCACAAATTAGAAGGGTCACCGCCGAAATGCATTTCCCCAGGAAGCCACGCATTACAAGGGTCACTACCGCGCATTAGAAGGGTCACCACGACACAATGAAATTGCAGGTCAAGGCACATTTTTCGATGGACCCTATAGTTCTCTCTTGTAGAAGAGAATCCTGTAGTAGGCTCGCCGCGGCTGTGGAAACTACAGGATTGCAATTCTTCGGCACGAGCCTCCCGCAGCTGCTTTCCAGAGGCGGTTCGTCATCCGATACTCATCGAGACCACCGTCGCCGGGCGGATCGGCGCGCACGGGCATCGGGGATCTGACCCCAGCGAGCGCGTAGGTCTGCGCACCGCTCATCGCCGCCGGACTCCGCACCAGCGCTGAGGGTGTTGCCCGTCCAACTCGATGGTCAGGTCACCACTTCCATACTCCCGCAATCGATTCGACCGGACCGAGGCACTTGACGGTGACAAGAGGAGGTCGGTCCCATCCGAACGGTATTCCCGATGTCCGAGAGGCGCTCGCGCCGTACCTGTACGGCGGGGAGATTCTCGCGGAGTACGAGTTGTGCCGAGCGTGCGGGCAACGGCTGCCACGATCACGGCCCGGTACCCCTGGTCGGCCCCAAAAAGTACTGCAACCCTGCCTGCCGACAACGCTATTACCGATGGCACACAAGACATTTCGGACGAAACCAGACCGGTAAGACAGTACGGCTTAGCCGGTACTGAAAACAGAAGACAAAATCACCCGCGGGAGTGGCCGACTCGTCTGCGCTCGATTTCCGTGCGGCGCGCACGTACGGATCCCCTGGTGCGCGCCAGGGGCTCTCGCATCAGCAGGTAGGTGTCATCGGCGGAATCTCAGCCATAGCCCGCCGACCGCGAGGATGAAACCTCCTGCGGCGAAAAGGATCTGCTGGTCCGCGTGGGCGATGAGCACCAGCACCAGCATGCTGGCGATGATCACCAGCAGTACCACAGCATCGACCGCGCGCCGGAGCACGGCGTTTCGCCGTTCGCGCGGATCGGGCGGTGCGGGGTCTATCGGATCGACCGGTCTAGGAGGCACGATCAACGTGGTCACCCTTCTGTGTGGCCTTCATCCCGGGCGGATCGGCAGCCCGCGACCTACCAAACCGTGGTCGCCGATCCGCACCGGCGCGGCGACCGAGACGGTCGATCCGCCCTGAAATTCAATGTTGCCGAGGGTTTTTCGGTCCACCCCCGTAACCATCTGAGCTGGAAGATTCCCGATAGCTTTCCCCCGCGCGGCGGGTGTCGCTCGGTTTTCGGCATGGCCACAAGGGTTTTCGGTCACACTGAGGCCTTCGTGGGCACCCAGGACTGCAGAAAGAAGTGTCGGTGTCGGAGCGCAAACGTGGTGGGCGGCCGAAGAAAACCACACCGGAAAGTCTGCCCGTGCGGATGCCCGCGCAGGTCAAGGCGCTGGTCATCAAACTCAAGCAACTACTCGACAGCGCCGACCTCTCCTATCAGCAAGTGTCCGACCAGCACGGGCTGCAGCTCTCACCGCAGGCATTCGGCGATCAATTCCGCCGTCTGTCAGGCCCGTCCCCCGAGGTGTACAAGGCGATCGTGCAGTGCGCCGCAAAGGCCCTCGACAGGCCGTTCACCGAGTTGCAGTCCGAGATGCGGCCGCTGCACGACCCGGTCTACCTCAAGGGCAAGAACGCGGCGGCCGCGACCGAGCCGCCGGTGGTGGCGGCCCCAGCACACGCCGCCACTCCCGCACAATTGATCGATCTGCGCGTACCAGCCAAATGGCTGGTCGAACTGCTGCGCAATGCCCGAGAGACCGAGGCCGTGGCGGGCTTGGACGAGCACTTCCTCGGTAACAACACCGCGTTGGCGTCGGTGCTGGTGGACCTGGCCGAGTCCGACAGATTCGCCGTCGGACTGTTTCTCGACGCGATCGGCAAGGTCGATCAATCCCGCGTGACCGTGATCTGCCAGGCGATCACCGAGATCGATGAGCGGGCCGCGGCCGCCATCTTCGATGTCTGCGACCCCCCTGCCGACGCGCAGGATGCCGACAAGGCGGTCGGTGAGCCCTCCCTGGTCGACTACGACCCGGACTTCGGCGCCGGCCAACGCATCGCCGCACTGCTGGATCAAAAACGCGAAACCGGCCGCATCGTGCGTGAAGTCCGCATGCGGGTCGAGGCCGACATGGCGCTGGTCGAACGATCCGAGCATCGCGAATACATCCGCAGGACCAAGCACACCTGGCCGCGACCCAAGTGCAGCAAGGCCTTTCAGCGGTTGATCTTCGGTATCACCCTGTACGACACCATCCGAGGCCCACGCTGGCTCGCCGATCTGCTGCTGGCCCTATACACCGAAGGGGACTTCGTGTCCCTGAGTCACTGTGTCACAGCACTTTTCGACCTTCGCCAGCAGTACGGAAAGCCGGTTTTCCTGGCTGCCTCACGGGTCTTCGAGAACATGACCACCGACGCGGTCCTGCAGATCCTGTCCGGCATCTGCACCGAGGCACGCCTGTACGACGAGGTCGATGGCGAAGCCACATTCGTCGATCTCGAAGCCCTGCTGTGGGCGCTCGATGACGTCGACCTCGTCCTGGTCACCCAGAAGGTCGCCAAACTCCCACCAACCGCCGAGCTCAGCGCCGGCCATCTGGTCGACTTCCTCCCGAACATCTCCTCGTTCTGGCGAAGGCTCCTCGCGGGCCCGGACGGTCACCTGGCCGGTGTGCTGCTCGAGCGGGCGCTGACCGACTGGATGGGCCGCGACCACGGCACCCCGTTGTCCGGGGACTATCCCCCGTTGCGCGCCATCGCGAACGCCCTGGTCGATGTCGATGCCGCACACCGCGCCCGCCGCTCACCCCACCGCGAGACACAGAACTCGCCGGTCACCATCATGACCAAACGCCTGCTCACGGACCGGCCCGCCGCAGCGGTCCTGCTGCTGCAGGCAATGCTGCTCGACCAACACCCCAGAATGTACGGGCTACTCCACACGCTGGTCAGCGACACCGAAGCGCTGCACGCTCTCGCGCAAACGATCCTGCTGGCACCCTCGAACCTCGAATCCCTGCGCCTGTTCGAGCTCGTGAGCATCGAACTACCCGAGGTCGCCGGACCGCTCTGCAGCGCGGTCGCCACCGACTTCCCGGTCCACACCCAGCGGGTCCTGGACGAAAGACTCGCCAGCGTGCCCACCCTCAGCTCCGCCTTGCTCACCGTGCTCGCCGGCCGCGAACCCGGCGGCCCGTGGCTCACCGCGCTTGAACGTCTGCGCGTCAACGACCTCGCCGGTGCCTCCACCGCGCTCGGCATCCTTGCAGGGGGAACGCGGTGAATGGGGTGGAAGGAAAACCCAGACACAGCGAAGAAACACGGGGTGCTGGATTATCGGAGACGGCGGGACAGCCGAATATGAAGGTGCCACAACCGATTACGACTGTTGCTCCTGATCAGTCAATGGACGTGTCCGAGATCTGGGAAGCGATGGTGCCGTCGCCTGTTCAGCCCTCATCATCGGCAGGGGTGTCATCCGATGCGGTCAGCAGAGGCGACGCGAGGTCGTCGAACTCTGGAATCTCCGGCATGTGCTCGCCGGCGTGAAGTTTTTCCTGCATCGATTCCAGCAGTTTCCGCGACTCCTCCGACAGATCGAAGGCTCGTGAGGACAACCTGCGGAGACCGTAGCCCTGAAGCTGCGTAAGCAGTTCAAGGTCATGGTCGATTTTGGCGGCGTAGATGTCGTTGAGGAAGTAGTCGTGCTTGACCTGGAAGAACTTCGCCAGCGCGGTAACTGTCTCATCGGATGGGTTGGTTCGTCGGCCTGTGCGCAGGCTGCTCAGGTAACTCCCGCTGATCGGGTGACCTGCGGCGGTCAAGGCGTTCACGACCTCCTTGGTGGTGTAGGGTCCTCGCCCTGGGATGCGGGTGGTCTCGAACAGCTTGTTCAGCCGGTCTGCGAACTTTCCACGCTGCACGTTCCTGTTGGAGTTGAACGTTCGCCTGAAGCGGGTAAGCCCGGCCTCCATCTCGAACTCGAAGGTGCTGTCGTTCTCGGTCAGGTAGTGGTCCAACTCGTCGAACGCTTTACGGATCGAGTTTGAGTCGGGCATGCCCTGAACACCGTGCTCGTCCATGTTCATTCGGTTGCACCTCCTCCACTGTGCGTCGCTACTTCCATGCCGCTGGTCGCAGGTTCGGCATCGGCCTCGGTCCGATTTCCACCGCGATTCAAAGCCTGCTCCATCTTCCCGCGTGCCCGGCTGCGGTGGGTGTACACAGCTCGCCGTGAGGTTTTGAGAGCTTTGGCTATTTCGTCGGGTGTCATTTCCAGCAGCCACGTCATCGTCGCCACTCGATGCTCGGTGGGAGTCAACTCACGAGTCAGCGCATGCCAGAACGATGCCATGACTTCATCGCTCAGGTTCTCGGTGCCGCCGTCACCAGCGTGACCGGCGTGATTCATCTGCCGGTCGAGGTCCTCCGCCATGCCGGCCGAGTACTCCCGGGAACGCCCGATTTTCCGCAGATGGTCGACCACGCGGCGCTTCGCGATCGTCATGATCAGCTTCTCGACCTGCTCCGCCGAACGGTGGTGGAAGTCCCTTTTCAATTGCCGACATACCGCCAGAAAAACATCCTGGACGACATCGTTCGCTGACTCGGCATCACCGCGAAACGCTTTGAACGCCAACCGGAATACGCGCACCGCGTACTGGCGAAACAACAACTCGGAGTCCCAGTCGCTCACCGCTCGTGCATCTCTCGGTCTTCCCCTGAGACCGGCGATCGTGCGGCAGGGTCTTCGCCGACCTCCACGATGTAGGTGCAACCACCGCCCCGGCCCCGGTACTCGATGATTTTCACCGGAGAGTGCGGGGCTGCTTCCCTGAAGATCATCCGAGTCCTCAAGTGCCGCTGTAAGTCTCGCACGCGCCCCATCACCACATAGGCGATACCAGGAAGTAGTAGTACGGCCGATGAGCGCACCGAAGGATGGTCGGCACCCCAGCGCCAGGCTTCGTGGATCAGCAATAGCATCACATCATGTAGTCGCGCTCCCACCCCCGAACTCGAGATAGCCAGGTCCACTCCTCATCGGCGACACGATTCCTGGAATGCCGAGGAATCACACCGTCCTGCCTTGACGGGGTCGCGCAGAAACAGTGCTCCGAAGGAAACTTCGGCTCCGGCTCAGCCGCTGGCTCGGTCGGCTGCTCTAGTGCGGAGTGGCAGTTCTGGCGAGACACACCACTGCGGACCATATACGCGCTGCACCGGGAAGCCGCTGCAGGTCACCGATCGATTCTGCTCGGACTGATGGGGATCCGCGCCGATTCGTGGAATTGCCGGCCGCGCGATAGGGACCTGCGCCCACCGTCCGTACGAACAGATCTGCGCTGCATCGACCTCCAACTGCCATGTCGCGCTATGTCGCAGCGCGTGCACCGTACGAACCGCAGCGCTGAGTTCAGTCGGTGCTGCTGGAGTCCGCGCTGGCCGGGACCAGTGCGCTCACACGCGAGGGGAACGGGTAACGGCCCGGCGCATCGTCGACCGATTGGACAGTGGCGGTCTCGCCGTCGCTGTCCAGGACCTCGAAGATCGACACTCCGCCGACCATCAGCAGCACTCGATCGCCCACGTTCACCATTGGTGCAGCCTATCGCTGAAGACCGTCCGGTCTGTGCAATTATCGAATGCGTGTTCGAGTATTGGGATGGAGACTTCGCTGCCGCATCGCGCCGCGTCATCGACCCGCCGATGCCGGTGCTGGTCGCACTCGGCACCGCGCTCCCACCCCAAGGTGGGCTCCGGCGTGACGAGATATCGCTGCGAATCAAATCGAGCGCGCTCGACCTCGCCACCACTGTGCCGGGATGGCTCTACGCCTGGGCCCAGTGCACCGACGCCTCGTGGATCGGGTTGACCCTGTTCGCGATCCCAACCGCGGATGGGCGAGGCCGGATCGAAACCCGGCAGTGGGTGCCCGCTCGCGCACTCTCGCGTCCGAAGCCTCGAACCCGATAGTCGCTTCTACTGCTTCGCGACCCGGCGGGCGTGATCTTGCCGACCATCCATCGGTCCCGCGCTCATCGTCACCGCGTATCGGCATGCTCGATTCGAAGGACACGAATACCTTGCCGACCGCACCCGAATCCCGGACCACTACCGGACTTGGTATCAATGAATTCGTGTGTGAGACCAGCGACGATGATCAGCGACTGCATGTTTTGCGCGAGGCACTCGATGTCGGCGAGCGCAGTGGCGCTGCCACACCGTTCGATATCGATGCCCTGATCGCGCATAAGCGTGCCCGTGCCATCGAATCCCGAGCGAACGACTGCTGACGGAGCGTTCGGAACTCGACTCGCCGGGCAATGTCGAACTCATAACCGCTGGCATCTGCCAGCCCTAGGTTCATGCCATGTCTGACGACAACATGCCTGGTGACGATCATCTGAGTGGTAGTGATGTCCTTGAGGACTGGAACTCACCGATCGTGCCCGCCTGCTCATGCGATACCGACTACGTCTGCGATGGCGACTTAGCGCTGTTGGGACAGCTGGTCCGGCTCTTGACCGAGGCAACCGCGCTGTTCCCCACGGTTATCGAGGACGTTCTACGGGTCGACGAACTCGGTCAAGCACTCGACATCACCCACCGAATCGCCACCGATACATTCTCCGCGGCGTCATTGCTCAACCACCGCGCGGCGCTGGCGCAGAGCTGGGCGAGTGGACCGTCCCGGCCCACCGGAATCCACGGCCGCCACGCCGAGGCCGTTCGCGGCGGACATCCCCGCATCTCCCCCACCAACCCACCAGTCGTTGTCCCACCACCCCAACCCGCTGACGTGCCGCCGTATCTGCCCGCGATGGAACGCACGCAGTGCACCGGCCTCACGAAATCCGGCGGTCGCTGCCGCAACCGCGTCATGTACTTCCCCGATGACGGCACCAGCGCGGACCACTGCCTGCAACACGCCAGTGCCACCGAACTCAAGCACCGCGACGGCCTGCAGGCAGCACAGAATGACTACGTCGACGCGGTCGCCACACAATGGTTCCTACGCGATGTCATGGAGCTTCCCGACACGGCCCAGTACGCCCTCGAACCAGTGGAGATCCCGGTTCTCCGCAACCCAGCCGCAGGTTCTGATGTCGCAGTATCGGTACAGCTCGAAACTGCCCAGGCACTGGTCAGGCTGATCTCGCTGGAGTTCCCTTACAAGAAGAAGGTCGCCCCCAAACTCGTGCGGACGCTACTTCCTGACGTTCTCTTCGCCTTCACCACGGTGCGGCGGGCCACCGACACGATGCTGGCCACACTCGACGTCACCGATAACTGGGTTGTGGAATGGGAACTGGCCGGCGAGATCGCCTCGCAAAGCGCGGAACGAATCGCCGAAGTCACGGCCACCACCCTGGCGATGATCGAACCCGCCACCGCGGACATCATCAAGACCCGAGATCACGGCCCCGGCGAACTCGCCGCACTGATCCGGGTCACCGGCTCAGTCCTGTGGGGGGCGTTGCACACCATCGAAAGCATCACCAATGATCAGCGGCTACGCCATGCCGCCTCAGAGGCCGAAGAGGCTGCGGACCTGATCTGGAAACTGTTCGGGGACGATGAGCAGCGTCAGGCAGCCATCACGCTCCTCACCGAACCGGTGGGCGAATAGCCAGACCGTCCTACCCAGCAAAAGCCCTGTCCCCCATCCTGTCGACCGTGAGCACCGCCATCTCGCTGTGGGATGGCGGTGGTTACGAGTCTGCGGGGCCGACAATGGCCGTGGCCATGAGCAGTTCCTCGATGTCGGTTCCCTCGGCGGTAGCACGGGCTTGCAGGCGTTGGTACGTCCACAGCGGTATTCGGAAGTCAGCACCACGGCGACCTCGGAGGGGTCGTCCACTTGCGGTGGTAGTTCGATCGGCGAGGCATCATCGGGATCCAGGACCAGGCCCTCGAGCAGCCGGTCGGGCCAGTGCAAACCGTGGGCGTCGAACATGTCCGCGTAGAACCGATACAGGGCCGCATCGGCCGCGGGGTCAGCCACGCCGCTGCCCCTTCCGAGCGGATGGTCAGCTCGGCAAGCTCCCACGCCTGGGTCTGCTGCCCGAGGGGGCATGATGGCCGATATCCGAGACTTGTTGCGCGAGATCCAGTTTTGCTACGGATCTGTCGAGGTTTTCTGCGATCGTCTGCGTGCGGCGACCGAGGAACCCACCCTCGAACTCCCCGCTGTCACCCTGCTCGTCACACCAGGGAGACATCGGCGCACCGACTAGAGCCACCCGCCCCGCACGGAGTGCCGGGACGATCTGCGGTTATACGCCGCCCCTGGAATGGAAATACGACGAAATCCCCTGACGAACTCCATTAGCTTCTGGCCCTCTTGGGCTGTTTTTCATGATCGATGACACCACTGAGCCTCGGAGCTTTGACGAAATTGCCGACGAGGTCGTCGCCAGGGTGGAGGAGCGTGGCCGCAAAGCGGCCGCGGCGTGGGAACCAGCGCGTTCCATGGAAGGCCTTGTTTTGCAGGTGATCGGCTGCTGGGAGCTGGTGGTGTCCGAAGTGAACGCGGTCTACTTCCACGCCGCTGGCCCGGACGCTCAACCTGCCGACGCCCGCAAGCTGGCCGCCACGATCCGCAAAGCCGCAGAGATCTATCACATCCGCTGGCCTCATGATCGATGGGCGAATGCTGTGGAACAGGTATCCAAAGGTGCTCGTCACCGGCTGGCACATCTGCTCTACGTCGACGAAGTAACCGGTGAAAGACCCGACCGGACAATGACATTCGTTCGACTCGGCCGTCCCGGCGCTCCCAAGAAGAGCCCGAGCGGGCGGCGGACAATTCCGCGGCGCGGGCGGCGACTTCACGGCATGCCCGGTCGCAGCCGGACCCCCCGAGACGAACACGCCCGTTCGGCGGATCCCGGTGAGTGTATTTCCTACACCGTGATGATCTCGCTGTGTTCAGTGATGTGCGTCGTGCCATGATTCGCCGTGATCGGGTTGGACAGCCCGATCGAGTTCAGCCTTCTCCCGAAGCCGCGTTTTCAGGACTTCTCTCACGACCTGCACGCTGATCCCGATCTCGGCCGCAAGGGCTTCTGCAACGGCCGCCGGTTCCTGATCACTGGTACACACTTCGGCCAGTTCCATTCCGGCCCGTGCCTGTTCGCGGGTCAGCCGCAGGGTGGGGTACCAGCTCAAGGTCCAGACGGGTTCAGCTCCATCGTCGAACCGCAATGCGCATTCCGAGCTCCTGCTGCTGGTGATGGACTGGCCGTTTTCGTAGATCGTTCCAAGTTTGGGGATGACATGCTGCCGGGCACGCCCTCTCGGGTATTCGCTCCAGTCCCCTGGGCGTTCGTGGGTCTCCGTGGCTGGTCCGTCGCACTGTGCGGTGACAGCGGGCTCCTCAAGCTCCTCGAGCACCCGCTCGAGCGAGAGCCAGCGGGGTGGTGGCGTGCGTGAGGCCGGATCGTCGAGCTCGGCGATCTCGGTGTTGAGCTGCGCCGATGCCTCAGGGTCAGCATCGATGGCGGCGGCTTTTTGCTGGAATTGCGCCAACCGTCGTTCGATCTCGGTTGAGCCCATCGTGTACTCCGGGCGCGCGCCGGCGAGGATTCCCAGCATCGATTCGTCAAAATTGCGGGTCATCTCATCGGCTTTCTTGCTCGAGCCATCCGCGCAGATTCCCGCGTGCGTCGGAGGCGGTGGATTTGACGGTCCCGGGCGTGATTCCGAGGATCTCCGCGATCTCGTTCATGGTGAACCGATGAAAATAGTGCAGGAAGATCACCTGCCGTTGTCGTTCTGGGAGCCGGGCGAGTAGTTCATCGATTCGCATGGACAACATCACTTCTTCCTCCACTGCGATGCCGGCGGCTTGGTCGAACGTGGTGAGGTCATCGACGAATACCAGGGGTTCGGGCCGGTCGTTCCTGCGGACCCAGTTCTCCGCGGTCTTGTACAGGTACGCGCGGGGGTTCTGGCCAGGCTGGCGCAGGTCAGGCCATTTTTTACGCAGAACCAGGAAGGCGTGTTGCGCGGCCTGGTGGGCTGTTTCCTCGGTCAGCTCGGAGGCCTTACGCAGGAAGCCGACAAGGCGGGGGTAGTGGGCACGGAAGTAGTCAGCGATCTCGTCGTCGAGATGAGTGCTTACGGTCCCGAGCCCGTCCTGGGGGATCATCGCGCGCGCTCGTGGGTGTAATCGGGGGCAGCCGATCCGGTGATCGCCGAGGGCTGCACGGGATCCAGGGTCAGTGCAGCGGGAAACATTGCCGCCGGTGCGGGCACCGCGATCATGCGGCTGCGGCCGCCGTGCTCGTGTTCGACGAGCAGTCCCCCCGTCGGGAGCGCGGCGATCGCGGCGACGGTGCCTCGGTTGCGTTCACGCTCGAGTTCGACTGCGTGAGCGGCATGCACTCGCATGCTTAGGTACTGCCACAACCCTGAGGCCCAGCGGCCCGTGACGGCCCCGGCCATAAGCTCTATCAAGACCATCAGAGTTCCTTTCCCGGTACCGAACAGCATTCACTATGTGAAAGGGCTCAAAATGCAGATTCGGTTGGGCGGAAAGCGATTTCAGAGCATGCTCAGAAAACTCTCAGTTATACCGCTTGGTCTGACATCGGAATCGCTACCAGCGGAGGAATTTCAGATCGAATAGCGTACTGTGCCTTCTCATTTATGAGGTTGCTCGGTTCGAACTCACGCAGGTCGGACGCGTCTGATCTGGTTGCAGCACAGGCACATCCGGCCACGAGCTGTCAGTATCGCCCGCGAGCCAGCGCAGGAACTCGGTGGTTGAACGCGTTCATGTGACACCTGCTGAATCCGCAGCGGCTGGCCAACTAGAGCACGGACTCCTACTGGCCAGCATCATCATGTATCGGCTTTGTGGTCCGGCACCTGCTTCGCATGGGACAAACGATCGCAATCCTGACACGCCGTTGATTCGCGCTCGGCACCCACAGCAGCCTCCCAGTCCTGATGAGCGCCAGTCTGATTGCTGGACCGAGCCTTTCGATTGCATCCACAACCTGGGAAACCACCCTGCAAGAACACATCCCCATCGATGTTCTTTCCCGTGTCTCCTCCCTGGATCACTTACTCTCCTATGTCGCGATCCCGATCGGGATGCTCAGCATCGGCCCCCTGACCGATCACATCGGCGCGAACACCATCGCCACCGGCGCCGGGCTGATCTATCTCGTCGCCGCGGCCGCACCCCTGGCCGTGCCCGCAGTACGACACCTCACCCACAACAGCCGCGACAACCAGCTCTCTCACTCGCCGCGCTAGCGAGCGCCAGCCCATCACGGTCGTTCATGCCACTCGCATACCTTGCCGACCAAGATCTCCAACAGACCGGGAAATAGCTGTTCAGGCTGTCATTTCTGACCGACAACGTCCCCGTACAGCCAGCGCACTTCCGGAACAGGAGAGTCCCGGCGCCTGGCCCAAGCGAGCGCGGGTTAGTTTCCCGGCAGCCGCGCCGTACTGCGTTACGCGCCGCGCTCCAGTGCCCGGAAGCCGGGGCTCTTGCGGACGTGGGTGAGGCTGGGCCGCAGCACCAGGCCGGAGTCGGTGACGTCCACGTTCGTGCCCGGGATTGGGTGGTGGTCTGGTGGGCGCTGTTGGTCAAACCAGCCAAAGGAGCCGAGGGGCCGGGTGGCCATTACGAATGGATGCTGGTCTCGGACTTGGAAGTAGTGGCCGGTCCGCCGCCACCCGCCGACCCTCCGGAGCCGCAGAGGTGAGGACAGGCGGAGATCAGCCCTGATCTGGTTGCAGACCTTCGAGTGCCTGAGCGCGCTTGGCCGGTGATGGCCGGTCTCTGCTCTTCGTTGTCTCCGTCAGCCGCTTGCTCAGCAGCACAACGACTTCTTCGAGAGTCAGACCGAGCTCTGCGGCGCGACGACCAGCCGCCTCCCACTCCAACTGTGTTGTGGTGAGCGCAGGATCGCTCAGGATCTCGTCCAGTTCCATTCCCCTCAACGCCTGTTCACGGGTCAAGTGGCGATCGGGCAGCCAGCTCAAGGTCCACGAATTGGATCCGACCTGGGTCGCGAATTCGGGAGTGATATCGCTGGTCATACGCCCGGCCTTCGGGGCGATCTCATGATCGACAGCGATGGCCTGCTGGAGCTGTGCGAGCCCGGCCTCGACGTCGTACCGGTAGGTACCGGCGTCGTCGGCCAGGTAGTTGTCGATCTCGTGCAGCGCCGTGCCGATCGTGGCGGGCAGGCGGGCCGCTCGTATCTGGTCGGAGTTCATGTGGTCACCTCGATCGATCGCTCGCACATCACTCGATCCGATTCCTGTTGTGCTGCATGATCTTCTCAATTTTGATTCGTGCTCGACTCTTATGCGACCACACCGTGGACACGGATATGGCAAGAATGTCGGCGACCTCCTTCACTGCTAGCTCCAGCTCCCACGCCATCAGCGCCACCTGATATTCGGCGTCGGTCAGCTCGCGGGTCAGACCGAACCAGAAGCGTTTGACGGCGTCTTGGCTCAGGACCCGCTCGGCCGGGTTCCCGCGGGAAGGATCGGTGCCGACCGCCAGGATGGAGTCGTCCAAGTCCGCGCTGGGCTGGGTCGGTTGGGTCGCGCGCTGACGGTGGATGTCGATCACCCGCCGCGCGGCGATCTTCATGATCAGTTGCAGCGCTTGCTGATCCGGCTTTCCGGAGAAATCGCGGGCGTACTGCTTCCAGACCGCGATGAAGACCTCTTGGACGATCTCCTCGGCCTGATGGGTCTGCCCGCGCAGTGCCTTACAGGCGTATCGATGCACCGCGGCCGAGTGCCGTCGGAACAGCTGCTCGAACTCGCCCTCGAAGCCGAATCGCTCCTCGGACGTCACTCGGATAGTCATGGCAACTCGCGCTGCTCGGGGGAGGTCGAGGTGGTGGCTGGGTGTGTGGGCGGCCCGACCTCGATGACGAGCGTGGACACCAAGCCGCCAGGTCTGCGAGTCGTGCTCTTCACTACGGTACCTCGGGGGGCTTCGCGCACGACCATACGAGTTGTCCAGTGCCGCTGAAGGTTCCGCGCACCAGCAGCACACTCGTACAGCAGCCCCCCGAACAGCGGTACCAGGATCGGCCAGATCCCAACGTGGCCTGCCACCGTGTGCCAGCCGTTGAGCGCCCATTGCAGCGTCATACCCAGTACTCGGTGCCTGGCTCGAAATCCTTGAGGCGTAGCAAATTTCTTCTCGAATCCACGGGTTCGACGACCTTTCAGTACCAATGGGGTGGTCTGCCGAGTGGTCCCAAATGGTCTGAATCCGCTTGGGAAGCAGGAGTTCTACCATTGAACTACATCGGCAGTGCGTCTGAAGCGCACTGCCGATGTGTCTGTCGCAAGCGCGAACGGGCTTGGTCAGTGGTCGAAGTCGAGGTCGGTGAGCAGGCCGACCGCGAACAGGATACCGGCGCGGAAGTCCGGGGTGACTCCCTCCCTGTCATCGCTGTCGAAGCGTTCGAGCGCGGCTCGGAGTTCGGGGACCTTGGCCAGTGCGGGATTGTCCGCGAGCTCTTCGAGCAGGCAGTCCTCCGGATGCCGACCGCCGTAGATGCTGCGGTCCTGGCCGGGGCGTCCGAGGAAGCGATCCGCGATTTCGCGGGCGAGTTCGGTGCGGACTTCCTCGGCGGCGCGGCGGCGAACCTCATGGGCGATATCGGACAGATCATCAGCGAGCTCGGTAGCGCTCTTCCTGCTCATCGCGGGGTATCACTCCTCATTTTCGTGCACGGAAACGGAACATCCGGCACAGCACCGGCGATAGCCGTTTTATCGCAGGTCAGGGCTTTCACAGTGAGATGTACTCGCGGAGTTTGCTTTTCACCTGCGTGCGTGTCGCTGGTGCAGTTCCGGGGGCAGCAGCCGGGCGATCTCGATCTCGGTCAGGGGCGCGGTGACCGACTAACAGCACCCCCACCGAGATCCGGATCCCAGGGTGCAGGAGTTGGGTCGTCGTCAGTCGTCCTGTACCTGAATGTCCTGGTGAAGTCTCCATAGATCGGCACTGTCTGCTTCGCCCGCTCCGAGAGCGTGTATGAACTTCTTGAGCGATTTCGGTGTGGGCATGCGCTCGCCGTACAGCCACTTCTCCACCGCGGAAGGAGTCACCCCGGTATCTGTAGCCAGTTGGTCCCGGGTCTTTCCGGAAGCATCCTTGAGGCGCACGAGCAGAGCGGTAAAGGTCCGCCGCTGATCATCTGCCTGGGCGGACTTCGGGGTTTCCTTCTGAGTGTTCTGGTGTTTGTCACCTTCCGCGGTCTTTGGGTCAGCGCTGAGGTTCTTCGCGGGTGGTGCTCCGCTGCCCCCTGGAGGAGCGGCATCGTGCGGGGCGCTAGTTCCGGGTACTTCACGCCTGTCCCGTTGGTCGATGAGGGCTTCACTCCGGAGGAGACGGAACCGAATCTCCATCTCCTCCGGATTGGCACCGATCAGCTCGGACAACGCCTTCACGAGCTCCTTTACCAGTTCCAAACTCGGTATCGCCGGGCCGAGCAAGGCTCGGTGCATGACCTGCGGTGACCTATTTACGATCTTGCCGAGTTCTTTGAGCGGTAGATCATCGGCACTCGTCACAAGGTCTTGGAGGCCTTTGAAGAACGCGTGTTGAGGACCCGGCGGAACTCGTGGTAGCCCCAACGGCTTCTTGGCCATACGTGCCCTGTTCCATTCTTGTCACCCATATGTCGTGTGTGCATTCCGGGTTTGTGGACGGTCTGTACCCGTATTGCACTTATATCACCTTAATCTCTCTAATTTGTTCTCGCACAGGAGATTTCAATAAAGCAGCGCATACGCTGCTCAGTGGTTGAAGGGCCTCCCTCCGGAAGTGTGGGTTTCATGCCTCCGGGGGAGTACTGAGAACCCCCAACCCCTGACTGTGTGACCCACGCCATGGGGTCGCCCGAACCGGAAAGGCTTGGCCCCGAACACCATGAACACCTCCAGTACGGCGGTACTCAAAGCACTCCTGGCCGTGATCCTGTCCCTGGTCAGCCTGTTGGCTGCCGTCGTGGCCGGCGCAATGTCACGGCACGATGGCCAGCGCTGGACAACCGCAATTGCACAGGGATTCAAAGCATTCGCCACGGCATCGACCCTGCTGGCCGCGCTCTATGTCGCCTTCATTGCGCTTCCATGACCTGTCCGCCCGCACTGTGTGCCTCCCGGGTACCGCGTCCTAGCGCCGCTCCGCTCGCGCGGCCGAGGAGTAAGCCCGCTGGGACCGAAACGAACGGGTTTCCGAACGAATTGGCCTGCGGGAATCCGTTCGCTGCGAGTCACACCCGAAGCCGCCTTCCCCCGTGCAGGACACCGAGGAAGTCGCGAAACCTCGCCGAGTCGTCATCCCCCCGCTTGAACCGCCCAGCCCGGCCACCCTCCGCGCCGCCGAGGAGATCCAGAAATTGGCGGCCCAGCAAGACCTGGAGAAGGCTCTCAAGGCGACCCGCTGGTTCGGCCCGTGAGGTCCAGTGGCAAGAAGAGTCACGCTAAGGAGTTGCAGCCGAGGATCGGAATCGGTGAGGCATTGCGGTAGTCGTGGATATGGTGCTGTCCAGGCGGCGATGTCGCGGGACACCGCCGCCTGGCTCCGGTCACATCGGCATGTTGGGGAACATCATGTTCCACATGCCGCGCAGCATGTCCATCATTTGCATGCACATAGGCATGGTGCTCACCTCCTTCAGGATATGGCGCAGCCCCAACTCCGTGCCATTTGTCGGCTACCCGGATCCGCCCCGGCTATGCGCTCGTCGACATGGGCACGCTGGCCTGCATCGGGGATAATCGGGAGGTGAGTACCCCTGCTGAGCGGCCTCAGGATCCGGTCGCGTTACCTGACGGCTCGGGGCCGGTAGCGGGCAGTTTCCGATTCTGGTTCGACACCCGGCAGTGGGAGTGGTCGCCGGAGGCGTATCGGACCGTGGGCGCGAGAGACGACTCACCCGGGTAGCCATCGAGCTGGTTACTGATTCGGGCTCGGTGCCCCAGCGCGGGTACGGCTGTAGTGGGCCGCGTTCTTGCACCGATCGTTGCAGTATTCGCGTCGGTGCCCCCGCGTTCCGGGTGGAGGTGTGGGCAGTTGCCGGGCGCACCCCCGGCAGTAGCGGGCACTCGCCAATCGGTCGTTCAGGATGCACTCTCTCACGATGAAACCGGTGATGGGCCGCCGGAGGTAGGCAATCGCGTACTCGTAGTCGCGCTCGACATCGGCCACCGGCTCACCCCACTCGGCGGCGACCTCGGCTACTGGCTTGCCGGTCAGGATGAGCCCGCGGACCACTCGCTCGATCTGCGGGCTCGCCGCAGCTAGCAGGTCGACGAGTTCATCTAGATCGAGCCCGGCCAGCTTGTCGGCCACACTGTCGGCCACGCTGTCGTGGGGTTGTGGTCGGCGGCGAATCATTCCTGCTCCTCGGTGGCGGGCACGGTATCAGTATCAGGCTGTGAAGGTTCGACGGGTTCGGGCTGAATGTCCTTGGGGCGGTGCAGCCCGAACGCGTGGGCGAACGCAGCGAACACCTTCGGTACGTCTTCACGGTTGGCCCGCAGCACGGCGGTGAGGGCGATGACGACCACCGCGACTGACAGGACCAGCACGGTCCAGAGCACCTGCCACATGCTGCTCTGCGCAACCCAGGATGCGACTGCGATCGACATGGAACCTCCAGATACGAAAGAGGGCCCCGGCAATCGCCGGGGCCCTCGGGATATGGACATGAAAAAAGCCCCAACCGAGTGGCTGGAGCTTCGACGGACATAGATCTGCCCGAGCAACGAGAAGCTTAGAACGCGAACGCGATTCGGTCAAATACCTGTATCGGTGCAGGTAGATCGACTGCGGGCAGGCTCCGAGAACCGTGGTAATTCAGCTGATTTCATGGAGGAAACCCCGGATTTTCGTTGAAAACACCCGGATAGCGGGGTAAAGGGCAGAGAAGCCGACGGGCGGGAGTCCGCGATGACGGCCTCGCCTGCATCGCGCTGAGCTGTGGCAGGATGACCGCCGGGGGTGGTGTGGTTGCCGCGCCTGAGGATTGGAACTGGGGAGGGAAGTTCAATGAAACGGAAGTACCGCTGGCCTGTCGGCTGCATTTTCGGTGGAATCGCGATGGTCGCAATTGGGTGGGGCTCCATCACGCAGGAACCCGTCTGTGGGTCTCAGACCATGCATGAGGATCAAGTCTGCGTCAGCGGTAAGACCTCGAGTACTTCAACAACACGCACGCTCGATGAAAAGCGTTCCGAAGGAACAACTTTGGGTTGGGTCTTCCTGGTGGTGGGTGTAGCGACTTCCGTGGGCGGCGTGTACAGCACCTATTCGGCTGCCCAGCACAATGCCCGATTGGCCGAGGCTGATGCGCTGGCGCGTTCGGCCGCACAACAGCCCGAGCTTGGCCACTAGCGGGGCGTCGCCAGTCGAATTTCCTTGCGCGGGTGCGCGTTTCCGTGTGCGACCAGAGCTCGTTCTAGATATCCGGGTATAGCGGTGGCAGAGAACGGAGCGCTTCATCCAGTTCGCCACGGGAGTCGGCCAACATCTCGAGAACCTCGTCCATCCTGGCGATGACGCAGGCGCGTGCACTGGCGGCGGGCATCCGGCCACGGCTTATTTTCAGGCTTCCAGTCCGCCTCTAACCACTCGCGCACCCTTGATGCCGCGGCCGCCACAGTCGGCCGTTGGGTCCGGCTTCCTGGAGCCAGCGCAGTTGAGCCGCGGTGGCGCGGCCCTTGTCGGATTTCAGTTCGACCAGCAGGACCCGCCCGCGTCGCGCCAGGATCAGGTCCGGGAGTCCCTGGTCTCCCTCGTACGGGGTCACCCAGCCGCGCGCGGTGCGTGCTGGGCGGGTGTGCACGATTATCCAGCCGCAGCGCTGCGCGGTGTCCATCACGCGGCGCTGGAAGTCCGCTTCCGAGATCACGGTGGGCGGGGCGCTGAATCGGGTCACCAGGTCTCTCCGTTCAGTTCGGTTGGGACGTAGGGGCTTTCGGGTCGAGCGGAATCGTGCCGGTGTGGGGTTCCACGAGCTTGGCCACGCGGTGGTTCCGGCCGGGATGAGCGGCCGGAACCACCGCCAGGTTGCGTCTTACAGCCAGTAGCCCGGTACCGGGCGCAGGTCGCCCGGCTGGCCGTCGCGCGCCACGCAGGACGGGCACAGGGGGCCGTCCAGCGGCGGCTCGGGCAGGTCCGGATCGCCGTACAAGACCACCCCGCACAGGGCGCGGGGCACTCGGCGCAGCGTGCGGGAGATGACCCATCGCCACCAGCCCACGATGTGGACGTACTGCGGGGTATCGGAGGCGAGGTCACCACGCTGATCCGGCACGGTCCGGTTGTCGGGCGAGGTCATGATCGCCCCTCGGCGACGTGCGTGCGGTCGGGGCGATTCGGCGGTTCAAGAAGCCATTCGGCGGCGTCGCGCAGATCGTCGTGTGCCACGCCCAGCGCGTAGATGGCGCTGCGGACGCTGTTCCGGGCGTGGTCACCGCCTGTGCCGTGCGGCGCGGGCGCCCAGCCGTCCAGCGCGTCGGATGCCTTTCCTGCCCCCTTCTCGAGGTTCGACAAGATGGTGGAGCTGGTTTCCACGTCGACCGGCAGCGCGCCGGCCTCTGCCGCCTTCTCCAGGTACGCCCCCAATTGCGCGATCGCGGCGGCGGCTGCGGCCACGAGTTCGCTCGTGTAGTTCCCGGCTGGCCAGTGCTGAGGGATCAGCTCGTTATCGGCGGCGCCCTGGTGGTCGGAACGGATTTCGCGTGGGTCGGACATAGGAATCTCCATATGTGGCTAGCCACATCCAATATGTGGCTAGCCACATATGTTACGCTTCGGATGCCCTTAATGGCTAGCCACTTAGTGCAGAATGGGTGACCATGGCAGACCGACACAGAGATCCCCAGCTGAACGTGCGCCCCCCGACCGAGCTCCGGACGGACGCGCAACAGCTGCTGGAGGATCGCGGCCTGGAGATGAAGGGCTTCGTAGTGGCCTGCCTGACTGCATTGACGGCTGATCCGGACCAGGTTCTGGAGTGGCTACGTCCGCACTGGCCCGCACCCAAGCCGCGGGGCAGACCCCCCAAGGCCGCGGACTCCACCCACGAACCCGAACCCCAGTCGGAAGGACACGACCGATGAAACTGACCCGAAGCAAACCCAAGACCCCTCCCCCGGACACGCAGGACCTGGTGCTCACCGGCGCGCTACCCGATCGCGCCCAGCACGCCCGCGATCGCGTAGCCGAGCAATACGACACCGCGCTGACCGAGGCTCTTTCCGAGCGCGAGCTACGCGCCGAACGCGAACTGGCCGAGCTGGTGCGCGACACCGACCGCGCGCAGCAGGCCGCGATCATCCAGTCCCAGGCCGCGGCGGCGGACCGGCTGCGCCGCACCACCGCGGCCCTGGCCGATCAGAAGGCCAAGGCCTTGATCGGCGCGGGGAAGGCCATCGCCGAACAGCGCCTGAGCGCCAGCCCCCACGCGAAGGTCGACAAACTGCGCCGCCGCAAGCCGATCGCGCTGGGCATCCTCACGGCCGTGCTCGTGGCCGGCATGGTGATCTCCGCATTCCAGGTCCAGCACAACATCGCGCCCACCGGCGGAGTGAAGAACTCGCTGTGGTGGCTGGCCTTCGGTGTGGAGGGACTGATCAGCGGCATGCTGATCGCGCTGATGCTCTCCACCAGCGACACCGCCGAATGGGGCGTCATCGACACCGACGACCTACGCACCGTCTACGCCATCGAGGGCGGACTGCTGGCCGCGATGATCGGGTTGAACGTCTTCCCCTTCGCCCGCGCCCACGAGTGGTTCCAGATGTGCGTGCACGGCATCGCGCCGATCGCGGTCGGTGGGGCGCTGCTGGTGCATCGGGTAGTGGCACGCCGCTACGGCAAGGCCATCGAGAAGGCGACCGCAGCGATTCCCGACCACGAGGATCTGGACGCGCAACTGACCGCGCTGAGCCGGATCGGTCAGCCGGTGAGGGCCGTATCCGAACGCCTGACCAATACCGAACCGAGCGTCCCGGTTTCCGCGCCGCTGCTGCAGAGCACTACGCCCGCCCCGAGTGCTTCGCAGAGCAACGCCCTGGAATCGGCTGCTTCACAGATCGAATCGGCCCCTGCTCCACGAAGCGATGCCGGACTGTCGGCATCGGATTCGATCGTGAGCCAGCAGACCGAGGAAGCCCAGAACACGCCGGTCCGGGAGCTGTCCGCCGCTGCGGAGCAGCCGGTGGGCGGTCCCGCTACGCAGCCGCTGCCGCCTGTTTCTCCGGAGCACTCCCCCATCGGCCACTCCCCCGAACAGGGCACCGCGGCGCTCTACCAGGAGCTGGCCGAGGTCCAGTCGGCCCGCCGCTACCAGCGCGGAACTGATACAGCCGAGATGCTGATGGGCATGGCCGATCAGCTGACCGCGCACCAGGAGGAAGGGGACCCGGATATCGAGGAACCCGAACCGGCGGAAGCGGATTCGGCGCAGCTGATGGTGGAGACCGCCGCGCGGTCCGAGTCCATGCAGAAGCGGGCCGCCACCGTCAAGGAGATGACCAACGCCCGCAGCGATGTGGACCGCATCGCGCTGGTCCTGGCCTACCATGACGCGACCCGTGAAACGCCGTCGCAGATCGGGCGCGCGTTGGGTGTGGGCTTCACTCAGGTGAGGACGTGGGTGGATGCCGATGAGATGATCCGCAACGAGAACGGGGGCGCGCGGGTGCTGCCGCTGCGCGGCAAGTAGCCGACCCTTATAGGCGACGACAGCCCCGGCGGGCGCTATCCGCCGGGGCTGTCGTCTGTCTATGGACCCTACTGGCCTGGCTACTCCCCCACGCTGATCGGTGCCTGTCTCTCGTGTGTTTATTACCGCGGTAATAAACACACGAGGTGGGATCTGGCTACGCCTCGGCGGCGGCCAGCTGCTGCTGCAAGCTGTCCATCAGGTCGCGGATCTCGCCCGGCTCGAGCCCGGTCACCAGCGCGGTGGCCAGCACGTCGGGTTTGGCGTCCCACTTCTTGAATGCCTTGGCGATCTCGGCTACTCCGAACTCGCGCCTGGGCGGCTTCGGCTTGGCGTTGTTCTTGCCGTCCTGTTCTTGCTTGGCCAGGGCTTCCTTCCAGCGCGCAACCTGTTCCGCGCGTGGCACTTTCGAGAGACTGCGGGCCTCGCGGAGCGCGAACTCCCCGCGGCGCACACTCTCCTGGATCTGCTCGGGAAGCTTCAGCAGCGAGAGCCGTTGGGAGATCCAGGGCTGTTTCTTGCCCAGCGACTTCGCGGCCGCTTCCTGTCCCCCGCAATCTTTGACCTGCTCACGCAGCGCCAGCGCTTCGTCGATGACGTCCAGGTCCCGACGGTCGATGTTCTCCAGCAGCGCCCACGCGCGCAGGCTCCCCCGGGATTCGGCCATGGTGTCGTCGATGATCAGATCCATGGTCTCGCGGCCGAACTCCTCGCACGCGAGATGGCGGCGGTTGCCGATGACCGCGATGTGCTCGGCGTCCCCGATCCGATCCGCGTCCTCGGGGTACAGCTTCAGGAACGCGCCCCGGGTGATCCCCCGCCCGGGCTGGAGCTGCTTGTTCACGATGGACGCCAGGTCCGACACATCGGGATTGAACTTGCGCGGGTTGTACGGGTTCCGCGCGATCTTCGCGACCGGGATCGCGAGCGTCGTAGCGGCCGATTCCTCGACGACGTTCTCGCCGTCCACGACCGAGTTCGCGCCGGTCGCGCCCACCAGATCAGCCAGGTTCATCTTCGTCTTGGTGGCCATCAGTGCCCGCCCCCGATATTCAACTCCAGCGCGAGCTTCGAGTAGTCCAGTCGGCACTCGACCCCGGTGCGGTTCTTCGGATAGGTGGTGACAACCTGCCCGTCCGCAGGTGCCCGAGAATTCAGTTTGTAATGGCGGATAACGGTTTTCGCCAGCGGCCACCCGTTGGCGCGCACGTAATCCTGGGTTTGCTCGAGATCGGACTTCCCATCGCGTGGATCCCAGTTGTTGATGACCACCCGATAGTCCAGGCCGCGCGGCTTGAGCAGTCGCTCGATGGTCCGCGCGGTGGGATCGAAGCCGAGCGGCTCGGGTTCGATGGGGACGATCACCTGGGTGGCCACGTCGAGGATGGCGTGCAGCGCCTCGGCGAATGGCAATCCGGCGACCGGGTCATTATCGGTGCCGGTGTGGCCGATCCAGCCGGGGGTGTCGACGAAGAAGTGTTTGATGGTCGGCGAATTCGGCAGCGCACGCAACAGGTCGATGCGGTCGTAGTCGCTTTGCACCAGGTGGAAGGGCAGATTGGGGACCTGGTTACCCCACCACAACACCGACCCCTGCGGGTCGATGCTCACCAGCGCCGTTTCCGATTCCGCATCCACGTTGCCTCCGGTGAGGGTGTCGGCCGTGGTGGCGGCGAGGTTCATCGAGGTGGTGGACTTCCCTACCCCGCCTTTTTGGTTCAGCAGAACACGAATTTCGGCCCGTTTCTTGGCCATAAGGCACAGCCTCCGTTTGCTTCGCCCATTCGAGGATGGGCTACTTCGGATGAATACCGCCGTGGTGGCAGCAGATCGGAAGCTACGGAGACGCTGGACGGTCGTCAAGCGGGCACGCGGCACAGGCCGAAACGATCCATCGAGATCACCCCGAACCAGCCGGGGCTATTACCGCGGGTAATAGCCCCGGAGTGTGGGTCCGATACTGCGGCCTGCGTGAATCGCCACTCCCCCGCCCAGCCCGACGCTGTTCAGCTGCCATTCTCACCTTTGTCCGGATCTAGGTGCAGTTTCCAGATCTGCAAGCTCGGTTTGGTGCGGTCCCAATAGTCTGTCGGCACCAGATCCCGCAGCATGCCCGGGTCGGGTTCGTGATGCAGCGCGCTCACACTGTTGTCCGGCTTCAGCGTCTCCGCGTTGAACAGCGTCGAATACATCGCACTGAGCTGACCCACTATCTCAAATGTCGGCGGGTCGGCAGGTTCTGCGGGCTCGGGTGGCGCGTAGGAGAACACGAGGCGCGTCACTCGACCGTTGTCGTCCGTGATGGGGGTGCAGTCTTCCTCCCAGTTGCCGTAGAGCACGAGGAACTGCGCGATACGCAGCTCGATCGGGTTTTCGAGGACCCGTCCGGCTGCCCCGAGCTCCACACCCGCGATCTGGAAATCAATTTGCTGGGCGCCGTCGTCCACGATCGTCGAGGTCACCGACTCGGGTGCGGCAATCAGCGTCCATGTCAGCGGCGGTACCGTCCCGATCCATGCATCACCGACCGCGCTCATCTCGTTCACCCGCATCGCGTCCTCGAACGACAACGTGTAATTCGCGCCGTCGACTGTGAGCTTGTCGGCATCGACCAGTGACCACTGATTGAGGTGGGACCAGTAGTGTGCGAAAAGCAAACGGGCGCCGGTCATCTCGGCGTAGCGCCGCAACTGCGCGACGTCTTTGCCTCGCAGCTTGCGGGGCTTCCATCTGTCGTGTGGCGCGACACCTTTCACTTCGACCAGCAGTTGCTCCCCGGCGGCGGTCACGATCCGGAAGTCCGGCGGCTGGATCCAACCATCTACGTCATCGAAGAAGTAGGTGCCGATATCTTCCTGCTTGATCAGCCGGACCGTGCCCAATGCGATCACCATCGCCTCGAACAACGTCTGCACTCGCCAGCCGTGCAACCGACTCGGATTACTCAGGGCATCGTCCAGCCCAGCGGCAATGCGGCGATCGAATGCCGTGCGGTGCGCCGGTTCGTCAATCAAACCCTGTTTACCGTCGGTGAATCCGTATCGCGCGAACAGATCGACCATCTCCAGCGAGATGGATCCACCGCGCCCTGGCCGCAGCACCATCGCAATTCCCTTCGATCGGATCCCGCGGACCTGACCCGCGCGAGCCCGGCCCGAACATTCAGCGGCCGATTTATTACCGCGGTAATAAATCGGGACGGGGGAGCGGCTACAAATCCAGGGCGGCGCGCAGTGCCAGCCCGACCTGCTCCATGACCTCATCGGGCACACGGCCGATCAGGGAATCGAACCGATCCACGTCGGTCTGCCCGCTCAGCCCACGCACGACCCGGATATAGGCCGTACCGCCGTTGTTGGGCAGCGTGATCGGGATCGACAGCAGCACGCGGCTGCCTGTCGGTGCCACGTCGGTCACGTCGCAGGTGATGGGGGAGCCGGTGTTGTTGAGTTCGTTCGCGCTGACGACCAGCACGTGGCGGGTCCTGCCGAGGCCCTTATAGGTCCAGAGTTCGCCACGTCTCACGCAACACCCCGACGCCGACGCTCGGCATCTTCCTCAGCGGCATACCAGGCTTCGGCTTCGGCCTCAGCTTCGGCAGTGCGGGCGGCGCCCTCTTCGGGGTGCGCTTGCGCCCATTCGGCCTCGGCCTCAGCGCCGTCCTTCAGCAGTTGCGATCGGCATGCGCGGGCAATCCACCCGGAGATGTTCGACCCGGCCGCGTCTTTGACCCGATTCAGTAGCAAGTCATCCATGGTGATCGTGGTTCTGGCCATACAGATCAGCATACGATCGCGCATCAAAATGCGATGATGAACTGTGTGCAGTCGAGTGATAACACCCGGTGCCGGTGGCTCGCGGCCGCCTTGTCGCCCATCAGCGCCGAGCCGTGCCCCACAGGCTGGGGAGGCAACTCCTCGACACCGGGTGTGAATTCATTTCCTCACGCGGACAAGGTATTTCGCCAGTGTGAGCCATACTCACGGTCTCACGCACGCACACGCACACCCCTTGCGAACCAGGGAGCGACGCTTTGACCAGGGCAGACAGAAACCCGTCTACCACCTCGGAAGCTACTGATGACATGACCCTCAACGCTTTCGCCCAGGAGCTCCGCCGATGGCGCGATGTACGGGGTTTGTCGCGGGTTGTGTTGGCCCGCAGGCTCGGATACTCACGACCGTATGTATCGAAGGTTCTCAGTGGCACCGAGAACCCCTCGGCTGAGTTCGCCGAACGAGCTGAGGCCATGTTGCAGGCCGGGGGAGCGCTGCGGGCAGCCTTCGCCGAATTCACCGGTGCGCGGCCGGTGCCCCTGCGTCGTAAGCCCTTGATGACGGAACCTATCGAGACGACGGGCGGCCAGCTCGTGGTCGACCATGACGACGCAAGCTTGTCCTACGACGGGACCATGTACCGCCTGACCCAGCGGCGGCACCTGGTCAATGCATCATCAGAGCCCATCAGCCGCTACCTGATTCGGATCAGTGTCGACCGGTATCCCGGTGCACCAGAGAAGTCCAATGCGCTGTATCAGGACTATCCGCTGACCTGGGATGAAATCGACCTGCACGCCTGGTACGGCGATCACCGTGCCGAGCCGATGGACTGGAGCCCCCACCACGACCGCGATGCATTCAAAGAGGTGTGGCTACAGCTCTCTTCCGGCGGCCGGCACTTCCCGCTGTATCCGGGCCAGGCCTGCTGGATCGAGTACGAATACACCGTGACGGACGTGCACTGGGGCCACTGGTTCCAGCGTGCAGTACGTCTGCCCACCCGGCTGCTCTCGGTACGTTTGGACTTCCCCAGTGACCTACAGCCAGCGGTTTGGGGGCTGCAAACCTCGATGACAGCCGAAGCGCTGCCGTTCCGCACACCCATCTCCCACCAGGTCAGTGAGGGCCGAGCCGTGTACTCGTGGTCAACCGAGAACCCGCCCCTGCACGCGCGTTACCGACTCGAATGGGACTTCCGCGGCCAGGCCGACGACAGCGAACGCACTCCGCCCTCTCGGGTCATGGCCGGTCTCGGAATTGTGCAGGAGGGGGACGCGATCCTGCGTGAAGTCGCGCGGCCCTTCGACCTGCCTGCCGAGGCCGAGGACGCACGGCGAGTCGTGGCCGAGTTGCACTCGGCAACCGAACGCGTGGCGCAGGCCCATACGTTCGGCAAGGGCATGGGCATCGCAGCCCCACAGATCGGCATCGGGCGCGCTGTTGCCCTTGTCCGAACTCCCGAGGGCGACACCATCACCCTGTTCAATCCGCGCATCGTGGAGATCGGCGGCGGCGAAGACGAACAGTACGAAGGGTGCCTGAGCTTCTTCGACTTGCGCGGCAAAGTCCCCCGGCCGCTGTCCATCCATGTCGAACACACCGATATCGACGGCAACACCCACATCACGGTCTTCGAGCGAGGGACAGCCCGCCTGGTCGCGCACGAAGTGGACCACCTGCACGGCCAGCTCTATCTGGATCACATGCGGCCCGGTATAGAACCGATCTCCGTAGAGCAGTACAAGGGCACTGGGTCGGCCTGGACCTACTGACGCTGCTCCACTCGCAACACACGGCCGTCGGCGGCTGCTCTACGGAGCAGCCGCCGCCCTTTTGCCATGTCTCAGATCGAAATCACACCGCTTGGTCGATTGCTCGGCCCCGGCCTGGTGACTCCGCATCGGTTCGCTGGCTGTCCGCGATGGGCTTCGTGGATTGCTCGGATCACTTCAGAGCTTGCTATGCGAATCGGCCTGGTCTGCCTGGTCACGCAGGTGGCGCTCCGGCTGGGCTGGTTCTTCCGGGAGGGCGCGTCTGTCTCAGCGCGCCGATGCTCCGTGTCCGACTCTGCGAGTCCGGCGGCCTGTTACTCCGCGAGCAGGGGGAGTGGTTGGGGCGATCCGGTGAGGCTCGGTTCCGCGCTCGCCGGCGGGCCTGGTGGACGCTTCGCGGATCGAGTGGCCTGCTTCGTGGAGCGTCGGAGGCGGGTAGTCGCTCTGCTGCATCGGTCCAGCTGGACCGATGCGCTCCGGACGGTGAGGCTCGCGGAGCGCCCGGTTTATTACCGCGGTAATAAACGGCTATCGCTGGTGCTGTGCCGCCTGTTCCTCCCGTGTCATGTTCATGCCCGCGGCGCGGGGGTGGAGAGCGATCCTTTGGCCATGTCGACCATGCGGCACAGATGCAGCTGGTGGGCGACGGTGAAAATGCCGGTGGCGCCGTGCCTGTGTTTGGCCAGGATCAAATCGACTTCGCCACCGCGAGCGTGGTCGCGCTCCCAGGCGTCGGGCCGGTCGATCAGGACAACCAGGTCGGCAACGTGGCCGATGACACCGGAATCGCGCAGATCGAACAGGGAGGGGCGGACCGGGATGGGCTGGCGGGGGCCGGGGTTGCTGCTCAGGTTCGCCGTGGTCACGATCGCGATGCGCAGATCCAGCGCCAACGTCTTCAGCCGGCGCGTGACCTCGGCTATCTCGCGTTCGCGGTTCTCGTAGGGCAGGTCATGGCGTGCGGTGAGCTGGTGCAGCGGGTCGATGACCACCAGCCGGGTGCCGTGCTGCTCGGCCATGTCGGTGATCTGTCCGGCCAGCTGGGCGATGTCGCGCTCGGGCGGGCGTTGGATGTCCAGTGGGGCATCGGCGATCTCGCTCATGCGCCGGGCCAGTCGGGTCCAGTCGGCTTCGGGCATGGCGCCGGCCAGCATGTGCCGCAGCTGCACCTTCGCCTCGGCCGACAGCATCCGCTGCCGCATCGCCTCGGGAAGGGTGTCCAGCGTGAGATACGCGGCCGGGATGCCGGACTGGATAGCGCATGATCTGGCGAAATCCATTGCGAGAGTAGATGATCCGACACCTGGATGACTGCCGATGACGGTGAGCGTGCCCGGAGCCAGGCCCCGGGTCAACTCGTCCAGCTCCAGGAATCCGGTCGGAATGTTGCGGGAATCGGCGCCGCCGTTCACCGCGAGGGTGTCCAGTTCGTCGATCAACTCTTGGAAGCCGTCACCGAGCCGCGGGCTGGAGTTCGGCTCGGAAGGTTTGCCCACCGTCGTCACTGTGGTGAGTTCGGTCATTCATCGATGAGGCCTCTTAGACTGCTGCCGATTGTGGCGGGGTGAAGGTCCGACGGACTGGGCTCTTACGTGTGATTTTGCTGCGGTCACTGCGTGGCTTGGCGGCCTCGAGGGCGGCGCGGCGCACCTCCGCCGAGGACGGTTGCGGGTTGTCCGCTGGCTCGGCGGCCGCCATCGTTGCCACGCGAGTGAGGACGTGAGCGATCTCCTCGGGTGCGGTGGGGCACCCGCAGCGCAGCGCAGGCTCCACCGGATCCCCCGATGGCCCGTTAACCCATCCAGATCCGCCGCAGAGCGTGCAGAACGCCATTTTCGTCACCAGTCCATGATCGGCGATTTCTGATCGCTGTGTGGGCAAAATGGCGGCCTCTGCGGGGAGGGTGCTGGTTGTCGGTCGGGTCGGCTCGGCGATCGGGGCGCCGGCGTCCAGCCATGCGATCGCTTGCTGCGCCTCGGAGACCGCGGCCATGAATGCCTGTTCGTCGCGGTAATCGGAGCGCTGGAAACGGGGGCGGACTTGGCTGATGGCGTCGCTGTACTCGGTGAATGCCTGCACCAGGTAGGTCGCGGTCTTGGCTTCCCGGGCCTTGTCGGCCAGGTAGGTGGCCACCTGGCCGGGGGAGAACCGCAGCAGGGCCTGGTCCACCGCCTCGATCAGCTGACGGTGCTGGCTGGGTTTGAGGTCGATCCGCGCGAAGTGCGGTTGCAGCGCCGCGTGCGCCACAAGGGCGGCCGCCACGCTGCCGGGTGCCGCCTCGAGCCGGGCCTGCTCTTGCGCCTCGGGGATCGGGGACTCCTCCGTCCGTCCGTCCGGATCCGTTTTCGCGTCGCGCGCGGTCGGTTGCTCGCTACGGACGGAACGGACGGATTTGTTCTCTCCCGTGGTCTTTCCCTTACGTGTTCTTTCGGGCCGCTGTGCAGCGGCTAGCCCTGGCCGCTGTGTGGCGGCTACCCCTAGCCGCTGTGCAGCGGCTACCCCCCCGGCAGGGGATCCTTCGGGTTTCGCCTGGTCAGATACTGGCCGCTGTGTGGCGGCTACCCCTTGACCTGCGAGTCTCTTGGAGACCAGATCCGACTTGTAGTACTCGGCGATCTTCGTCGCGCCGGGGTAGGCCGCGCCGCCGGGAGGGTTCATCCGCACCCGCCACCGATTCGGCGCGGGAGAGCGCCTTTTGCCGGTTTCGGGGTCGATCTGGTCGGGGGTCCGGCCGGTCTTGGCCCCGTCGCTCCAGAACATGTGTCGCTTGCTCAGCGCACCAGCCGCGATCAGCTTGTTGTACTGCTTGTCGACCCAGTCCAGGGATCGGTTGAAGCGCTCGGCGACACGCTTGCGACCGAACTTGGCATCGAACTTGCCGGTGTGCGGGTTCAGATGGCACATCGTGAACGTGAGCACCGCGAGCGCGGACTCGTCGATGTCGGTGTTCAGCACGGCCCACTGCTGGGTGGTGGCGAACGGGTAGAACTCCTCGGCCTCGAAATCGTCGGCCTCGAAATCCAGGCCCTCGGCCATCAGTTCGGCGGTATCGCCTCCAGGGTGAGGGCTCATCGGATCACCGCCGGCCGCGCGACACGCGCAGCAAGATCGATATCAGTCCGATCACAGAATTCGGCCAGCTCAGTGGCAAGAGCTGAAGAAGTCAGTTGGCGCTGACCAGGAACTTTTACGTTCATGTCGCCACCCCTCTCGGGATCGGTGGCAGCCCCTGTTGCGCATAATCGGCGGTGAGTCGGATCGACACCTGTCGGTGACGCCCTGTAATCTCAAGTCCGCACGTGGTGTTCCACACCAAGTGTGGAACACAGGCACAACTACAGCTGCCTCTTCTCGGAACCCTCGGTCTCTCTTTTGTCGCCAAACAAAAGTCGGAGAGACCGAGGGTTTTTCAATTTGTCTGTGGGGGAGTCTGCCCTACGTCGGCACACGCCACCGCCATGCAAGCTTTCCGTATCCGGGCCGGTTGTGGGGGGAATGACACGCCCGTCCCCCAATACCAGCGGAAACCCCGTCCCTTGTAAAGCTTTGTGAGGGAAGGGGTTTCGTGCCTCGGAAGGTTCAGAAATCATGTTGCCGGTTCCGAGGCCGGGCCGGGGGAGGGGTCACTCCGAATCGGGGTTGCTGTGCAGATCCGGGTCGTTGTGGAAAGGGCTCCGGTAGAGGACGAAGGGGTCCGGGTCCGGGATGAACTCCTCGGGATCCCCCGAAGGCTCCTCGTGCTCGTAGGGCTCGTTGTGGCCGCATCCTTCGTCCGGTTCGCAGTACATCAGCCACTGAGCGCCGTAGCGGCCGCCTGCCGGGATGATCCGCATGGGCTTGCCGCAGCACTCCCCGGCCCAGTCCGGAATCGGGATATCGACCTTGTCCGGTGCCTGCGAGTGCTCCGCGGCGGCAGCCCCCTCCCACGGCAACGGCGCGGCCGGGTGGATGGGCGCCGGCGGTGTCCAGGGCTTGGGCTCCGGCATCTCGCGGTTGTGGTCGTGCACCCAGTCCCAGGCCGCGCCCAGGCGGGCCTGGTCGAACAGTGGCACGCCGAGCCGGTTGCGACCCCAGCGCCGCCGGTCGAATTCCTCGCGCAGCGCGCCCAACTGGTCATCCCACACAGCGCGGGCCTGGGAAGTCTCGGCGGTCCAGTCGGCGACCCAGGCGGATTTCTTGGCGGCCTGGGCCGCTTCGATCTCGGCCAGCAGCTCGGGCACCGTGAGCTCGGCCAGGCCGGTGCCGGCCGCGGCGGCGGTCAGGATGGCGGGATCGAACTTCGCCCAGGTCGCGGCCTTGCGCTGCTCATGCTGGCGCACGAGCTTGGCGGTGCGGGCGGCCTCCGCGGTCTTCGCGTGCTTCCATTCGGCCCGTTCGGCCGGGGTCAGCCGCAGCCGTTCGACGGCTTCGCGCAAGGCGTGCGGCGGGTCCAGTTCGAACCACGCCAGCAGCGCCCCGATGGTGACCGCGCCGGCGCCCACCCCGATGACGATGGGCTTGATGTTGTTGCGGTGCATGGATTTTCCCTTTCGGAATCGGTAAGAGGTCAGCGGGTATTCAGGCGGGCGCGCAGGCGTGGTGCGCTGCGGCTGGGAAGGCCGAGGACCCCGAGCAGATCCAGCACGGTCGCGGCCTTGCCGCGCTCGGTGATCCGCCATCCCCCGCCGGTGACAGGAGCGGTGAAGCCGCGGGCGGTGAAGCCGCGGGCGGTGAGCCGACGCACGGCGGCCGCCACGTCTGCGGTGAGTGAGGCCGGCACCGCCTCGGCGGAGTGGGGATCCAGATCCGCCGGTATCTGCTGGTCCAGCAAGCCGAGCACGCGCGCCATGGTGGCGGTGCCACCGTTGGTGGCCAGGTCGCACAGGATCAGCCGTTCGTACCGGTCGTGCACGTACGCCCCAGGGCTTCCGGCGCGGGCCTCCACACTCGCGTTCGCGCCGCGCCGCAACCAGGATCGAAGTCCCATCACACAGCCTCCTTGCTGGTGCGGGCCTGGGGCTTCGAGGGGCGCCCGAGCTGATCGCGCGCCAGCTTCTTGGTGCCGCGGGCGCTGTTGTAGGCGCTGATCATGACCAAGGCGGCCAACTTGCCGGCCTGGCCGTTCTCGGTCTCGCGCAAGGCCTCGGCGCGGGCCTTGATCTGGCGAGGTGCGTAGTCCACCAGCAGATCCCCCAGGCGTTCGTGGTCCAGCACGTCGTCGTAGCTGTGCAGGATCAACGCGACCCCCAGTACCAGCGGCGCGTCGACGGCGTCCAGGCGCTTGCCCCACACCTCGGCGATGAAGGTCAGCGTGTTCTCCAGCAGCAGTCCCTTACCTCCGCCGCCCAGCTTGTAGACCTTTTCGAGAGTGGAGGTGCAGCGGATATTGCCGTTGTTCGGCGCCATGTCGACCTGCATCCCGGCCGCTACCACCACGGCCTCGATCGCGGCCACCACAGCGTCCCCGCCGGCGCGGCGGGCCTTCCACCGGTCCCACGTGGTCAGCCGCCGTGTGCTGGCGTCGATCTCGTGGAACAGCTGTGCTTCCTGCTCGATGCTGAGCCCGGTGTGGACCTTGGCGACCAGCGGCATATCGCGGTCACGCAGACGGGCCGCCTCCACCCGGTGCTGCCCGTTGATCACCGCGTATCGGTCCGGCTGCATGCCTTCGCCCCGGTCGGACAGTTCGATCACCCCGAGCAGGCGCACATTCCAGTGGTCCTCGCGGGCCATGTGCTCGGCGCGGGGCCGATCCAGATCCCGCTGATAGGTCGGATCGGCGAAGATCTCGCGCACCGACACCGCCGCCAGGTACACCTGCGGTTCCCCGCCCTCGGTGAGCGTGGTCGGCTCTGTCCATTCGATGCTGGCCAGGGCGCTCATCGGCGTACCTCCAGCCCGCGATCTCCGTGCACCTGGTGCACGTTCGCGGTGATCGCGCGCACCGCCCGGTTCATCGCTGGCACCCATGAACGTGGTTGCGGCGGTTCTTGTCCCAGGCGGTGATGCTCTCGTGCATCGACTGCAACTGGTCCAGGCTGATGCTGTCGGAGGTGGTGGTGGCCCACTCGAGGGGCAGCGCGGCCAGTGCCTGGCCCAACTCGCGCAACTCCTCCCGACACGGGAACCCGTCAACCGGGATGTGTCGGCCGGTGGGGATATGGACCAGCGACAGCCCGAACACCGCTGGCGCGCCGTTGTCGTTGATGTGCGGGGTGATGGCGAAGTGTTCGGCCACGATCTCCGCGGCCACGGTCACCATGCCGTGGTGCAAGGACTGGACCTGCACCCGCGGGCGGGTGTCGGCCTGGTCAGGGGAGGTGTTCGTGCTGTTCATCGTGTGTTTCTCTCCTCGAATGAGGCGGTGGATGCAGTCCTGGCACAGCTGTTCGGTGCAGCAGTCGCTGCAATGGCCGCCCGGTCCGTCATGGCACGGGCAGGGGCAGGTCGCCAGTGCGTCGAATGCGGTGTCCGTGCTGGTCATGCCCAGTCCTCGCGCTGCTGCCAGCCGATCAGGAATCCGCTGAGGAAACCGACCGAGGTGACCACGGCGACCAGGACCACGATCGGGCCGGCCGGGTACACCTTCTGCACAGTGACCGGGGCCGACTGCTGCGAGCGGGACGTGTGGACGGTGTCGTGATAGCGGCGGGCGTAGGTGTTGTTCTGCATGGGAGTTCGGCCTTTCAGGGAAGTGGTGAGGTGATGGGGGTCAGACCGTGGTCTGGTGCTGCTGATGGGCCAGGAACGCGCGCTGGGTGGCGCTGGCCTGGGACCAGGGCGTGATCCGGAGGCCGGGGCGGGTGCCGCTGACAGCGACCTCCGAGACCGCTTCGCCCAGGCGCCGCAGCACCGCTACCTCGGTGGCGGTGAGCGGCATCCGGACATAGGTGCTGCACACCGGGCCGGTCAGGATGACCAGCCAGTCCTGGACCGGATCGACGCTGGTCATGCCGGGTTCTCACAGAAGAACTGGCAGGTCCCCGGCGGCGGGGGCGGCAGAGTGACCGGTGCGGGCGGGCGGTGGCCGAAGGCCAGCACACCGACCAGGCCCAGGCCGGCCACGATGACGGCCGCGGCGATCAGGAACGCGAGCAGCGGAGTGGCCTTCGCTGCCTGCCCGACCTTGCGCAATGCGCGCCGTTGCAATCCGTGCATGGCTCACTCCCCGGGGTCGGGCGGCACCGCAACCGGCTCCGCCGCGCCGATCCGGGGACGCATGGACTCGGGCAGGCCCGCGCGGACCCGTGCCACGATCCGCTCCGCGTCCAGGGCGAAGTCGCCGGTGTCCAGCACCGCCTGGCGGGCCAGATCGGCGGCCTTGGTCACGTCGGTGGCGGCCTCCATGACCGCGATGAGCTTCCAGTACAGGAAGTCATCCGGATCGGAGATCCCCGCCAGCGCGGACTGCGTGCGCTCATCCAGCGCGTGCAATCGCGCGCCCAATGCGGCCAAGGAGTCGATGAGCTGGGATTCGGCCATCGCCGGAATCATGATCACGACCGCTCACCCCCGACCCGTGCCCGCAGATCCGTCAGTGCGGCCTGGCGGATGGCGTCGCCCACCAGCTCGGTGGCGGCGCCGGTGATGCGTGGCCCCAAATCGCGTTTCTTGAGTTTTGCCATTGGTGTCCCTTTCGGTGATCCTTGACGGCGGGACCAGGCATGGATGAGATGCCTGGTCCCACTTCGTCATTCAGTGGTGTTGGCGTCCGGAATCGGGCACCAGATGCTTGGCCTCGGCCAGCGTGTTGACGGCGGTGTGCTTGATCCGGCAGGTGTCGGCGGTGCAGGTGCGATGCATCCGCATCACCTCGTGCGCCTGCTCGGTGGTCAGCTCCCCGGAATAGGAGCAGCGCCATTGCGAGGGCACCAGGTCCTGGGCGTGCGCCCGCACGAACTCGTCCCCGAGCGCCTCGGCCATCAGCCGCACCCAGGCCGCGTCCGCCCCGCTCATCAGTGCTCGCCTGTGCGCACGGTGTGCAGCGGGGTGATCTGCACCGACTCGGCGAAGGTGCCGAACAGGCGCGCGCACTTGTTGCAGAGGATCACTCCGCCGCAGGTCAACGCGTGTTCGAGCAGCTCACGCTGAGTGCGTTCGCAGTCGGCGCAGAACAGGAACACCTCGCATCCGTGCTGGTCGCAGCGGTACTGCGCCGCCGGGGTGTTCTGTTCGGGATGGGCGCCCTCGCATGGCGGGGTGTACTCGAATTCCAGGTGCGCGATCCCCGCCACGGCGACGGGGGCCTCGATGTTGGGCATCGGAATCTCCTGTGGGAGATTGGGGGAGGATCCGAGGCGGCTACCATCCGCCTCGGGTCCTCCCGAGGGGTGGTAGTCAGCCCTTGTACGGGGCGAATGTCACGGTGGGCAGGTCCACCGTTTTCAGCGGCTGCGTCTCCTGATCGATCTGGCGGGCCAGAATCCGGCGCGCGGTGCGGAAGATCCGGCAATCAGCGGTCTCGCACTTGCCAGGACCGTGACTCTTGTGGACCTTGAGCGCCTCGGCCGGGGTCAGTGCTCCCGGATCGCGGCAGTCCCACGGGTCATAGCGCCAGTCATCGGTCAGGGCGTGATAGGCCAGCCTGCGGTGCATTTCCTGCGCAGGCCGCACCACGGTGGCCACCTTCTTGCCTCGGCGCAGCAGCGACATCACCGCACCTGCGCCTTCTCGATGCGCACGAAGTTGCGGCCCAGCAGCCGGGCGATCTCCATGCGGGTGGTGCGGTCCTTGGGCTCGGTGACCTGGCCCCGGTATTCGACGCTGACCACGGCCAGCTCCGCGCGCAGCTCGTTGGGGAAGCGCAGGACTTCCAGCGTGCGGATGTTGTCTTTGCGGGCGTCGCGGAATCGGTCGCCGGTGCGGATGGTGCCCAGGTCGGTGACGATCTCGGTCATCGGGCCACCACCTTGCTGCTGGCCGGGGTCCACTGGATCACCGACGGGCTGTAGCTGGTCGGGCCGTACAGGTCGATGACGGCCTGCATCAGGTTGCGCAACGCCTCCTGAGCGCGCTCGCGGGTAGGCCACAGGTCCGGGGCGCTGCTGTCCGGGGCCTCGGCGATATGGATCGGTTCGCGCCACAGCTTGCCGTTGGGCAGCAGGATGGCGAATCCGCCACGGGTCGGTGCGGTCATTTCGAATTCCTCCTCTTGATTGCGGATCTCGGTGTGCACGGGTGCTCCTCCAAATGACGAGGTGCCATGATCCCTAGATGCCATGGTACCATGGCATCTATCGTAAACCCGAGGAGGCAGGAATGGAAGCCAATGAGAACCCACATGACAGAAAGGCTCTTGGCAGGTCAGAAGCGCCTGTTACCAAGGCAACATGCGACCATGGTCCCTGTGACCACGCCCGAATCGCCCCGAAACACCTGGCCACAGCGCAAAGTCCGGCTGGACGATCAGCGCTGGAAACAGGTGCGGATCAAGCTCGCGCAGGACGAAGAGAACTGGCAGGGCGTAGTGGAGCTGCTGGTGCAAGGCTGGCTGTCGGGCGACGTGCTGCTGTCCGACGTGCGCGCTCACTTGAAGGAACGCGGACTGCTGCTGCCGGAGTAGCCGAGCCGGGTGGTAGCCGGCTCGTCTCCACCGCCTGCACCGCGGCCGCCACCCTCACCCAGAACCATTTCTGCGGCTACGTCATCACCCGATACCTGGTCGGGGGTGCGCGATGAGCCGCAAACAGGTCCAGCTCGAAAGCGCCGAATGGGGAAAGTCCCTGGCCCAGGGCGTGGGCATGCTGCTGCTGATGATCGCGGCCACCGCCGCCAACACCGGGCACCTGACCATCGACAAGGTGACCACCTGGTGGCACGGCTTCTCCGCCGAGATCGAAGCCCTGATCCCCACCATCATCTTCGCCGGTGCGGGCGCCCTGACCCTGCTCAGCGCCGTATTGCTGCTCGGGCGCACGATCCGCTCCCTGCTCGGGACGCTGCTGCGGGTCCGCCTGAACTACCACAGCCGCTGGGCGGCCGCGATGGTCAAACACGGCCTGGCCGACACCCAGAAGGGCAAGGTAGTGGTGCCCAAGCTGCGCAAGGTGGTCAGCACCGAGGACGGTGAGGACGTGCTGACAGTGCGGATGCTGGGTCATCACACGCCCACCGACTGGTCCGAGGTTTCCCCGGCCCTGGCCATCGCCTTCGGCGCCACCTCCGGCCACGTCCAGCTCGTGGACAACCCCAAGAAGCGCCACGATCACATCGGCCTGGTCTTCACACGCGGCCATGCGCCGCTCCAGAAGGCCCTGCCACCCGGCCACAGCAGCGCGCCCCAGCCCAGCCGGTACCTGACCCTGTCCCCACAGGAAGATGGCGACTACCAGCCCAAATTCGTGCGGATCTCCGCGCTGATGTGGCAAGTCGGGCTGATGCGCATCGAAGATGGTCTTGGACGACGACGCTGGAAGATCGGTACCCGAGTGAGGTGGTGTGTTCAATGGCCTATCGCGATTGCCTGACCATGATCCTGGCCGCACCCGAAACCCAACAGGCGGCCGCCGGTCTGCCCGGGTGGGTTGGTGCGACCGTGGTCGGCACCGGAGTAGTGACGGTCCTCGCGGCCGGCGCCCTCTGGATGAAGGCCCGTGCCGTCAGCGCAGACTCGCGCGCCATCACCACCCGCGCCCTCACCCAGCGCGAACGCTTCGCCGAATTCCATCCCCGCCTGCGCCCGGCCCTGGAGCGCCTCACCGACGATTGGGCCGCCTGCCAGCTGTGGACCTCCCTCAAACTGGGCCGCGCACCCCGCGACGGCGACCTGGGCGCATGGCCGGTGCTGCTGCCCTCCGATCAAGCCGACCCACCCGACGACGGCATTTGGCGAGACCTGCGCTCCGGTGACGCGCGGATCCGGCTCCAGGTCCCCGACGGCTGGTCACCGCAGGATCTGGTCAAAAAATCCGCCGATATCGCCGCGGCGCTGGACGTACGTGGCGTGCGCGTGGCGGCGGCCGACGGTAACCAGTTGGTGCTCGAGATCCGCGCCGAAGCCCCGAAGATCGACCCGCAGACGCTCAAGAAATACCCCGAGCGCGTACACACCGCGCTGACCCGCCTGCTCGACCCGTGGGACGCGGCCGATCTGTGGGCCGAACTGAAACTGGGCCGCAAACCCAGCGCCACCGACCCCGGCGGCGTGCCCACCCTGGTACCCCACGTCGACCCCGACAACCCCACCCGCAGCGACAGCGGAATCACCCGCAACGATGTCGGCATCCGCCTGCGTCTGAGCATGCCCGACGGCTGGTCACCGCACGATCTGGAGGACGAGAAGAAGTCCCAGAACCTGGCCTCGGCGCTGGATGTTCCCGCGGTCCAGTTGATCGAGGCCGACGGCAACAAGGCTCTGCTGGAGTTGCGTGTATTCGACCCGATCGCCCAAGTCGCCACCTCCGAGCTGGTCACAGCGGTACAGGTCAAGAGCCTGAGCGGCCAGACCCGCACCGAATACCGGCTACAGGTACCCATCGGCTCGATGTCGTGCCACGACGATTTCCGCCTGGGCCAGTCCGAATACGGCGACCCCATGACGATGAACTTCGCGCGCGATGTGCACCGCGCGATCCAGGGCGCCACCCGCTCGGGCAAGTCCGTCACCTTCAACACGATGATCGCGTACTCGCTGCTCATGAAGGACACCATCACCGTGATCATCGATCCCAACGGCGCGACCGTCGCCCCGTTCTGGGAATGCGCGGACTACGTGTGCGACTCCGAGGACCCCGAGCACGCCATCGAGGTATTCGACATCGTGCTGAAAGCGATGTACGCCCGCAAGAAGATGTTCCCGGCGATGCGCGAGGCCTCCATCACCCGGTTCTCACCCGAGCTGCCGCTGTGGAACATCTTCATCGACGAGAACAGCCACTACGACACGCTGGACTACAAGCGCAAGCTGGCCAAGGTCGCCAAGCAGGTGGCCAAGTTCGGCGGCCGACTCAATATCGCCGATCAGAAGATGAACGTGGACAGCCTGCCCGGCACGGTCAAAGTCAACCTGTCCGATGTCATGTGCCACCGCGTGCAAACCCGCCAGGACTTCGATCACGTGCTGCCCGGCCTGCCGGCATTCGCCGCGATGGCCGCCAACTCCCAACAGCCCATGGCCCAGGGCGTGGCCATCGCCCGCCTGGCATCCCACGAGCGACCGGTGCGCATGCGCGTGGACTACCTGGCCGCGTCAGCCTGCTACGACATCGGCGACGCAATCACCAAGGCCCGCGGCGCCAAGCGCCCCCCGATGGGCTCCGAACCCGACACCGCGACGACCGAGGACACCACGAACACCGAGGGCTACGTGGATCTCGACACGGACGACGATGTGGTGATCTGCCTGCTGCCCGAGTGCGACGAACCGGTCGAACAACCGCGCACCGGCAGGCCCGGCAAGTACTGCTCGCCTAAGCACAAGCTCAAGCATTGGCGTCAGCTCAACCCCCGAAAGAAGGCCGGAGACGCCGACGGAGACGACATCGAGGGCGGGGAAGAAAAGGCCGTTTGAGCAGGGGAAACGAAACATTTCAGCTTGCGTTTCGCGAGCGATACGCAACACGGTGCCGGCGGTTACGAAACAGACGGCACGATGTCGGCTCCAGGCGCATGAACGACTACCGCGCCAATGCCAGACGTGTCATGTTCCATGTTGAAAGCCCCTGCGCCATTCGGTGCGGGGGCCTTCGCTCATCCACCACTCTCAGAATCCAATCGCCACCACCGGCGCCGGATCACCCTCACCCACCTCGATCAGCCCCTGCGTCAGCATCCAATCCAGCGACCGCGACGCGGGCCGGGGCGGGGCAAGCGTCCCATCGAACACCCAGGCCCCATCCACGCGCCGGGTAACCCGACCGTGGCCCACTCGCCGCAACAATTCCTGCACCGATGATTCGCTGGGCGGCTTCACCGCCTCCGGATCATCCTGAACTGCCTGCACGGGAGCGGCCGCCACCTCGAGCAGCACCCGCCCGGTCCGCGCGCTGTAGAGCTGCGCGCCCACACCGATCAGCGACACCATCGCGAACCCGTCCGCTTCCGGCTCACCCACAGCGATGAAATTTCGCCGCAGCAGCGAATCCAGCGTCTTGACCGGACCGTCCACCGCCGCCACCTGGTCGATGTGCCAGGCCTGTGTGGCCACGTTCCGGGTCACCGACAGCGGGCTGTTGCCAATCTGGATGATCATGTCCCGCTGCGGTTTGCTCACACGCTCCCCGCCGCCCACACTGCGGCGCGCCCCCATCCGATCCATGGCTGCCGCCACCGCCTGCTGGATCTCCCCACTCTGGGCGGCCTCCAGCTGGACCGTAAGGAATTCGGCCTGGCCCTCGGCACGCAGCTGCGCCCGCTCAGCCTCCTCAGCCCGGCCCTCCGCGGCGGCCACACGCTCCTCGGCCCGCTGGCCGACCTTCTCCAGTTCGGTCTTCGCCGCGGTGGCCGCCTGCTCCGCCGTGGCACACCGCGCCGCCAGCTCGGCCCGCTCCCGGACCAATGCCTCCACCAGCTGATCGAAGGCCCGCACCGCCCGGGTGACCCGCTGCGCGGAATCGCCCAGCAGCTGCGCGCCCGCCGCGAGCTCGGCCCGCACCGCATCCAGCGCGTCATCCCCACTCACCGGTGTCTCCGGGGCCGCGATTTCCGCCGCCAGCGCGGCCGATGCCGCCTCCACGGCCGCATCGCGCACCGAGTGTCCATCCGAGACCACCGGTGCCTCCACAGGGACACGGGGCCGGTCTACGACCACCCCCGAATCCTTGCCCTCGGCCACCTCGGCCACCGGTGCGTCCAGATCCACCGGCCGCGCCGGAATGATCGCGTGCGAATTGCTCACCAGCCGCGTGCGCGGCCGATCGGCCTTATCCGAGATATGCGACGGCACCCCGCCCGGAGACCGGTCGCAATAGGTCGGCTGCGCGCCGTTGTCCGCTCGTTGCACCACCTCGTGATCGTGCAGTTCGGGCACCAGCACCACCTGGCCCTCCGGCAGCAGCGTATCGGCGCCGTAGACGCTCCACAGCTGCTTGTTCGCCCAGTGCAATTCCTTGGCAGGCCGATTGGGCGGCCACAGGCCCACGGTGCCGCAGTGCGGGCACGCCACCTCCTCGAGCGCCCGTGACCCCGGATCAGGCTCCTCGGTCAATTCGTCGATGCGATAGGTCTGCGGCGCGGGCACCTCGGCCCCGTCCCGGCCCGCCGCCTCGGCCTCGGCGACCGCCGCCCGATACGCGGCCCAGCAAGCCAGGCAGCGCATCGGAAAAGCACCGGCCGCGATGGAGGCCAGTGTGTCCTGGGGGCCGGCGGTGTACTCGTTCAGCTCCGTGCCGACCGGCCACCGGCACCAGGACACGACCTGGCCGATCGGCACGCGAGGGCGGCCGTTCTGGGTTCCGGCCACCCACCCCGGGAGCTCCCACTCCAGCATCTTCGTCTCCCTCACTCGAAGTCTCGGCCCGCGGAAACCGGACCCTCTACTGGCCAATGCAGGACCGTCCGGCCCCACCACCGACGAACGGTCAGCCAGCGCACCCCATCGGCGTCCTCCACGATGCTGTACCGGCCCGCCCCCGGGATCGGCACCATGACCGGCGCGTCGCTGCCGAGTTGGGTAACCGTCACGCACTGCTGGCTCATGGGTCTCTCCTCCGACTCCCAAACCCCCCGTTGGGGGCAATTACCATTACCCCCATAACTATACCCCCCAATCTCTATTTCCACCACGGTATGGAGGGGAGGAAAAGAGGGAAATGAGGGGGAAATAGCTTGCATGACTGGGGGTAATGACTGTAGACTAGAGCTATGAAACGAGGAGCTGGAGACAAAGCCCAGGTAGAGCGGGGGAAATGGACCAAAATCCCCCCGTGTGGTAGAGTCGCCGCCATGACAACCCCAATCCCCCCAGCACACTATTCCCACCATGTCAAGCATTCCCCCCGGAGGGGGGATACGCAACGTGATGGGAATGTATTCCCATCACGTTGCGTATCCCCCTCCGGGAGGAATGCTTGACATGGTGGGAATAGTGTGCTGGGGGGATTGGGTTGTCATGGCGGCGACTCTCCACACGGGGATTTGGTCCGCTTCCTGCGCTCTGTCTCCAGCTCCTCGTTTCATAGCTCTAGTCTACAGTCATTACCCCCAGTCATGCAAGCTATTCCCCCTCATTTCCCTCTTTCCTCCCTCCTACCGTGGTGAAGTAGGGTGGGGTATAGTTATGGGGGTAGTGTGCCCCCAACGGGGGTTTGGAGTCGGAGGAGACCCATGAGCCAGCAGTGCGTGACGCCAACTCGGCGGCGACGCCGTCATGGTGCCGAGGCCGGGCCAGCATCGTGGAGGACGCCGATGGTGCGCTGGCTGACCGTTCGTCGGTGGTGAGCCACGTCGGCCGTAGGGTCCGGTTTCCGCGGGCAGACTCGGTGGAGACGAGATGCTGGTGGAGCTCCCGGGTGGTGGCCGGAACGGCCGCCCTCGCGTGCCGATCGGCCAGGTCGTGTCCTGGTGCCGGTGGCCGGCCGGAGCTGAACAGCACCGGCCCCAGGACACTGGCCTCCATCGCGGCCGTGCCGATGCGCTGCCGCTGCTGGGCCGCGTATCGGCGACGTCGCCGGGCAGGCCGAGCAGGCCGGCGCCGCAGACCTATCGCATCGACGAGTGACCGAGCTGATCCGGGTCCGGCGCCGAAGTGGCGTGCCCGCACTGCGGCGCCGTGGCCGATCGGCCTGCCAGGCTGCACTGGGCGACAGGCGGCTGTGGACGGCGCCGACGCTGCTGCCGGAGGCCAGGTGTGCTGGTGCCCGACCGCGATCGGTGCAACGAGCGGACAACGGCGCAGCCGACCTATTGCGACCGGTCTCCAGGCGGCGTCGTCATCTCGGATGAAGCCGATCGGCCGCGCGCGCGGTGGCAGTTCGCACGCGATCCGGCGCGGCCGGTGGATCTGGACGCACCGGTGGCCAGGTGGCCGAGGACAGGTTCGGGGGTGATCGGACCGTGTCCCGTGAGGCACCGGTGGTCTCGGATGGACACTCGGTGCGCGATGCGGCCGTGGGCGGCATCGGCGGCGCCGGCGGCACCGGTGAGTGGGGATGACGCGCTGGATGCGGTGCAGGCCGAGCTCGCGGCAGGCGCGCGCTGCGGCGGTCACCGGCGGTGCAGGCGCTCGATCGGCTGGTGGAGCGATGGCCGGCGGCGCGAGTGCCGGCGGCAGGCGGCCACCGCGGCCGAGACTGGAGAGGTCGGCCAGCGGACCGGCGGCGAGCCGCGCTGAGGGCTGAGCAGGCGCGGCTGCGCGAGCCAGGCCGAGTTCCGCGGTCCAGCTGGAGCCGCCAGGTGGAGATCCAGCGGGCGACGGCGTGGTCGGATGAGGCGCGCCGCGGTGCGGCGTGAGCGTGGCCGCAGCGGGACATGATCATCCAGATTGGCAACAGCCGCTGTCGGTGACCCGGAACGTGGCCACAGGCCTGGCATCGACCAGGTGGCGGTCGGTCAGACGCTGGATTCGCTGCTGCGGCAGCTTCGTCGCTGTGGTGAGCCGGACGGGTTCGCGATGGTCGCTGATCGTGTGGGCGCGCAGCTCACGCGCGGACCGGGCGGGTGCTGCGGCGCTCCGTGCGGCAGTTCAGGATGATCCGGAGGCGGTGAGCCGCCAGTCATCGGTGCAGATGTGCGGCAGTGACGGTCGGTCACCGGCGCGTGGATGGACCTGGGTGTTCGATGGGACGCTCGCCCGCGTCGCGGTCGCTGACGCGGAGGCTGATCGAGGTGGATGGTGATCCGGCGCCGGTGGTGGATTCTGAGTGGTGGATGAGCCCGCGCCGAATGGCGCAGGGTTTCAACATGGAACATGACACGTCTGGCATTGGCGCGGTAGTCGTTCATGCGCCTGGAGCCGACATCGTGCCGTCTGTTTCGTAACCGCCGGCACCGTGTTGCGTATCGCTCGCGAAACGCAAGCTGAAATGTTTCGTTTCCCCTGCTCAAACGGCCTTTTCTTCCCCGCCCTCGATGTCGTCTCCGTCGGCGTCTCCGTTCGGGGTTGAGCTGACGCCAATGCTTGAGCTTGTGCTTAGGCGAGCAGTACTTGCCGGGCCTGCCGGTGCGCGGTTGTTCGACCGGTTCGTCGCACTCGGGCAGCAGGCAGATCACCACATCGTCGTCCGTGTCGAGATCCACGTAGCCCTCGGTGTTCGTGGTGTCCTCGGTCGTCGCGGTGTCGGGTTCGGACCATCGAGGCGCCGCGCGGCCTGGTGTTGCGTCGCCGATGTCGTAGCTGACGCGGCCAGGTAGTCCACGCGCATGCGCCGGTCGCTCGTGGATGCCAGGCGGGCGATGGCCACGCCCTGGGCTGTGGAGTTGGCGGCCATCGCGGCGATCGGCAGGCCGGCAGCGTGATCGAAGTCCTGGCGGGCACGCGGTGGCACTGACATCGGACAGGTTGACTGACCGTGCCGAGCAGGCTGTCCACGTTCATCTTCTGATCGGCGATGTGAGTCGGCCGCCGAGCCACCTGCTGGCGACCTTGGCCAGCTTGCGTCCAGCGTGTCGTAGTGGCTGTTCTCGTCGATGAAGATGTTCCACGGCGGCAGCTCGGGTGAGACCGGTGATGAGGCCTCGCGCATCGCCGGCATCTCTTGCGGGCGTCATCGCTCAGCACGATGTCGAATACCTCGATGGCGTGCTCGGGTCTCGGAGTCGCACGTAGTCCGCGCATTCCCAGAACGGGGCGACGGTCGCGCCGTTGGGATCGATGATCACGGTGATGGTGTCCTTCATGAGCAGCGAGTACGCGATCATCGTGTTGAAGGTGACGGACTTGCCCGAGCGGGTGGCGCCCTGGATCGCGCGGTGCATCGCGCGCGAGTTCATCGTCGAGTCGCCGTATTCGGCCCAGGCGGAAATCGTCGTGGCATCGAGCCGATGGTACCTGTAGCCGGTATTCGGTGCGGGTCTGGCCGCTCTTGACCTGTACCGCTGTGACCAGCTCGAGGTGGCGACAGGCGATCGAGTCGAACACGCAGCTCCAGCAGGCCTGTTGCCGTCGGCCTCGATCAACTGGACCGCGGGAACATCCAGCGCCGAGGCCAGGTTCTGGGACTTCTTCTCGTCCTCCAGATCGTGCGGTGACCAGCCGTCGGGCATGCTCAGACGCAGGCGGATGCCGACATCGTTGCGGGTGATTCCGCTGTCGCTGCGGGTGGGGTCGGTCGGGGTCGACCAGGGTGGGCACGCCGCCGGGTCGGTGGCGCTGGGTTGCGGCCGGTTCAGTTCGGCCCACAGATCGGCCGCGTCGCGCAGGCGGGTCAGCGCGGTGTACGCGCTCGAGGTATTCTTGAGCGTCTGCAGGTCGATCTTCGGGGCTTCGGCGCGGATCTCGAGCACCAACTGGTCCGTCGCCGCCGCCGCGCACGCACGTCCAGCGCCGCGGCGATATCGGCGGTTCTGACCAGATCCTGCGGTGACCAGCCGTCGAGACCTGGAGCCGGATCCGCGCGCCAGGTCTCGCCAGATGCCGTCGTCGAGTGGTCGGCTTGATCGGAGGGCAGCAGCCGGCCATGCGCCCAGGTCGCCGTCGCGCAGTGAGGAGGTCCACGGCTGGCAGGCGGCCAATCGTCGGTGAGGCGCTCCAGGCCGGGCGCAGGCGGGATGGAATTCGGCGAGCGTTCGCGCTGGGTGAGGGCGCGGGTGGTGATGGCGCGCGAGTCTGCGCACGGGCCTTCATCCGAGGGCAGCCGCGCGGACCGTACCTCCGGTGCCGACCACGGTCGCCAACCCACCCGGGCAGACCGGCGGCCTGTTGCGGTGCGGCCGGATCGTGGTCGGGCAATCGCGATAGGCCATTGAACACCGCCTCGCTCGGGTACCGATCTTCCAGCGTCGTCGTCAAGACCATCTTCGATGCGCATCAGCCCGACTGCCATCGGCGCGGAGATCCGCAGCGGGCTGGTCGATCTTCCTGTGGGGACAGGGTCGGACCGGCTGGGCTGGGGCGCGCTGCTGTGGCCGGGTGGCAGGGCCTTCTGGAGCGGCGCATGGCCGCGTGTGAAGACCAGGCCGATGTGATCGTGGCGCTTCTTGGGGTTGTCCACGAGCTGGACGTGGCCGGAGGTGGCGCCGAAGGCGATGGCCGGGAAGCCTCGGACCAGTCGGTGGGCGTGTGATGACCCAGCATCCGCTGTCAGCACGTCCTCACCGTCCTCGGTGCTGACCACCTTGCGCAGCAGCGCCACCTGCCCTTCTGGGTGTCGGCCAGGCCGTGTTGACCATCGCGGCCGCCAGCGGCTGATGTTCAGGCGGACCCGGCAGCGTCCGGCGGAGCGGATCGTGCGCCCGAGCAGCAATCGGCGCTGAGCAGGGCGCCCGCCGGCGATGATGGTGGGGATCAGGGCTTCGATCTCGGCGGAGCCGTGCACCAGGTGGTCACCTTGTCGATGGTCAGGTGCCCGGTGTTGGCGGCGGTCCGATCATCGGCGGCATGCCACGCCCTGGGCCAGGGACTTTCCCCATTCGGCGCTTTCGAGCTGGACCTGTTTGCGGCTCATCGCGCACCCCCGACCAGGTATCGGGTGATGACGTAGCCGCGAAATGGTTCTGGGTGAGGGTGGCGGCCGCGGTGCAGGCGGTGAGCCGGCTACCCGGCTCGGCTACTCCGGCAGCGCAGTCCGCGTTCCTTCAGTGAGCGCGCACGTCGGACAGCGCACGTCGCCTGACAGCCAGCAGCTCCACACGCCCTGCCAGTTCTCTTCGTCCTGCGCGAGCTTGATCCGCACCTGTTTCCAGCGCTGATCGTCCAGCCGGACTTTGCGCTGTGGCCAGGTGTTTCGGGGCGATTCGGGCGTGGTCACAGGGACCATGGTCGCATGTTGCCTTGGTAACAGGCGCTTCTGACCTGCCAAGAGCCTTTCTGTCATGTGGGTTCTCATTGGCTTCCATTCCTGCCTCCTCGGGTTTACGATAGATGCCATGGTACCATGGCATCTAGGGATCATGGCACCTCGTCGTTGGAGGCACCCGTGCACCGAGATCCGCAATCAGGAGGAATTCGATGACCGCACCGACCCGTGGCGGATTCGCCATCCTGCTGCAACGGCAAGCTGTGGCGCGATCCATATCGCCGAGGCCCGGACAGCAGCGCCCGGACCTGGCCTACCCGCGAGCGCGCTCGGGCGTTGCGCAGCCTGATGCAGGCCGTCGTACGGCCCGACCAGCTACAGCCCGTCGGTGATCCAGTGGACCCCGGCCAGCAGGTGGTGGCCCGATGACCGGATCGACCGACCTGCACCGGCGACCGATTCCGCGACGCCGCAAGACAGCATCCGCACGCTGGAAGTCCTGCGCTTCCCCAACGAGCTGCGCGCGGAGCTGGCCGTGGTCAGCGTCGAATACCGGGGCCAGGTCACCGAGCCCAAGGACCGCACCACCCGCATGGAGATCGCCCGGCTGCTGGGCCGCAACTTCGTGCGCATCGAGAAGGCGCAGGTGCGGTGATGTCGCTGCTGCGCCGAGGCAAGAAGGTGGCCACCGTGGTGCGGCCTGCGCAGGAAATGCACCGCAGGCTGGCCTATCACGCCCTGACCGATGACTGGCGCTATGACCCGTGGGACTGCCGCGATCCGGGAGCACTGACCCCGGCCGAGGCGCTCAAGGTCCACAAGAGTCACGGTCCTGGCAAGTGCGAGACCGCTGATTGCCGGATCTTCCGCCGCGCGCCGGATCGGCCCGCCAGATCGATCGGAGACGCAGCCGCTGAACGTGGACCTGCACCGTCGCCCCGTACAAGGGCTGACCACCCCTCGGGAGGACCCGAGGCGGATGGTAGCCGCCTCGGATCCTCCCCCAATCTCCCACAGGAGATTCCGATGCCCAACATCGAGGCCCCCGTCGCCGTGGCGGGGATCGCGCACCTGGAATTCGAGTACACCCCGCCATGCGAGGGCGCCCATCCCGAACAGAACACCCCGGCGGCGCAGTACCGCTGCGACCAGCACGGATGCGAGGTGTTCCTGTTCTGCGCCGACTGCGAACGCACTCAGCGTGAGCTGCTCGAACACGCGTTGACCTGCGGCGGAGTGATCCTCTGCAACAAGTGCGCGCGCCTGTTCGGCACCTTCGCCGAGTCGGTGCAGATCACCCCGCTGCACACCGTGCGCACAGGCGAGCACTGATGAGCGGGGCGGACGCGGCCTGGGTGCGGCTGATGGCCGAGGCGCTCGGGGACGAGTTCGTGCGGGCGCACGCCCAGGACCTGGTGCCCTCGCAATGGCGCTGCTCCTATTCCGGGGAGCTGACCACCGAGCAGGCGCACGAGGTGATGCGGATGCATCGCACCTGCACCGCCGACACCTGCCGGATCAAGCACACCGCCGTCAACACGCTGGCCGAGGCCATCGGTGCCGATTCCGGACGCCAACACCACTGAATGACGAAGTGGGACCAGGCATCTCATCCATGCCTGGTCCCGCCGTCAAGGATCACCGAAAGGGACACCAATGGCAAAACTCAAGAAACGCGATTTGGGGCCACGCATCACCGGCGCCGCCACCGAGCTGGTGGGCGACGCCATCCGCCAGGCCGCACTGACGGATCTGCGGGCACGGGTCGGGGGTGAGCGGTCGTGATCATGATTCCGGCGATGGCCGAATCCCAGCTCATCGACTCCTTGGCCGCATTGGGCGCGCGATTGCACGCGCTGGATGAGCGCACGCAGTCCGCGCTGGCGGGGATCTCCGATCCGGATGACTTCCTGTACTGGAAGCTCATCGCGGTCATGGAGGCCGCCACCGACGTGACCAAGGCCGCCGATCTGGCCCGCCAGGCGGTGCTGGACACCGGCGACTTCGCCCTGGACGCGGAGCGGATCGTGGCACGGGTCCGCGCGGGCCTGCCCGAGTCCATGCGTCCCCGGATCGGCGCGGCGGAGCCGGTTGCGGTGCCGCCCGACCCCGGGGAGTGAGCCATGCACGGATTGCAACGGCGCGCATTGCGCAAGGTCGGGCAGGCAGCGAAGGCCACTCCGCTGCTCGCGTTCCTGATCGCCGCGGCCGTCATCGTGGCCGGCCTGGGCCTGGTCGGTGTGCTGGCCTTCGGCCACCGCCCGCCCGCACCGGTCACTCTGCCGCCCCCGCCGCCGGGGACCTGCCAGTTCTTCTGTGAGAACCCGGCATGACCAGCGTCGATCCGGTCCAGGACTGGCTGGTCATCCTGACCGGCCCGGTGTGCAGCACCTATGTCCGGATGCCGCTCACCGCCACCGAGGTAGCGGTGCTGCGGCGCCTGGGCGAAGCGGTCTCGGAGGTCGCTGTCAGCGGCACCCGCCCCGGCCTCCGGATCACGCCCTGGTCCCAGGCCAGCGCCACCCAGCGCGCGTTCCTGGCCCATCAGCAGCACCAGACCACGGTCTGACCCCCATCACCTCACCACTTCCCTGAAAGGCCGAACTCCCATGCAGAACAACACCTACGCCCGCCGCTATCACGACACCGTCCACACGTCCCGCTCGCAGCAGTCGGCCCCGGTCACTGTGCAGAAGGTGTACCCGGCCGGCCCGATCGTGGTCCTGGTCGCCGTGGTCACCTCGGTCGGTTTCCTCAGCGGATTCCTGATCGGCTGGCAGCAGCGCGAGGACTGGGCATGACCAGCACGGACACCGCATTCGACGCACTGGCGACCTGCCCCTGCCCGTGCCATGACGGACCGGGCGGCCATTGCAGCGACTGCTGCACCGAACAGCTGTGCCAGGACTGCATCCACCGCCTCATTCGAGGAGAGAAACACACGATGAACAGCACGAACACCTCCCCTGACCAGGCCGACACCCGCCCGCGGGTGCAGGTCCAGTCCTTGCACCACGGCATGGTGACCGTGGCCGCGGAGATCGTGGCCGAACACTTCGCCATCACCCCGCACATCAACGACAACGGCGCGCCAGCGGTGTTCGGGCTGTCGCTGGTCCATATCCCCACCGGCCGACACATCCCGGTTGACGGGTTCCCGTGTCGGGAGGAGTTGCGCGAGTTGGGCCAGGCACTGGCCGCGCTGCCCCTCGAGTGGGCCACCACCACCTCCGACAGCATCAGCCTGGACCAGTTGCAGTCGATGCACGAGAGCATCACCGCCTGGGACAAGAACCGCCGCAACCACGTTCATGGGTGCCAGCGATGAACCGGGCGGTGCGCGCGATCACCGCGAACGTGCACCAGGTGCACGGAGATCGCGGGCTGGAGGTACGCCGATGAGCGCCCTGGCCAGCATCGAATGGACAGAGCCGACCACGCTCACCGAGGGCGGGGAACCGCAGGTGTACCTGGCGGCGGTGTCGGTGCGCGAGATCTTCGCCGATCCGACCTATCAGCGGGATCTGGATCGGCCCCGCGCCGAGCACATGGCCCGCGAGGACCACTGGAATGTGCGCCTGCTCGGGGTGATCGAACTGTCCGACCGGGGCGAAGGCATGCAGCCGGACCGATACGCGGTGATCAACGGGCAGCACCGGGTGGAGGCGGCCCGTCTGCGTGACCGCGATATGCCGCTGGTCGCCAAGGTCCACACCGGGCTCAGCATCGAGCAGGAAGCACAGCTGTTCCACGAGATCGACGCCAGCACACGGCGGCTGACCACGTGGGACCGGTGGAAGGCCCGCCGCGCCGGCGGGGACGCTGTGGTGGCCGCGATCGAGGCCGTGGTGGTAGCGGCCGGGATGCAGGTCGACATGGCGCCGAACAACGGCAATATCCGCTGCACCTCCACTCTCGAAAAGGTCTACAAGCTGGGCGGCGGAGGTAAGGGACTGCTGCTGGAGAACACGCTGACCTTCATCGCCGAGGTGTGGGGCAAGCGCCTGGACGCCGTCGACGCGCCGCTGGTACTGGGGGTCGCGTTGATCCTGCACAGCTACGACGACGTGCTGGACCACGAACGCCTGGGGGATCTGCTGGTGGACTACGCACCTCGCCAGATCAAGGCCCGCGCCGAGGCCTTGCGCGAGACCGAGAACGGCCAGGCCGGCAAGTTGGCCGCCTTGGTCATGATCAGCGCCTACAACAGCGCCCGCGGCACCAAGAAGCTGGCGCGCGATCAGCTCGGGCGCCCCTCGAAGCCCCAGGCCCGCACCAGCAAGGAGGCTGTGTGATGGGACTTCGATCCTGGTTGCGGCGCGGCGCGAACGCGAGTGTGGAGGCCCGCGCCGGAAGCCCTGGGGCGTACGTGCACGACCGGTACGAACGGCTGATCCTGTGCGACCTGGCCACCAACGGTGGCACCGCCACCATGGCGCGCGTGCTCGGCTTGCTGGACCAGCAGATACCGGCGGATCTGGATCCCCACTCCGCCGAGGCGGTGCCGGCCTCACTCACCGCAGACGTGGCGGCCGCCGTGCGTCGGCTCACCGCCCGCGGCTTCACCGCCCGCGGCTTCACCGCTCCTGTCACCGGCGGGGGATGGCGGATCACCGAGCGCGGCAAGGCCGCGACCGTGCTGGATCTGCTCGGGGTCCTCGGCCTTCCCAGCCGCAGCGCACCACGCCTGCGCGCCCGCCTGAATACCCGCTGACCTCTTACCGATTCCGAAAGGGAAAATCCATGCACCGCAACAACATCAAGCCCATCGTCATCGGGGTGGGCGCCGGCGCGGTCACCATCGGGGCGCTGCTGGCGTGGTTCGAACTGGACCCGCCGCACGCCTTGCGCGAAGCCGTCGAACGGCTGCGGCTGACCCCGGCCGAACGGGCCGAATGGAAGCACGCGAAGACCGCGGAGGCCGCCCGCACCGCCAAGCTCGTGCGCCAGCATGAGCAGCGCAAGGCCGCGACCTGGGCGAAGTTCGATCCCGCCATCCTGACCGCCGCCGCGGCCGGCACCGGCCTGGCCGAGCTCACGGTGCCCGAGCTGCTGGCCGAGATCGAAGCGGCCCAGGCCGCCAAGAAATCCGCCTGGGTCGCCGACTGGACCGCCGAGACTTCCCAGGCCCGCGCTGTGTGGGATGACCAGTTGGGCGCGCTGCGCGAGGAATTCGACCGGCGGCGCTGGGGTCGCAACCGGCTCGGCGTGCCACTGTTCGACCAGGCCCGCCTGGGCGCGGCCTGGGACTGGGTGCACGACCACAACCGCGAGATGCCGGAGCCCAAGCCCTGGACACCGCCGGCGCCCATCCACCCGGCCGCGCCGTTGCCGTGGGAGGGGGCTGCCGCCGCGGAGCACTCGCAGGCACCGGACAAGGTCGATATCCCGATTCCGGACTGGGCCGGGGAGTGCTGCGGCAAGCCCATGCGGATCATCCCGGCAGGCGGCCGCTACGGCGCTCAGTGGCTGATGTACTGCGAACCGGACGAAGGATGCGGCCACAACGAGCCCTACGAGCACGAGGAGCCTTCGGGGGATCCCGAGGAGTTCATCCCGGACCCGGACCCCTTCGTCCTCTACCGGAGCCCTTTCCACAACGACCCGGATCTGCACAGCAACCCCGATTCGGAGTGACCCCTCCCCCGGCCCGGCCTCGGAACCGGCAACATGATTTCTGAACCTTCCGAGGCACGAAACCCCTTCCCTCACAAAGCTTTACAAGGGACGGGGTTTCCGCTGGTATTGGGGGACGGGCGTGTCATTCCCCCCACAACCGGCCCGGATACGGAAAGCTTGCATGGCGGTGGCGTGTGCCGACGTAGGGCAGACTCCCCCACAGACAAATTGAAAAACCCTCGGTCTCTCCGACTTTTGTTTGGCGACAAAAGAGAGACCGAGGGTTCCGAGAAGAGGCAGCTGTAGTTGTGCCTGTGTTCCACACTTGGTGTGGAACACCACGTGCGGACTTGAGATTACAGGGCGTCACCGACAGGTGTCGATCCGACTCACCGCCGATTATGCGCAACAGGGGCTGCCACCGATCCCGAGAGGGGTGGCGACATGAACGTAAAAGTTCCTGGTCAGCGCCAACTGACTTCTTCAGCTCTTGCCACTGAGCTGGCCGAATTCTGTGATCGGACTGATATCGATCTTGCTGCGCGTGTCGCGCGGCCGGCGGTGATCCGATGAGCCCTCACCCTGGAGGCGATACCGCCGAACTGATGGCCGAGGGCCTGGATTTCGAGGCCGACGATTTCGAGGCCGAGGAGTTCTACCCGTTCGCCACCACCCAGCAGTGGGCCGTGCTGAACACCGACATCGACGAGTCCGCGCTCGCGGTGCTCACGTTCACGATGTGCCATCTGAACCCGCACACCGGCAAGTTCGATGCCAAGTTCGGTCGCAAGCGTGTCGCCGAGCGCTTCAACCGATCCCTGGACTGGGTCGACAAGCAGTACAACAAGCTGATCGCGGCTGGTGCGCTGAGCAAGCGACACATGTTCTGGAGCGACGGGGCCAAGACCGGCCGGACCCCCGACCAGATCGACCCCGAAACCGGCAAAAGGCGCTCTCCCGCGCCGAATCGGTGGCGGGTGCGGATGAACCCTCCCGGCGGCGCGGCCTACCCCGGCGCGACGAAGATCGCCGAGTACTACAAGTCGGATCTGGTCTCCAAGAGACTCGCAGGTCAAGGGGTAGCCGCCACACAGCGGCCAGTATCTGACCAGGCGAAACCCGAAGGATCCCCTGCCGGGGGGGTAGCCGCTGCACAGCGGCTAGGGGTAGCCGCCACACAGCGGCCAGGGCTAGCCGCTGCACAGCGGCCCGAAAGAACACGTAAGGGAAAGACCACGGGAGAGAACAAATCCGTCCGTTCCGTCCGTAGCGAGCAACCGACCGCGCGCGACGCGAAAACGGATCCGGACGGACGGACGGAGGAGTCCCCGATCCCCGAGGCGCAAGAGCAGGCCCGGCTCGAGGCGGCACCCGGCAGCGTGGCGGCCGCCCTTGTGGCGCACGCGGCGCTGCAACCGCACTTCGCGCGGATCGACCTCAAACCCAGCCAGCACCGTCAGCTGATCGAGGCGGTGGACCAGGCCCTGCTGCGGTTCTCCCCCGGCCAGGTGGCCACCTACCTGGCCGACAAGGCCCGGGAAGCCAAGACCGCGACCTACCTGGTGCAGGCATTCACCGAGTACAGCGACGCCATCAGCCAAGTCCGCCCCCGTTTCCAGCGCTCCGATTACCGCGACGAACAGGCATTCATGGCCGCGGTCTCCGAGGCGCAGCAAGCGATCGCATGGCTGGACGCCGGCGCCCCGATCGCCGAGCCGACCCGACCGACAACCAGCACCCTCCCCGCAGAGGCCGCCATTTTGCCCACACAGCGATCAGAAATCGCCGATCATGGACTGGTGACGAAAATGGCGTTCTGCACGCTCTGCGGCGGATCTGGATGGGTTAACGGGCCATCGGGGGATCCGGTGGAGCCTGCGCTGCGCTGCGGGTGCCCCACCGCACCCGAGGAGATCGCTCACGTCCTCACTCGCGTGGCAACGATGGCGGCCGCCGAGCCAGCGGACAACCCGCAACCGTCCTCGGCGGAGGTGCGCCGCGCCGCCCTCGAGGCCGCCAAGCCACGCAGTGACCGCAGCAAAATCACACGTAAGAGCCCAGTCCGTCGGACCTTCACCCCGCCACAATCGGCAGCAGTCTAAGAGGCCTCATCGATGAATGACCGAACTCACCACAGTGACGACGGTGGGCAAACCTTCCGAGCCGAACTCCAGCCCGCGGCTCGGTGACGGCTTCCAAGAGTTGATCGACGAACTGGACACCCTCGCGGTGAACGGCGGCGCCGATTCCCGCAACATTCCGACCGGATTCCTGGAGCTGGACGAGTTGACCCGGGGCCTGGCTCCGGGCACGCTCACCGTCATCGGCAGTCATCCAGGTGTCGGATCATCTACTCTCGCAATGGATTTCGCCAGATCATGCGCTATCCAGTCCGGCATCCCGGCCGCGTATCTCACGCTGGACACCCTTCCCGAGGCGATGCGGCAGCGGATGCTGTCGGCCGAGGCGAAGGTGCAGCTGCGGCACATGCTGGCCGGCGCCATGCCCGAAGCCGACTGGACCCGACTGGCCCGGCGCATGAGCGAGATCGCCGATGCCCCACTGGACATCCAACGCCCGCCCGAGCGCGACATCGCCCAGCTGGCCGGACAGATCACCGACATGGCCGAGCAGCACGGCACCCGGCTGGTGGTCATCGACCCGCTGCACCAGCTCACCGCACGCCATGACCTGCCCTACGAGAACCGCGAACGCGAGATAGCCGAGGTCACGCGCCGGCTGAAGACGTTGGCGCTGGATCTGCGCATCGCGATCGTGACCACGGCGAACCTGAGCAGCAACCCCGGCCCCCGCCAGCCCATCCCGGTCCGCCCCTCCCTGTTCGATCTGCGCGATTCCGGTGTCATCGGCCACGTTGCCGACCTGGTTGTCCTGATCGACCGGCCCGACGCCTGGGAGCGCGACCACGCTCGCGGTGGCGAAGTCGATTTGATCCTGGCCAAACACAGGCACGGCGCCACCGGCATTTTCACCGTCGCCCACCAGCTGCATCTGTGCCGCATGGTCGACATGGCCAAAGGATCGCTCTCCACCCCCGCGCCGCGGGCATGAACATGACACGGGAGGAACAGGCGGCACAGCACCAGCGATAGCCGTTTATTACCGCGGTAATAAACCGGGCGCTCCGCGAGCCTCACCGTCCGGAGCGCATCGGTCCAGCTGGACCGATGCAGCAGAGCGACTACCCGCCTCCGACGCTCCACGAAGCAGGCCACTCGATCCGCGAAGCGTCCACCAGGCCCGCCGGCGAGCGCGGAACCGAGCCTCACCGGATCGCCCCAACCACTCCCCCTGCTCGCGGAGTAACAGGCCGCCGGACTCGCAGAGTCGGACACGGAGCATCGGCGCGCTGAGACAGACGCGCCCTCCCGGAAGAACCAGCCCAGCCGGAGCGCCACCTGCGTGACCAGGCAGACCAGGCCGATTCGCATAGCAAGCTCTGAAGTGATCCGAGCAATCCACGAAGCCCATCGCGGACAGCCAGCGAACCGATGCGGAGTCACCAGGCCGGGGCCGAGCAATCGACCAAGCGGTGTGATTTCGATCTGAGACATGGCAAAAGGGCGGCGGCTGCTCCGTAGAGCAGCCGCCGACGGCCGTGTGTTGCGAGTGGAGCAGCGTCAGTAGGTCCAGGCCGACCCAGTGCCCTTGTACTGCTCTACGGAGATCGGTTCTATACCGGGCCGCATGTGATCCAGATAGAGCTGGCCGTGCAGGTGGTCCACTTCGTGCGCGACCAGGCGGGCTGTCCCTCGCTCGAAGACCGTGATGTGGGTGTTGCCGTCGATATCGGTGTGTTCGACATGGATGGACAGCGGCCGGGGGACTTTGCCGCGCAAGTCGAAGAAGCTCAGGCACCCTTCGTACTGTTCGTCTTCGCCGCCGCCGATCTCCACGATGCGCGGATTGAACAGGGTGATGGTGTCGCCCTCGGGAGTTCGGACAAGGGCAACAGCGCGCCCGATGCCGATCTGTGGGGCTGCGATGCCCATGCCCTTGCCGAACGTATGGGCCTGCGCCACGCGTTCGGTTGCCGAGTGCAACTCGGCCACGACTCGCCGTGCGTCCTCGGCCTCGGCAGGCAGGTCGAAGGGCCGCGCGACTTCACGCAGGATCGCGTCCCCCTCCTGCACAATTCCGAGACCGGCCATGACCCGAGAGGGCGGAGTGCGTTCGCTGTCGTCGGCCTGGCCGCGGAAGTCCCATTCGAGTCGGTAACGCGCGTGCAGGGGCGGGTTCTCGGTTGACCACGAGTACACGGCTCGGCCCTCACTGACCTGGTGGGAGATGGGTGTGCGGAACGGCAGCGCTTCGGCTGTCATCGAGGTTTGCAGCCCCCAAACCGCTGGCTGTAGGTCACTGGGGAAGTCCAAACGTACCGAGAGCAGCCGGGTGGGCAGACGTACTGCACGCTGGAACCAGTGGCCCCAGTGCACGTCCGTCACGGTGTATTCGTACTCGATCCAGCAGGCCTGGCCCGGATACAGCGGGAAGTGCCGGCCGCCGGAAGAGAGCTGTAGCCACACCTCTTTGAATGCATCGCGGTCGTGGTGGGGGCTCCAGTCCATCGGCTCGGCACGGTGATCGCCGTACCAGGCGTGCAGGTCGATTTCATCCCAGGTCAGCGGATAGTCCTGATACAGCGCATTGGACTTCTCTGGTGCACCGGGATACCGGTCGACACTGATCCGAATCAGGTAGCGGCTGATGGGCTCTGATGATGCATTGACCAGGTGCCGCCGCTGGGTCAGGCGGTACATGGTCCCGTCGTAGGACAAGCTTGCGTCGTCATGGTCGACCACGAGCTGGCCGCCCGTCGTCTCGATAGGTTCCGTCATCAAGGGCTTACGACGCAGGGGCACCGGCCGCGCACCGGTGAATTCGGCGAAGGCTGCCCGCAGCGCTCCCCCGGCCTGCAACATGGCCTCAGCTCGTTCGGCGAACTCAGCCGAGGGGTTCTCGGTGCCACTGAGAACCTTCGATACATACGGTCGTGAGTATCCGAGCCTGCGGGCCAACACAACCCGCGACAAACCCCGTACATCGCGCCATCGGCGGAGCTCCTGGGCGAAAGCGTTGAGGGTCATGTCATCAGTAGCTTCCGAGGTGGTAGACGGGTTTCTGTCTGCCCTGGTCAAAGCGTCGCTCCCTGGTTCGCAAGGGGTGTGCGTGTGCGTGCGTGAGACCGTGAGTATGGCTCACACTGGCGAAATACCTTGTCCGCGTGAGGAAATGAATTCACACCCGGTGTCGAGGAGTTGCCTCCCCAGCCTGTGGGGCACGGCTCGGCGCTGATGGGCGACAAGGCGGCCGCGAGCCACCGGCACCGGGTGTTATCACTCGACTGCACACAGTTCATCATCGCATTTTGATGCGCGATCGTATGCTGATCTGTATGGCCAGAACCACGATCACCATGGATGACTTGCTACTGAATCGGGTCAAAGACGCGGCCGGGTCGAACATCTCCGGGTGGATTGCCCGCGCATGCCGATCGCAACTGCTGAAGGACGGCGCTGAGGCCGAGGCCGAATGGGCGCAAGCGCACCCCGAAGAGGGCGCCGCCCGCACTGCCGAAGCTGAGGCCGAAGCCGAAGCCTGGTATGCCGCTGAGGAAGATGCCGAGCGTCGGCGTCGGGGTGTTGCGTGAGACGTGGCGAACTCTGGACCTATAAGGGCCTCGGCAGGACCCGCCACGTGCTGGTCGTCAGCGCGAACGAACTCAACAACACCGGCTCCCCCATCACCTGCGACGTGACCGACGTGGCACCGACAGGCAGCCGCGTGCTGCTGTCGATCCCGATCACGCTGCCCAACAACGGCGGTACGGCCTATATCCGGGTCGTGCGTGGGCTGAGCGGGCAGACCGACGTGGATCGGTTCGATTCCCTGATCGGCCGTGTGCCCGATGAGGTCATGGAGCAGGTCGGGCTGGCACTGCGCGCCGCCCTGGATTTGTAGCCGCTCCCCCGTCCCGATTTATTACCGCGGTAATAAATCGGCCGCTGAATGTTCGGGCCGGGCTCGCGCGGGTCAGGTCCGCGGGATCCGATCGAAGGGAATTGCGATGGTGCTGCGGCCAGGGCGCGGTGGATCCATCTCGCTGGAGATGGTCGATCTGTTCGCGCGATACGGATTCACCGACGGTAAACAGGGTTTGATTGACGAACCGGCGCACCGCACGGCATTCGATCGCCGCATTGCCGCTGGGCTGGACGATGCCCTGAGTAATCCGAGTCGGTTGCACGGCTGGCGAGTGCAGACGTTGTTCGAGGCGATGGTGATCGCATTGGGCACGGTCCGGCTGATCAAGCAGGAAGATATCGGCACCTACTTCTTCGATGACGTAGATGGTTGGATCCAGCCGCCGGACTTCCGGATCGTGACCGCCGCCGGGGAGCAACTGCTGGTCGAAGTGAAAGGTGTCGCGCCACACGACAGATGGAAGCCCCGCAAGCTGCGAGGCAAAGACGTCGCGCAGTTGCGGCGCTACGCCGAGATGACCGGCGCCCGTTTGCTTTTCGCACACTACTGGTCCCACCTCAATCAGTGGTCACTGGTCGATGCCGACAAGCTCACAGTCGACGGCGCGAATTACACGTTGTCGTTCGAGGACGCGATGCGGGTGAACGAGATGAGCGCGGTCGGTGATGCATGGATCGGGACGGTACCGCCGCTGACATGGACGCTGATTGCCGCACCCGAGTCGGTGACCTCGACGATCGTGGACGACGGCGCCCAGCAAATTGATTTCCAGATCGCGGGTGTGGAGCTCGGGGCAGCCGGACGGGTCCTCGAAAACCCGATCGAGCTGCGTATCGCGCAGTTCCTCGTGCTCTACGGCAACTGGGAGGAAGACTGCACCCCCATCACGGACGACAACGGTCGAGTGACGCGCCTCGTGTTCTCCTACGCGCCACCCGAGCCCGCAGAACCTGCCGACCCGCCGACATTTGAGATAGTGGGTCAGCTCAGTGCGATGTATTCGACGCTGTTCAACGCGGAGACGCTGAAGCCGGACAACAGTGTGAGCGCGCTGCATCACGAACCCGACCCGGGCATGCTGCGGGATCTGGTGCCGACAGACTATTGGGACCGCACCAAACCGAGCTTGCAGATCTGGAAACTGCACCTAGATCCGGACAAAGGTGAGAATGGCAGCTGAACAGCGTCGGGCTGGGCGGGGGAGTGGCGATTCACGCAGGCCGCAGTATCGGACCCACACTCCGGGGCTATTACCCGCGGTAATAGCCCCGGCTGGTTCGGGGTGATCTCGATGGATCGTTTCGGCCTGTGCCGCGTGCCCGCTTGACGACCGTCCAGCGTCTCCGTAGCTTCCGATCTGCTGCCACCACGGCGGTATTCATCCGAAGTAGCCCATCCTCGAATGGGCGAAGCAAACGGAGGCTGTGCCTTATGGCCAAGAAACGGGCCGAAATTCGTGTTCTGCTGAACCAAAAAGGCGGGGTAGGGAAGTCCACCACCTCGATGAACCTCGCCGCCACCACGGCCGACACCCTCACCGGAGGCAACGTGGATGCGGAATCGGAAACGGCGCTGGTGAGCATCGACCCGCAGGGGTCGGTGTTGTGGTGGGGTAACCAGGTCCCCAATCTGCCCTTCCACCTGGTGCAAAGCGACTACGACCGCATCGACCTGTTGCGTGCGCTGCCGAATTCGCCGACCATCAAACACTTCTTCGTCGACACCCCCGGCTGGATCGGCCACACCGGCACCGATAATGACCCGGTCGCCGGATTGCCATTCGCCGAGGCGCTGCACGCCATCCTCGACGTGGCCACCCAGGTGATCGTCCCCATCGAACCCGAGCCGCTCGGCTTCGATCCCACCGCGCGGACCATCGAGCGACTGCTCAAGCCGCGCGGCCTGGACTATCGGGTGGTCATCAACAACTGGGATCCACGCGATGGGAAGTCCGATCTCGAGCAAACCCAGGATTACGTGCGCGCCAACGGGTGGCCGCTGGCGAAAACCGTTATCCGCCATTACAAACTGAATTCTCGGGCACCTGCGGACGGGCAGGTTGTCACCACCTATCCGAAGAACCGCACCGGGGTCGAGTGCCGACTGGACTACTCGAAGCTCGCGCTGGAGTTGAATATCGGGGGCGGGCACTGATGGCCACCAAGACGAAGATGAACCTGGCTGATCTGGTGGGCGCGACCGGCGCGAACTCGGTCGTGGACGGCGAGAACGTCGTCGAGGAATCGGCCGCTACGACGCTCGCGATCCCGGTCGCGAAGATCGCGCGGAACCCGTACAACCCGCGCAAGTTCAATCCCGATGTGTCGGACCTGGCGTCCATCGTGAACAAGCAGCTCCAGCCCGGGCGGGGGATCACCCGGGGCGCGTTCCTGAAGCTGTACCCCGAGGACGCGGATCGGATCGGGGACGCCGAGCACATCGCGGTCATCGGCAACCGCCGCCATCTCGCGTGCGAGGAGTTCGGCCGCGAGACCATGGATCTGATCATCGACGACACCATGGCCGAATCCCGGGGGAGCCTGCGCGCGTGGGCGCTGCTGGAGAACATCGACCGTCGGGACCTGGACGTCATCGACGAAGCGCTGGCGCTGCGTGAGCAGGTCAAAGATTGCGGGGGACAGGAAGCGGCCGCGAAGTCGCTGGGCAAGAAACAGCCCTGGATCTCCCAACGGCTCTCGCTGCTGAAGCTTCCCGAGCAGATCCAGGAGAGTGTGCGCCGCGGGGAGTTCGCGCTCCGCGAGGCCCGCAGTCTCTCGAAAGTGCCACGCGCGGAACAGGTTGCGCGCTGGAAGGAAGCCCTGGCCAAGCAAGAACAGGACGGCAAGAACAACGCCAAGCCGAAGCCGCCCAGGCGCGAGTTCGGAGTAGCCGAGATCGCCAAGGCATTCAAGAAGTGGGACGCCAAACCCGACGTGCTGGCCACCGCGCTGGTGACCGGGCTCGAGCCGGGCGAGATCCGCGACCTGATGGACAGCTTGCAGCAGCAGCTGGCCGCCGCCGAGGCGTAGCCAGATCCCACCTCGTGTGTTTATTACCGCGGTAATAAACACACGAGAGACAGGCACCGATCAGCGTGGGGGAGTAGCCAGGCCAGTAGGGTCCATAGACAGACGACAGCCCCGGCGGATAGCGCCCGCCGGGGCTGTCGTCGCCTATAAGGGTCGGCTACTTGCCGCGCAGCGGCAGCACCCGCGCGCCCCCGTTCTCGTTGCGGATCATCTCATCGGCATCCACCCACGTCCTCACCTGAGTGAAGCCCACACCCAACGCGCGCCCGATCTGCGACGGCGTTTCACGGGTCGCGTCATGGTAGGCCAGGACCAGCGCGATGCGGTCCACATCGCTGCGGGCGTTGGTCATCTCCTTGACGGTGGCGGCCCGCTTCTGCATGGACTCGGACCGCGCGGCGGTCTCCACCATCAGCTGCGCCGAATCCGCTTCCGCCGGTTCGGGTTCCTCGATATCCGGGTCCCCTTCCTCCTGGTGCGCGGTCAGCTGATCGGCCATGCCCATCAGCATCTCGGCTGTATCAGTTCCGCGCTGGTAGCGGCGGGCCGACTGGACCTCGGCCAGCTCCTGGTAGAGCGCCGCGGTGCCCTGTTCGGGGGAGTGGCCGATGGGGGAGTGCTCCGGAGAAACAGGCGGCAGCGGCTGCGTAGCGGGACCGCCCACCGGCTGCTCCGCAGCGGCGGACAGCTCCCGGACCGGCGTGTTCTGGGCTTCCTCGGTCTGCTGGCTCACGATCGAATCCGATGCCGACAGTCCGGCATCGCTTCGTGGAGCAGGGGCCGATTCGATCTGTGAAGCAGCCGATTCCAGGGCGTTGCTCTGCGAAGCACTCGGGGCGGGCGTAGTGCTCTGCAGCAGCGGCGCGGAAACCGGGACGCTCGGTTCGGTATTGGTCAGGCGTTCGGATACGGCCCTCACCGGCTGACCGATCCGGCTCAGCGCGGTCAGTTGCGCGTCCAGATCCTCGTGGTCGGGAATCGCTGCGGTCGCCTTCTCGATGGCCTTGCCGTAGCGGCGTGCCACTACCCGATGCACCAGCAGCGCCCCACCGACCGCGATCGGCGCGATGCCGTGCACGCACATCTGGAACCACTCGTGGGCGCGGGCGAAGGGGAAGACGTTCAACCCGATCATCGCGGCCAGCAGTCCGCCCTCGATGGCGTAGACGGTGCGTAGGTCGTCGGTGTCGATGACGCCCCATTCGGCGGTGTCGCTGGTGGAGAGCATCAGCGCGATCAGCATGCCGCTGATCAGTCCCTCCACACCGAAGGCCAGCCACCACAGCGAGTTCTTCACTCCGCCGGTGGGCGCGATGTTGTGCTGGACCTGGAATGCGGAGATCACCATGCCGGCCACGAGCACGGCCGTGAGGATGCCCAGCGCGATCGGCTTGCGGCGGCGCAGTTTGTCGACCTTCGCGTGGGGGCTGGCGCTCAGGCGCTGTTCGGCGATGGCCTTCCCCGCGCCGATCAAGGCCTTGGCCTTCTGATCGGCCAGGGCCGCGGTGGTGCGGCGCAGCCGGTCCGCCGCCGCGGCCTGGGACTGGATGATCGCGGCCTGCTGCGCGCGGTCGGTGTCGCGCACCAGCTCGGCCAGTTCGCGTTCGGCGCGTAGCTCGCGCTCGGAAAGAGCCTCGGTCAGCGCGGTGTCGTATTGCTCGGCTACGCGATCGCGGGCGTGCTGGGCGCGATCGGGTAGCGCGCCGGTGAGCACCAGGTCCTGCGTGTCCGGGGGAGGGGTCTTGGGTTTGCTTCGGGTCAGTTTCATCGGTCGTGTCCTTCCGACTGGGGTTCGGGTTCGTGGGTGGAGTCCGCGGCCTTGGGGGGTCTGCCCCGCGGCTTGGGTGCGGGCCAGTGCGGACGTAGCCACTCCAGAACCTGGTCCGGATCAGCCGTCAATGCAGTCAGGCAGGCCACTACGAAGCCCTTCATCTCCAGGCCGCGATCCTCCAGCAGCTGTTGCGCGTCCGTCCGGAGCTCGGTCGGGGGGCGCACGTTCAGCTGGGGATCTCTGTGTCGGTCTGCCATGGTCACCCATTCTGCACTAAGTGGCTAGCCATTAAGGGCATCCGAAGCGTAACATATGTGGCTAGCCACATATTGGATGTGGCTAGCCACATATGGAGATTCCTATGTCCGACCCACGCGAAATCCGTTCCGACCACCAGGGCGCCGCCGATAACGAGCTGATCCCTCAGCACTGGCCAGCCGGGAACTACACGAGCGAACTCGTGGCCGCAGCCGCCGCCGCGATCGCGCAATTGGGGGCGTACCTGGAGAAGGCGGCAGAGGCCGGCGCGCTGCCGGTCGACGTGGAAACCAGCTCCACCATCTTGTCGAACCTCGAGAAGGGGGCAGGAAAGGCATCCGACGCGCTGGACGGCTGGGCGCCCGCGCCGCACGGCACAGGCGGTGACCACGCCCGGAACAGCGTCCGCAGCGCCATCTACGCGCTGGGCGTGGCACACGACGATCTGCGCGACGCCGCCGAATGGCTTCTTGAACCGCCGAATCGCCCCGACCGCACGCACGTCGCCGAGGGGCGATCATGACCTCGCCCGACAACCGGACCGTGCCGGATCAGCGTGGTGACCTCGCCTCCGATACCCCGCAGTACGTCCACATCGTGGGCTGGTGGCGATGGGTCATCTCCCGCACGCTGCGCCGAGTGCCCCGCGCCCTGTGCGGGGTGGTCTTGTACGGCGATCCGGACCTGCCCGAGCCGCCGCTGGACGGCCCCCTGTGCCCGTCCTGCGTGGCGCGCGACGGCCAGCCGGGCGACCTGCGCCCGGTACCGGGCTACTGGCTGTAAGACGCAACCTGGCGGTGGTTCCGGCCGCTCATCCCGGCCGGAACCACCGCGTGGCCAAGCTCGTGGAACCCCACACCGGCACGATTCCGCTCGACCCGAAAGCCCCTACGTCCCAACCGAACTGAACGGAGAGACCTGGTGACCCGATTCAGCGCCCCGCCCACCGTGATCTCGGAAGCGGACTTCCAGCGCCGCGTGATGGACACCGCGCAGCGCTGCGGCTGGATAATCGTGCACACCCGCCCAGCACGCACCGCGCGCGGCTGGGTGACCCCGTACGAGGGAGACCAGGGACTCCCGGACCTGATCCTGGCGCGACGCGGGCGGGTCCTGCTGGTCGAACTGAAATCCGACAAGGGCCGCGCCACCGCGGCTCAACTGCGCTGGCTCCAGGAAGCCGGACCCAACGGCCGACTGTGGCGGCCGCGGCATCAAGGGTGCGCGAGTGGTTAGAGGCGGACTGGAAGCCTGAAAATAAGCCGTGGCCGGATGCCCGCCGCCAGTGCACGCGCCTGCGTCATCGCCAGGATGGACGAGGTTCTCGAGATGTTGGCCGACTCCCGTGGCGAACTGGATGAAGCGCTCCGTTCTCTGCCACCGCTATACCCGGATATCTAGAACGAGCTCTGGTCGCACACGGAAACGCGCACCCGCGCAAGGAAATTCGACTGGCGACGCCCCGCTAGTGGCCAAGCTCGGGCTGTTGTGCGGCCGAACGCGCCAGCGCATCAGCCTCGGCCAATCGGGCATTGTGCTGGGCAGCCGAATAGGTGCTGTACACGCCGCCCACGGAAGTCGCTACACCCACCACCAGGAAGACCCAACCCAAAGTTGTTCCTTCGGAACGCTTTTCATCGAGCGTGCGTGTTGTTGAAGTACTCGAGGTCTTACCGCTGACGCAGACTTGATCCTCATGCATGGTCTGAGACCCACAGACGGGTTCCTGCGTGATGGAGCCCCACCCAATTGCGACCATCGCGATTCCACCGAAAATGCAGCCGACAGGCCAGCGGTACTTCCGTTTCATTGAACTTCCCTCCCCAGTTCCAATCCTCAGGCGCGGCAACCACACCACCCCCGGCGGTCATCCTGCCACAGCTCAGCGCGATGCAGGCGAGGCCGTCATCGCGGACTCCCGCCCGTCGGCTTCTCTGCCCTTTACCCCGCTATCCGGGTGTTTTCAACGAAAATCCGGGGTTTCCTCCATGAAATCAGCTGAATTACCACGGTTCTCGGAGCCTGCCCGCAGTCGATCTACCTGCACCGATACAGGTATTTGACCGAATCGCGTTCGCGTTCTAAGCTTCTCGTTGCTCGGGCAGATCTATGTCCGTCGAAGCTCCAGCCACTCGGTTGGGGCTTTTTTCATGTCCATATCCCGAGGGCCCCGGCGATTGCCGGGGCCCTCTTTCGTATCTGGAGGTTCCATGTCGATCGCAGTCGCATCCTGGGTTGCGCAGAGCAGCATGTGGCAGGTGCTCTGGACCGTGCTGGTCCTGTCAGTCGCGGTGGTCGTCATCGCCCTCACCGCCGTGCTGCGGGCCAACCGTGAAGACGTACCGAAGGTGTTCGCTGCGTTCGCCCACGCGTTCGGGCTGCACCGCCCCAAGGACATTCAGCCCGAACCCGTCGAACCTTCACAGCCTGATACTGATACCGTGCCCGCCACCGAGGAGCAGGAATGATTCGCCGCCGACCACAACCCCACGACAGCGTGGCCGACAGTGTGGCCGACAAGCTGGCCGGGCTCGATCTAGATGAACTCGTCGACCTGCTAGCTGCGGCGAGCCCGCAGATCGAGCGAGTGGTCCGCGGGCTCATCCTGACCGGCAAGCCAGTAGCCGAGGTCGCCGCCGAGTGGGGTGAGCCGGTGGCCGATGTCGAGCGCGACTACGAGTACGCGATTGCCTACCTCCGGCGGCCCATCACCGGTTTCATCGTGAGAGAGTGCATCCTGAACGACCGATTGGCGAGTGCCCGCTACTGCCGGGGGTGCGCCCGGCAACTGCCCACACCTCCACCCGGAACGCGGGGGCACCGACGCGAATACTGCAACGATCGGTGCAAGAACGCGGCCCACTACAGCCGTACCCGCGCTGGGGCACCGAGCCCGAATCAGTAACCAGCTCGATGGCTACCCGGGTGAGTCGTCTCTCGCGCCCACGGTCCGATACGCCTCCGGCGACCACTCCCACTGCCGGGTGTCGAACCAGAATCGGAAACTGCCCGCTACCGGCCCCGAGCCGTCAGGTAACGCGACCGGATCCTGAGGCCGCTCAGCAGGGGTACTCACCTCCCGATTATCCCCGATGCAGGCCAGCGTGCCCATGTCGACGAGCGCATAGCCGGGGCGGATCCGGGTAGCCGACAAATGGCACGGAGTTGGGGCTGCGCCATATCCTGAAGGAGGTGAGCACCATGCCTATGTGCATGCAAATGATGGACATGCTGCGCGGCATGTGGAACATGATGTTCCCCAACATGCCGATGTGACCGGAGCCAGGCGGCGGTGTCCCGCGACATCGCCGCCTGGACAGCACCATATCCACGACTACCGCAATGCCTCACCGATTCCGATCCTCGGCTGCAACTCCTTAGCGTGACTCTTCTTGCCACTGGACCTCACGGGCCGAACCAGCGGGTCGCCTTGAGAGCCTTCTCCAGGTCTTGCTGGGCCGCCAATTTCTGGATCTCCTCGGCGGCGCGGAGGGTGGCCGGGCTGGGCGGTTCAAGCGGGGGGATGACGACTCGGCGAGGTTTCGCGACTTCCTCGGTGTCCTGCACGGGGGAAGGCGGCTTCGGGTGTGACTCGCAGCGAACGGATTCCCGCAGGCCAATTCGTTCGGAAACCCGTTCGTTTCGGTCCCAGCGGGCTTACTCCTCGGCCGCGCGAGCGGAGCGGCGCTAGGACGCGGTACCCGGGAGGCACACAGTGCGGGCGGACAGGTCATGGAAGCGCAATGAAGGCGACATAGAGCGCGGCCAGCAGGGTCGATGCCGTGGCGAATGCTTTGAATCCCTGTGCAATTGCGGTTGTCCAGCGCTGGCCATCGTGCCGTGACATTGCGCCGGCCACGACGGCAGCCAACAGGCTGACCAGGGACAGGATCACGGCCAGGAGTGCTTTGAGTACCGCCGTACTGGAGGTGTTCATGGTGTTCGGGGCCAAGCCTTTCCGGTTCGGGCGACCCCATGGCGTGGGTCACACAGTCAGGGGTTGGGGGTTCTCAGTACTCCCCCGGAGGCATGAAACCCACACTTCCGGAGGGAGGCCCTTCAACCACTGAGCAGCGTATGCGCTGCTTTATTGAAATCTCCTGTGCGAGAACAAATTAGAGAGATTAAGGTGATATAAGTGCAATACGGGTACAGACCGTCCACAAACCCGGAATGCACACACGACATATGGGTGACAAGAATGGAACAGGGCACGTATGGCCAAGAAGCCGTTGGGGCTACCACGAGTTCCGCCGGGTCCTCAACACGCGTTCTTCAAAGGCCTCCAAGACCTTGTGACGAGTGCCGATGATCTACCGCTCAAAGAACTCGGCAAGATCGTAAATAGGTCACCGCAGGTCATGCACCGAGCCTTGCTCGGCCCGGCGATACCGAGTTTGGAACTGGTAAAGGAGCTCGTGAAGGCGTTGTCCGAGCTGATCGGTGCCAATCCGGAGGAGATGGAGATTCGGTTCCGTCTCCTCCGGAGTGAAGCCCTCATCGACCAACGGGACAGGCGTGAAGTACCCGGAACTAGCGCCCCGCACGATGCCGCTCCTCCAGGGGGCAGCGGAGCACCACCCGCGAAGAACCTCAGCGCTGACCCAAAGACCGCGGAAGGTGACAAACACCAGAACACTCAGAAGGAAACCCCGAAGTCCGCCCAGGCAGATGATCAGCGGCGGACCTTTACCGCTCTGCTCGTGCGCCTCAAGGATGCTTCCGGAAAGACCCGGGACCAACTGGCTACAGATACCGGGGTGACTCCTTCCGCGGTGGAGAAGTGGCTGTACGGCGAGCGCATGCCCACACCGAAATCGCTCAAGAAGTTCATACACGCTCTCGGAGCGGGCGAAGCAGACAGTGCCGATCTATGGAGACTTCACCAGGACATTCAGGTACAGGACGACTGACGACGACCCAACTCCTGCACCCTGGGATCCGGATCTCGGTGGGGGTGCTGTTAGTCGGTCACCGCGCCCCTGACCGAGATCGAGATCGCCCGGCTGCTGCCCCCGGAACTGCACCAGCGACACGCACGCAGGTGAAAAGCAAACTCCGCGAGTACATCTCACTGTGAAAGCCCTGACCTGCGATAAAACGGCTATCGCCGGTGCTGTGCCGGATGTTCCGTTTCCGTGCACGAAAATGAGGAGTGATACCCCGCGATGAGCAGGAAGAGCGCTACCGAGCTCGCTGATGATCTGTCCGATATCGCCCATGAGGTTCGCCGCCGCGCCGCCGAGGAAGTCCGCACCGAACTCGCCCGCGAAATCGCGGATCGCTTCCTCGGACGCCCCGGCCAGGACCGCAGCATCTACGGCGGTCGGCATCCGGAGGACTGCCTGCTCGAAGAGCTCGCGGACAATCCCGCACTGGCCAAGGTCCCCGAACTCCGAGCCGCGCTCGAACGCTTCGACAGCGATGACAGGGAGGGAGTCACCCCGGACTTCCGCGCCGGTATCCTGTTCGCGGTCGGCCTGCTCACCGACCTCGACTTCGACCACTGACCAAGCCCGTTCGCGCTTGCGACAGACACATCGGCAGTGCGCTTCAGACGCACTGCCGATGTAGTTCAATGGTAGAACTCCTGCTTCCCAAGCGGATTCAGACCATTTGGGACCACTCGGCAGACCACCCCATTGGTACTGAAAGGTCGTCGAACCCGTGGATTCGAGAAGAAATTTGCTACGCCTCAAGGATTTCGAGCCAGGCACCGAGTACTGGGTATGACGCTGCAATGGGCGCTCAACGGCTGGCACACGGTGGCAGGCCACGTTGGGATCTGGCCGATCCTGGTACCGCTGTTCGGGGGGCTGCTGTACGAGTGTGCTGCTGGTGCGCGGAACCTTCAGCGGCACTGGACAACTCGTATGGTCGTGCGCGAAGCCCCCCGAGGTACCGTAGTGAAGAGCACGACTCGCAGACCTGGCGGCTTGGTGTCCACGCTCGTCATCGAGGTCGGGCCGCCCACACACCCAGCCACCACCTCGACCTCCCCCGAGCAGCGCGAGTTGCCATGACTATCCGAGTGACGTCCGAGGAGCGATTCGGCTTCGAGGGCGAGTTCGAGCAGCTGTTCCGACGGCACTCGGCCGCGGTGCATCGATACGCCTGTAAGGCACTGCGCGGGCAGACCCATCAGGCCGAGGAGATCGTCCAAGAGGTCTTCATCGCGGTCTGGAAGCAGTACGCCCGCGATTTCTCCGGAAAGCCGGATCAGCAAGCGCTGCAACTGATCATGAAGATCGCCGCGCGGCGGGTGATCGACATCCACCGTCAGCGCGCGACCCAACCGACCCAGCCCAGCGCGGACTTGGACGACTCCATCCTGGCGGTCGGCACCGATCCTTCCCGCGGGAACCCGGCCGAGCGGGTCCTGAGCCAAGACGCCGTCAAACGCTTCTGGTTCGGTCTGACCCGCGAGCTGACCGACGCCGAATATCAGGTGGCGCTGATGGCGTGGGAGCTGGAGCTAGCAGTGAAGGAGGTCGCCGACATTCTTGCCATATCCGTGTCCACGGTGTGGTCGCATAAGAGTCGAGCACGAATCAAAATTGAGAAGATCATGCAGCACAACAGGAATCGGATCGAGTGATGTGCGAGCGATCGATCGAGGTGACCACATGAACTCCGACCAGATACGAGCGGCCCGCCTGCCCGCCACGATCGGCACGGCGCTGCACGAGATCGACAACTACCTGGCCGACGACGCCGGTACCTACCGGTACGACGTCGAGGCCGGGCTCGCACAGCTCCAGCAGGCCATCGCTGTCGATCATGAGATCGCCCCGAAGGCCGGGCGTATGACCAGCGATATCACTCCCGAATTCGCGACCCAGGTCGGATCCAATTCGTGGACCTTGAGCTGGCTGCCCGATCGCCACTTGACCCGTGAACAGGCGTTGAGGGGAATGGAACTGGACGAGATCCTGAGCGATCCTGCGCTCACCACAACACAGTTGGAGTGGGAGGCGGCTGGTCGTCGCGCCGCAGAGCTCGGTCTGACTCTCGAAGAAGTCGTTGTGCTGCTGAGCAAGCGGCTGACGGAGACAACGAAGAGCAGAGACCGGCCATCACCGGCCAAGCGCGCTCAGGCACTCGAAGGTCTGCAACCAGATCAGGGCTGATCTCCGCCTGTCCTCACCTCTGCGGCTCCGGAGGGTCGGCGGGTGGCGGCGGACCGGCCACTACTTCCAAGTCCGAGACCAGCATCCATTCGTAATGGCCACCCGGCCCCTCGGCTCCTTTGGCTGGTTTGACCAACAGCGCCCACCAGACCACCACCCAATCCCGGGCACGAACGTGGACGTCACCGACTCCGGCCTGGTGCTGCGGCCCAGCCTCACCCACGTCCGCAAGAGCCCCGGCTTCCGGGCACTGGAGCGCGGCGCGTAACGCAGTACGGCGCGGCTGCCGGGAAACTAACCCGCGCTCGCTTGGGCCAGGCGCCGGGACTCTCCTGTTCCGGAAGTGCGCTGGCTGTACGGGGACGTTGTCGGTCAGAAATGACAGCCTGAACAGCTATTTCCCGGTCTGTTGGAGATCTTGGTCGGCAAGGTATGCGAGTGGCATGAACGACCGTGATGGGCTGGCGCTCGCTAGCGCGGCGAGTGAGAGAGCTGGTTGTCGCGGCTGTTGTGGGTGAGGTGTCGTACTGCGGGCACGGCCAGGGGTGCGGCCGCGGCGACGAGATAGATCAGCCCGGCGCCGGTGGCGATGGTGTTCGCGCCGATGTGATCGGTCAGGGGGCCGATGCTGAGCATCCCGATCGGGATCGCGACATAGGAGAGTAAGTGATCCAGGGAGGAGACACGGGAAAGAACATCGATGGGGATGTGTTCTTGCAGGGTGGTTTCCCAGGTTGTGGATGCAATCGAAAGGCTCGGTCCAGCAATCAGACTGGCGCTCATCAGGACTGGGAGGCTGCTGTGGGTGCCGAGCGCGAATCAACGGCGTGTCAGGATTGCGATCGTTTGTCCCATGCGAAGCAGGTGCCGGACCACAAAGCCGATACATGATGATGCTGGCCAGTAGGAGTCCGTGCTCTAGTTGGCCAGCCGCTGCGGATTCAGCAGGTGTCACATGAACGCGTTCAACCACCGAGTTCCTGCGCTGGCTCGCGGGCGATACTGACAGCTCGTGGCCGGATGTGCCTGTGCTGCAACCAGATCAGACGCGTCCGACCTGCGTGAGTTCGAACCGAGCAACCTCATAAATGAGAAGGCACAGTACGCTATTCGATCTGAAATTCCTCCGCTGGTAGCGATTCCGATGTCAGACCAAGCGGTATAACTGAGAGTTTTCTGAGCATGCTCTGAAATCGCTTTCCGCCCAACCGAATCTGCATTTTGAGCCCTTTCACATAGTGAATGCTGTTCGGTACCGGGAAAGGAACTCTGATGGTCTTGATAGAGCTTATGGCCGGGGCCGTCACGGGCCGCTGGGCCTCAGGGTTGTGGCAGTACCTAAGCATGCGAGTGCATGCCGCTCACGCAGTCGAACTCGAGCGTGAACGCAACCGAGGCACCGTCGCCGCGATCGCCGCGCTCCCGACGGGGGGACTGCTCGTCGAACACGAGCACGGCGGCCGCAGCCGCATGATCGCGGTGCCCGCACCGGCGGCAATGTTTCCCGCTGCACTGACCCTGGATCCCGTGCAGCCCTCGGCGATCACCGGATCGGCTGCCCCCGATTACACCCACGAGCGCGCGCGATGATCCCCCAGGACGGGCTCGGGACCGTAAGCACTCATCTCGACGACGAGATCGCTGACTACTTCCGTGCCCACTACCCCCGCCTTGTCGGCTTCCTGCGTAAGGCCTCCGAGCTGACCGAGGAAACAGCCCACCAGGCCGCGCAACACGCCTTCCTGGTTCTGCGTAAAAAATGGCCTGACCTGCGCCAGCCTGGCCAGAACCCCCGCGCGTACCTGTACAAGACCGCGGAGAACTGGGTCCGCAGGAACGACCGGCCCGAACCCCTGGTATTCGTCGATGACCTCACCACGTTCGACCAAGCCGCCGGCATCGCAGTGGAGGAAGAAGTGATGTTGTCCATGCGAATCGATGAACTACTCGCCCGGCTCCCAGAACGACAACGGCAGGTGATCTTCCTGCACTATTTTCATCGGTTCACCATGAACGAGATCGCGGAGATCCTCGGAATCACGCCCGGGACCGTCAAATCCACCGCCTCCGACGCACGCGGGAATCTGCGCGGATGGCTCGAGCAAGAAAGCCGATGAGATGACCCGCAATTTTGACGAATCGATGCTGGGAATCCTCGCCGGCGCGCGCCCGGAGTACACGATGGGCTCAACCGAGATCGAACGACGGTTGGCGCAATTCCAGCAAAAAGCCGCCGCCATCGATGCTGACCCTGAGGCATCGGCGCAGCTCAACACCGAGATCGCCGAGCTCGACGATCCGGCCTCACGCACGCCACCACCCCGCTGGCTCTCGCTCGAGCGGGTGCTCGAGGAGCTTGAGGAGCCCGCTGTCACCGCACAGTGCGACGGACCAGCCACGGAGACCCACGAACGCCCAGGGGACTGGAGCGAATACCCGAGAGGGCGTGCCCGGCAGCATGTCATCCCCAAACTTGGAACGATCTACGAAAACGGCCAGTCCATCACCAGCAGCAGGAGCTCGGAATGCGCATTGCGGTTCGACGATGGAGCTGAACCCGTCTGGACCTTGAGCTGGTACCCCACCCTGCGGCTGACCCGCGAACAGGCACGGGCCGGAATGGAACTGGCCGAAGTGTGTACCAGTGATCAGGAACCGGCGGCCGTTGCAGAAGCCCTTGCGGCCGAGATCGGGATCAGCGTGCAGGTCGTGAGAGAAGTCCTGAAAACGCGGCTTCGGGAGAAGGCTGAACTCGATCGGGCTGTCCAACCCGATCACGGCGAATCATGGCACGACGCACATCACTGAACACAGCGAGATCATCACGGTGTAGGAAATACACTCACCGGGATCCGCCGAACGGGCGTGTTCGTCTCGGGGGGTCCGGCTGCGACCGGGCATGCCGTGAAGTCGCCGCCCGCGCCGCGGAATTGTCCGCCGCCCGCTCGGGCTCTTCTTGGGAGCGCCGGGACGGCCGAGTCGAACGAATGTCATTGTCCGGTCGGGTCTTTCACCGGTTACTTCGTCGACGTAGAGCAGATGTGCCAGCCGGTGACGAGCACCTTTGGATACCTGTTCCACAGCATTCGCCCATCGATCATGAGGCCAGCGGATGTGATAGATCTCTGCGGCTTTGCGGATCGTGGCGGCCAGCTTGCGGGCGTCGGCAGGTTGAGCGTCCGGGCCAGCGGCGTGGAAGTAGACCGCGTTCACTTCGGACACCACCAGCTCCCAGCAGCCGATCACCTGCAAAACAAGGCCTTCCATGGAACGCGCTGGTTCCCACGCCGCGGCCGCTTTGCGGCCACGCTCCTCCACCCTGGCGACGACCTCGTCGGCAATTTCGTCAAAGCTCCGAGGCTCAGTGGTGTCATCGATCATGAAAAACAGCCCAAGAGGGCCAGAAGCTAATGGAGTTCGTCAGGGGATTTCGTCGTATTTCCATTCCAGGGGCGGCGTATAACCGCAGATCGTCCCGGCACTCCGTGCGGGGCGGGTGGCTCTAGTCGGTGCGCCGATGTCTCCCTGGTGTGACGAGCAGGGTGACAGCGGGGAGTTCGAGGGTGGGTTCCTCGGTCGCCGCACGCAGACGATCGCAGAAAACCTCGACAGATCCGTAGCAAAACTGGATCTCGCGCAACAAGTCTCGGATATCGGCCATCATGCCCCCTCGGGCAGCAGACCCAGGCGTGGGAGCTTGCCGAGCTGACCATCCGCTCGGAAGGGGCAGCGGCGTGGCTGACCCCGCGGCCGATGCGGCCCTGTATCGGTTCTACGCGGACATGTTCGACGCCCACGGTTTGCACTGGCCCGACCGGCTGCTCGAGGGCCTGGTCCTGGATCCCGATGATGCCTCGCCGATCGAACTACCACCGCAAGTGGACGACCCCTCCGAGGTCGCCGTGGTGCTGACTTCCGAATACCGCTGTGGACGTACCAACGCCTGCAAGCCCGTGCTACCGCCGAGGGAACCGACATCGAGGAACTGCTCATGGCCACGGCCATTGTCGGCCCCGCAGACTCGTAACCACCGCCATCCCACAGCGAGATGGCGGTGCTCACGGTCGACAGGATGGGGGACAGGGCTTTTGCTGGGTAGGACGGTCTGGCTATTCGCCCACCGGTTCGGTGAGGAGCGTGATGGCTGCCTGACGCTGCTCATCGTCCCCGAACAGTTTCCAGATCAGGTCCGCAGCCTCTTCGGCCTCTGAGGCGGCATGGCGTAGCCGCTGATCATTGGTGATGCTTTCGATGGTGTGCAACGCCCCCCACAGGACTGAGCCGGTGACCCGGATCAGTGCGGCGAGTTCGCCGGGGCCGTGATCTCGGGTCTTGATGATGTCCGCGGTGGCGGGTTCGATCATCGCCAGGGTGGTGGCCGTGACTTCGGCGATTCGTTCCGCGCTTTGCGAGGCGATCTCGCCGGCCAGTTCCCATTCCACAACCCAGTTATCGGTGACGTCGAGTGTGGCCAGCATCGTGTCGGTGGCCCGCCGCACCGTGGTGAAGGCGAAGAGAACGTCAGGAAGTAGCGTCCGCACGAGTTTGGGGGCGACCTTCTTCTTGTAAGGGAACTCCAGCGAGATCAGCCTGACCAGTGCCTGGGCAGTTTCGAGCTGTACCGATACTGCGACATCAGAACCTGCGGCTGGGTTGCGGAGAACCGGGATCTCCACTGGTTCGAGGGCGTACTGGGCCGTGTCGGGAAGCTCCATGACATCGCGTAGGAACCATTGTGTGGCGACCGCGTCGACGTAGTCATTCTGTGCTGCCTGCAGGCCGTCGCGGTGCTTGAGTTCGGTGGCACTGGCGTGTTGCAGGCAGTGGTCCGCGCTGGTGCCGTCATCGGGGAAGTACATGACGCGGTTGCGGCAGCGACCGCCGGATTTCGTGAGGCCGGTGCACTGCGTGCGTTCCATCGCGGGCAGATACGGCGGCACGTCAGCGGGTTGGGGTGGTGGGACAACGACTGGTGGGTTGGTGGGGGAGATGCGGGGATGTCCGCCGCGAACGGCCTCGGCGTGGCGGCCGTGGATTCCGGTGGGCCGGGACGGTCCACTCGCCCAGCTCTGCGCCAGCGCCGCGCGGTGGTTGAGCAATGACGCCGCGGAGAATGTATCGGTGGCGATTCGGTGGGTGATGTCGAGTGCTTGACCGAGTTCGTCGACCCGTAGAACGTCCTCGATAACCGTGGGGAACAGCGCGGTTGCCTCGGTCAAGAGCCGGACCAGCTGTCCCAACAGCGCTAAGTCGCCATCGCAGACGTAGTCGGTATCGCATGAGCAGGCGGGCACGATCGGTGAGTTCCAGTCCTCAAGGACATCACTACCACTCAGATGATCGTCACCAGGCATGTTGTCGTCAGACATGGCATGAACCTAGGGCTGGCAGATGCCAGCGGTTATGAGTTCGACATTGCCCGGCGAGTCGAGTTCCGAACGCTCCGTCAGCAGTCGTTCGCTCGGGATTCGATGGCACGGGCACGCTTATGCGCGATCAGGGCATCGATATCGAACGGTGTGGCAGCGCCACTGCGCTCGCCGACATCGAGTGCCTCGCGCAAAACATGCAGTCGCTGATCATCGTCGCTGGTCTCACACACGAATTCATTGATACCAAGTCCGGTAGTGGTCCGGGATTCGGGTGCGGTCGGCAAGGTATTCGTGTCCTTCGAATCGAGCATGCCGATACGCGGTGACGATGAGCGCGGGACCGATGGATGGTCGGCAAGATCACGCCCGCCGGGTCGCGAAGCAGTAGAAGCGACTATCGGGTTCGAGGCTTCGGACGCGAGAGTGCGCGAGCGGGCACCCACTGCCGGGTTTCGATCCGGCCTCGCCCATCCGCGGTTGGGATCGCGAACAGGGTCAACCCGATCCACGAGGCGTCGGTGCACTGGGCCCAGGCGTAGAGCCATCCCGGCACAGTGGTGGCGAGGTCGAGCGCGCTCGATTTGATTCGCAGCGATATCTCGTCACGCCGGAGCCCACCTTGGGGTGGGAGCGCGGTGCCGAGTGCGACCAGCACCGGCATCGGCGGGTCGATGACGCGGCGCGATGCGGCAGCGAAGTCTCCATCCCAATACTCGAACACGCATTCGATAATTGCACAGACCGGACGGTCTTCAGCGATAGGCTGCACCAATGGTGAACGTGGGCGATCGAGTGCTGCTGATGGTCGGCGGAGTGTCGATCTTCGAGGTCCTGGACAGCGACGGCGAGACCGCCACTGTCCAATCGGTCGACGATGCGCCGGGCCGTTACCCGTTCCCCTCGCGTGTGAGCGCACTGGTCCCGGCCAGCGCGGACTCCAGCAGCACCGACTGAACTCAGCGCTGCGGTTCGTACGGTGCACGCGCTGCGACATAGCGCGACATGGCAGTTGGAGGTCGATGCAGCGCAGATCTGTTCGTACGGACGGTGGGCGCAGGTCCCTATCGCGCGGCCGGCAATTCCACGAATCGGCGCGGATCCCCATCAGTCCGAGCAGAATCGATCGGTGACCTGCAGCGGCTTCCCGGTGCAGCGCGTATATGGTCCGCAGTGGTGTGTCTCGCCAGAACTGCCACTCCGCACTAGAGCAGCCGACCGAGCCAGCGGCTGAGCCGGAGCCGAAGTTTCCTTCGGAGCACTGTTTCTGCGCGACCCCGTCAAGGCAGGACGGTGTGATTCCTCGGCATTCCAGGAATCGTGTCGCCGATGAGGAGTGGACCTGGCTATCTCGAGTTCGGGGGTGGGAGCGCGACTACATGATGTGATGCTATTGCTGATCCACGAAGCCTGGCGCTGGGGTGCCGACCATCCTTCGGTGCGCTCATCGGCCGTACTACTACTTCCTGGTATCGCCTATGTGGTGATGGGGCGCGTGCGAGACTTACAGCGGCACTTGAGGACTCGGATGATCTTCAGGGAAGCAGCCCCGCACTCTCCGGTGAAAATCATCGAGTACCGGGGCCGGGGCGGTGGTTGCACCTACATCGTGGAGGTCGGCGAAGACCCTGCCGCACGATCGCCGGTCTCAGGGGAAGACCGAGAGATGCACGAGCGGTGAGCGACTGGGACTCCGAGTTGTTGTTTCGCCAGTACGCGGTGCGCGTATTCCGGTTGGCGTTCAAAGCGTTTCGCGGTGATGCCGAGTCAGCGAACGATGTCGTCCAGGATGTTTTTCTGGCGGTATGTCGGCAATTGAAAAGGGACTTCCACCACCGTTCGGCGGAGCAGGTCGAGAAGCTGATCATGACGATCGCGAAGCGCCGCGTGGTCGACCATCTGCGGAAAATCGGGCGTTCCCGGGAGTACTCGGCCGGCATGGCGGAGGACCTCGACCGGCAGATGAATCACGCCGGTCACGCTGGTGACGGCGGCACCGAGAACCTGAGCGATGAAGTCATGGCATCGTTCTGGCATGCGCTGACTCGTGAGTTGACTCCCACCGAGCATCGAGTGGCGACGATGACGTGGCTGCTGGAAATGACACCCGACGAAATAGCCAAAGCTCTCAAAACCTCACGGCGAGCTGTGTACACCCACCGCAGCCGGGCACGCGGGAAGATGGAGCAGGCTTTGAATCGCGGTGGAAATCGGACCGAGGCCGATGCCGAACCTGCGACCAGCGGCATGGAAGTAGCGACGCACAGTGGAGGAGGTGCAACCGAATGAACATGGACGAGCACGGTGTTCAGGGCATGCCCGACTCAAACTCGATCCGTAAAGCGTTCGACGAGTTGGACCACTACCTGACCGAGAACGACAGCACCTTCGAGTTCGAGATGGAGGCCGGGCTTACCCGCTTCAGGCGAACGTTCAACTCCAACAGGAACGTGCAGCGTGGAAAGTTCGCAGACCGGCTGAACAAGCTGTTCGAGACCACCCGCATCCCAGGGCGAGGACCCTACACCACCAAGGAGGTCGTGAACGCCTTGACCGCCGCAGGTCACCCGATCAGCGGGAGTTACCTGAGCAGCCTGCGCACAGGCCGACGAACCAACCCATCCGATGAGACAGTTACCGCGCTGGCGAAGTTCTTCCAGGTCAAGCACGACTACTTCCTCAACGACATCTACGCCGCCAAAATCGACCATGACCTTGAACTGCTTACGCAGCTTCAGGGCTACGGTCTCCGCAGGTTGTCCTCACGAGCCTTCGATCTGTCGGAGGAGTCGCGGAAACTGCTGGAATCGATGCAGGAAAAACTTCACGCCGGCGAGCACATGCCGGAGATTCCAGAGTTCGACGACCTCGCGTCGCCTCTGCTGACCGCATCGGATGACACCCCTGCCGATGATGAGGGCTGAACAGGCGACGGCACCATCGCTTCCCAGATCTCGGACACGTCCATTGACTGATCAGGAGCAACAGTCGTAATCGGTTGTGGCACCTTCATATTCGGCTGTCCCGCCGTCTCCGATAATCCAGCACCCCGTGTTTCTTCGCTGTGTCTGGGTTTTCCTTCCACCCCATTCACCGCGTTCCCCCTGCAAGGATGCCGAGCGCGGTGGAGGCACCGGCGAGGTCGTTGACGCGCAGACGTTCAAGCGCGGTGAGCCACGGGCCGCCGGGTTCGCGGCCGGCGAGCACGGTGAGCAAGGCGGAGCTGAGGGTGGGCACGCTGGCGAGTCTTTCGTCCAGGACCCGCTGGGTGTGGACCGGGAAGTCGGTGGCGACCGCGCTGCAGAGCGGTCCGGCGACCTCGGGTAGTTCGATGCTCACGAGCTCGAACAGGCGCAGGGATTCGAGGTTCGAGGGTGCCAGCAGGATCGTTTGCGCGAGAGCGTGCAGCGCTTCGGTGTCGCTGACCAGCGTGTGGAGTAGCCCGTACATTCTGGGGTGTTGGTCGAGCAGCATTGCCTGCAGCAGCAGGACCGCTGCGGCGGGCCGGTCCGTGAGCAGGCGTTTGGTCATGATGGTGACCGGCGAGTTCTGTGTCTCGCGGTGGGGTGAGCGGCGGGCGCGGTGTGCGGCATCGACATCGACCAGGGCGTTCGCGATGGCGCGCAACGGGGGATAGTCCCCGGACAACGGGGTGCCGTGGTCGCGGCCCATCCAGTCGGTCAGCGCCCGCTCGAGCAGCACACCGGCCAGGTGACCGTCCGGGCCCGCGAGGAGCCTTCGCCAGAACGAGGAGATGTTCGGGAGGAAGTCGACCAGATGGCCGGCGCTGAGCTCGGCGGTTGGTGGGAGTTTGGCGACCTTCTGGGTGACCAGGACGAGGTCGACGTCATCGAGCGCCCACAGCAGGGCTTCGAGATCGACGAATGTGGCTTCGCCATCGACCTCGTCGTACAGGCGTGCCTCGGTGCAGATGCCGGACAGGATCTGCAGGACCGCGTCGGTGGTCATGTTCTCGAAGACCCGTGAGGCAGCCAGGAAAACCGGCTTTCCGTACTGCTGGCGAAGGTCGAAAAGTGCTGTGACACAGTGACTCAGGGACACGAAGTCCCCTTCGGTGTATAGGGCCAGCAGCAGATCGGCGAGCCAGCGTGGGCCTCGGATGGTGTCGTACAGGGTGATACCGAAGATCAACCGCTGAAAGGCCTTGCTGCACTTGGGTCGCGGCCAGGTGTGCTTGGTCCTGCGGATGTATTCGCGATGCTCGGATCGTTCGACCAGCGCCATGTCGGCCTCGACCCGCATGCGGACTTCACGCACGATGCGGCCGGTTTCGCGTTTTTGATCCAGCAGTGCGGCGATGCGTTGGCCGGCGCCGAAGTCCGGGTCGTAGTCGACCAGGGAGGGCTCACCGACCGCCTTGTCGGCATCCTGCGCGTCGGCAGGGGGGTCGCAGACATCGAAGATGGCGGCCGCGGCCCGCTCATCGATCTCGGTGATCGCCTGGCAGATCACGGTCACGCGGGATTGATCGACCTTGCCGATCGCGTCGAGAAACAGTCCGACGGCGAATCTGTCGGACTCGGCCAGGTCCACCAGCACCGACGCCAACGCGGTGTTGTTACCGAGGAAGTGCTCGTCCAAGCCCGCCACGGCCTCGGTCTCTCGGGCATTGCGCAGCAGTTCGACCAGCCATTTGGCTGGTACGCGCAGATCGATCAATTGTGCGGGAGTGGCGGCGTGTGCTGGGGCCGCCACCACCGGCGGCTCGGTCGCGGCCGCCGCGTTCTTGCCCTTGAGGTAGACCGGGTCGTGCAGCGGCCGCATCTCGGACTGCAACTCGGTGAACGGCCTGTCGAGGGCCTTTGCGGCGCACTGCACGATCGCCTTGTACACCTCGGGGGACGGGCCTGACAGACGGCGGAATTGATCGCCGAATGCCTGCGGTGAGAGCTGCAGCCCGTGCTGGTCGGACACTTGCTGATAGGAGAGGTCGGCGCTGTCGAGTAGTTGCTTGAGTTTGATGACCAGCGCCTTGACCTGCGCGGGCATCCGCACGGGCAGACTTTCCGGTGTGGTTTTCTTCGGCCGCCCACCACGTTTGCGCTCCGACACCGACACTTCTTTCTGCAGTCCTGGGTGCCCACGAAGGCCTCAGTGTGACCGAAAACCCTTGTGGCCATGCCGAAAACCGAGCGACACCCGCCGCGCGGGGGAAAGCTATCGGGAATCTTCCAGCTCAGATGGTTACGGGGGTGGACCGAAAAACCCTCGGCAACATTGAATTTCAGGGCGGATCGACCGTCTCGGTCGCCGCGCCGGTGCGGATCGGCGACCACGGTTTGGTAGGTCGCGGGCTGCCGATCCGCCCGGGATGAAGGCCACACAGAAGGGTGACCACGTTGATCGTGCCTCCTAGACCGGTCGATCCGATAGACCCCGCACCGCCCGATCCGCGCGAACGGCGAAACGCCGTGCTCCGGCGCGCGGTCGATGCTGTGGTACTGCTGGTGATCATCGCCAGCATGCTGGTGCTGGTGCTCATCGCCCACGCGGACCAGCAGATCCTTTTCGCCGCAGGAGGTTTCATCCTCGCGGTCGGCGGGCTATGGCTGAGATTCCGCCGATGACACCTACCTGCTGATGCGAGAGCCCCTGGCGCGCACCAGGGGATCCGTACGTGCGCGCCGCACGGAAATCGAGCGCAGACGAGTCGGCCACTCCCGCGGGTGATTTTGTCTTCTGTTTTCAGTACCGGCTAAGCCGTACTGTCTTACCGGTCTGGTTTCGTCCGAAATGTCTTGTGTGCCATCGGTAATAGCGTTGTCGGCAGGCAGGGTTGCAGTACTTTTTGGGGCCGACCAGGGGTACCGGGCCGTGATCGTGGCAGCCGTTGCCCGCACGCTCGGCACAACTCGTACTCCGCGAGAATCTCCCCGCCGTACAGGTACGGCGCGAGCGCCTCTCGGACATCGGGAATACCGTTCGGATGGGACCGACCTCCTCTTGTCACCGTCAAGTGCCTCGGTCCGGTCGAATCGATTGCGGGAGTATGGAAGTGGTGACCTGACCATCGAGTTGGACGGGCAACACCCTCAGCGCTGGTGCGGAGTCCGGCGGCGATGAGCGGTGCGCAGACCTACGCGCTCGCTGGGGTCAGATCCCCGATGCCCGTGCGCGCCGATCCGCCCGGCGACGGTGGTCTCGATGAGTATCGGATGACGAACCGCCTCTGGAAAGCAGCTGCGGGAGGCTCGTGCCGAAGAATTGCAATCCTGTAGTTTCCACAGCCGCGGCGAGCCTACTACAGGATTCTCTTCTACAAGAGAGAACTATAGGGTCCATCGAAAAATGTGCCTTGACCTGCAATTTCATTGTGTCGTGGTGACCCTTCTAATGCGCGGTAGTGACCCTTGTAATGCGTGGCTTCCTGGGGAAATGCATTTCGGCGGTGACCCTTCTAATTTGTGGATAGACCCATTCGGCGGCCGATTTATCCACAGCATTTGCGGGACCTGTCCACGCATTAGAGAGGTCACCCCATGGGCGCGGCGGGCGCATTACAAGGGTCACCGCGCTCCACCGGCGGTCTCGCTGGGCAGCGCATCGGAAGGGTCACCACCGTGAGTCCTGCGCATTAGAAGGGTCACCCTGGTTCATTCAGAACTCACACCACGCATTAGAAGGGTCACCATGGGTCTTCAATGACCGAAGATGCGCCCGTCAGTGGATGGTTGAGCCCTCCGCTACGCATTAGAGGGGTCACCGGCGTCCAGGCACGCGAGCCCAGCCGTGCGCGAATCAGAAGGGTCACCGGGCGGCCGGTATGTACTTGCACAAGGTTGTAAATTTCGCGCATTAGAAGGGTCACCGCGACGGTGGCGGACACTAGCGGGCCTGTCCAGAGCCCTGTGCGGGGGTGGTGACCCCTCTAATGCGCGGCGGTGTGTTCTTCGAGGTGACCGGTGACCCTCTGAGGCATAGTGGTGGCCATGGCGCGACCAAAACGTGACGAGCTGGCGCTGATCCAAGCCGCGGACTTGTTGCAGCAATCCGATGACCAGGAGCTGGCGTTCACGACACCGTTCCTGGCGCAGGCGTGCCTGCCGTATCGGAACCCGGGGGATATCCCGGTGTGGAAGCGCCGCAATGGCGGGGTGGTGCTCACCATCCGGCCCGGCTATGTCGAAGACCCCAAGACCGGCGAATCGCGTTCGCTGGGCTACCCGAGCGGGGTCATCCCGCGCCAGCTCATGTTCTGGCTCATCACCGAGGCCCGGCGCACCAAGTCACCCGAACTGATCCTCGGGGACGGTGTGGTGGAGTTCTTCCGCCAGCTCAAACCAGGTGGCGCGACCTCCGGCGGGGACACCGGCAGTCTGACCCGACTACGCACCCAGACCGAGAAGCTCCTGCACGCGGCGATCAGCGTGCGCAGTGAGCGCCCGGGACCGGACGGGGAACCTGCGGTGCTCATCAAGAACCTGTCCGTGGCGCATCAGGTCATGTTGTGGGGCAGCGAGAAAGCCGGCACCGACCGCGCGGTGGTCCAGCTCTCGACCGACTTCTACAACGAGATCCTCGAGCGTGCCGTGCCACTGGACATGCGCGCACTGCAGCTGTTCGGCGACGACGCCTGGTGCATGGACCTGTACATCTTCCTGACCTATCGGTTCGCCACCCTGAACCGGACGATCACCATCCCCCTGGAAGACCTGAGCGCCCAGTTCGGCGCCGCACGCAAGCTCGACACGAAAGAAGCCCGGTACAAATACCGCAAGGCCTTCGACAAGAAGCTGGCGCGAGTGCTGTCGGTATACCGCGACGCCAACGTCGAATCGACCCCGGCCGGACTGGTCCTGAGCCCGAGCAAGACCCACGTGCGGTTCAAGGGATTGCGCACGATGGAACTCGGGACCACCAACCAGTTGACGCTGGACGCCAGCGCCTGACCTGCGCGCGGAACAAGGTATGACCCTGATACCCGGTACGGGGGAAGTGTTCTCGGGTATGGCAACCACGAAAATCGCGCTCAGAGTGGACTCGGTGGCGCTGTCGCGCGTCAGATGGGACAGCAACGAGAGGGCCTCGAATGCGGCCGCAATAGCGGCATATCCGCGTTCTATCGCCTCCTTCCCTCGGTCATGGCCGCCTCTGTCCGGGGAGTGCTCGGGGTGGTTCCAGCTCCGGGAAATCCACTGTGGCTCCTCTTCTCGAACCCCGCCCTGCCGAGCGGGTGGCCTCCCCCGGGGAGAGTCGAGACGTGACTTCGCAGTGGTCGAACTGGTCGATCTCGCACAGTTGTAGGCAGGTCGTCACGCGCACATCCCGGGGACTGGCGGCAAGAGCCATGTGAGGTGCTGGCCGCCTGCGAATGCCCCGGGTGTGTCGAGCGCGTGGGTGCCTATAACAGGGAAAGCCGGTCATACACGGATCGGTAAAAGTCGAGAGGTGTTCTGGCATGGCCGGATCGAGGCATGTGATGAGCGATCACCCACCCGAGCTTCAAACGTGATGCCCACGGACAGCCCTGAAACCAACGTGCTCGGAAGTTGGTTTCGGGGCAAGAAGCGAGAAGTCCCCGAAAGCGCGGCCTCAGCTACGACATTCGCGTTGGGTGTAGTCCCCGGTGTCGAAGCCGCGATGGCCGACGCCGAGCTATTCGAACTACTACGGGCCACCGGTTTCAAGGGTCGCGCATGGGACCGATTCGCTCAGGAGGCGGCTCGTTATGCGGTCTCGGTGCTCTCCGCCTGGATGAGCAGTGGACAGATCTCCCAGGAGATCAGGGCCAAGGGGATACCTATGGTCTTCGACACTGGAGAACTGCAGCGGCTGGCCACCGATCCCGATTTGCGCGCTGAGTTCGCCAATATGGCTGTCGCCAGGAGTCTGCACAAATTCCGTGAAGATGGTCGTGTCGGGAAAGGATGGCGCGCCGACGGAGGAACCAACCTGCGGTCATGGATCCTCGGCAAGAGCGTTCTCGCGGTCGTCGACGAACTCAAGAAGGATCGGCGTCGGCGCGTTCGCGAACTGAAAGACCTGCTCGCTGCCGCTCGCGTCGAGCGACTACGGCTCGATATGGAGGCTACATCCGATCCGCTGCTCGATCGGACCTGCAGCAGCGAGTTCGTCCTTTCACACCTGCACGACTTGCCCAACCAGCGAGACCGCAACATCGTGTGGGGCAAGGCCGCAGGGCACTCCAACGCCGAGATCGCCGAGATGTTCGGAGAGCGATCCGCCAAAGCAGTCGCGAACAGGTGGACCAACTTGCGAGGCAACTACGAATGGGTCCGACGACTGAATGGCAGGGAATCCTGATGCAGAACCACAAGGGACCGGACGAGTTCGAGATCGCAGCCCGCATCGATGAGTTGATGGCACGCTCGTCTTTCGGACACAAAGGCGCCAGCCTCGTTCAAGCGAATATCCCGGTCGAACGCGCTCAGGACGTCGTGGATCTGGTCGACCGCATCGACGAGATCGACGACATCGATGACGCGACACGGCAGCGACTCACGCACCAGGACGTCAGCCTCTCCCCTCAGCGGCGCGACATCCTCACGCTGTACACGGCGGGCGCGAGCGTCGAGGAAATAGCAGCCGTTCTCGGGATCCCCCTCCACGATGCGCGCCGTGATCTGCTGTTCATCAAGGATCTGGTCGCTCACATCGCCTCCAAAAACGAACCCAGCGCACATGACCCGCGTGACGAGGACACGCAGCAGTTCTGGGTGGCCGACTTCCAGCATCATCCATAGAGCAACGCGCTGTTCGGATTCAACTTCGGTGCGGCATAACAAGATACGGGCGCGGCGCCGGTCGGCGCGGCGCCCGTAATTTCGCGCATGCTCTGGTTGGACGGGCCACGGCCGCCGGTTTCCGTGACGCGCCGGGGCACCGCAATTCCCCGGATCGGTCCCGAACCTTGTACGCGCAGTTGACAGCGGCCCATAGTCCTGGAAGTCGTGTCCTCTAGTTCCGCTGCCTCCGCGTTCCTGCCCGAGACGATCGATGCGGTACTGGATCGCGCCTGCCGTGATGTCGGTCTGGACCCGGCCGGGGCGAGGTTGCTGAGGTTGGGTGAGAACATGCTCTACCAGCTCGAATCCGCGCCGATGGTGGTGCGCATCGGCCGCGATGTGACACCAGGGTGACGCGGTCAAAGAGGTCGCCGTCGCGCAATGGCTTGCCACGCAAGGGTTCCCCGCCCACACGGGCCGCCTGACCGAGCCGTGGCGCGGATTCTGATAGTTGCCTCGCGTTGTTTTGGTGAAGCAGTTCACGAAAATTGGCAGTGTTTCCACACCCACTCAAGGCGTAACATATATGGTACGAACAAGGTTTTAGTGAGAGGAGGCGAGCAACCATGAGTGAGCAGAGCGTTTTCTGGGACGATCTGGCCGAGGACCTGAAGGACCCGGACTTCTTGCGTGAGTTCGTCTTGGAGTCTGTGCGTATCAAGACCGTCGACTCGATTCTCAACATGCTCGATCAGGCACGCGAACAGTCCCAACTGTCGAAAGCGGCCCTGGCCCGGGCCGCGTCGATCGAGCCCGCCGCGGTGCGCCGACTGCTCAGCGCTCGCGGCAACCCGACTTTGCACACCGTGTCGGAGCTGGCCGCTGCGCTGGGATTGCGTCTGACACTGGAGCCGTTGGACGGCCGTGGTGGCGAGATTCTCTCCGATGCGCTCGTGTCCGGCATCGTGAGTGACCTTCCTGGGCTCGGGGACGCCGTCGAGCAGTTCGACCGGGCTAGTTAGATCAGTGACCGGGGGTTGGTCGCGAAGTACTCATCGCCCAGCGCCCGGACCCGATCGTAGTCGGCTGTTGAGAACATGCCCAGGAATGGCTTGCTCATCCCCGTGATGACCACCAACAGGGGTTTGTTGCGTCCTTGAGCGTCATAGTCGAGCCGACAGAATAGGCGGTGGTGCTCGCGGTCCGGGCCGTCGCAGCGTACTTCGAACCAGCCGGCCATCTCTCCATGCATCGCCTCCCAGTAGCCGCCGCCGCGGAACCTTTTCGGCGGCGCCTTCGCCACTGCCACCAGCACGCTGGAGAACTTTGCCCGTACCGGGACAGGCAGCGCTCGAAGATAGACCCGCCCCGGTGCCTGTCCTAGTGCCGGCTGCAAGAAATATGCGATGTCGTGGTGATCGTCGGAAGAAGGTCTCGCCTGAGCAAGGACGGGGGCGGGGGAGCGGGGCGCGGACCTTGTCCGTCGGCCTCGCTTATCCGGCGACATCGGTCAATCATCGAGGGTGTGGCCGTGCGGGAGCGCAAATTTTGGGAAACCTGCCCACGATCGACCCAGCGGTGCGGCGCTGATCTCCTCGACGGGTCGCTGGGCATCGGATTCCGCCAGTGATCGTCGCTGCTGCGTCGATCCTCACCACTGTCGTCGGCCCGCGATGCCTGCCGGTTTGCGGCCACCGACAGAGCGGTGGTGTCCGGGTGCCGCCGAGCCGATCTTGTTGTGTCGCTGTGATTGTGAGGGGGCGGTGAGGGCGGGTTTGGTGTTGCGGCCGGTGCACAACAGCACTTCGCGTGCGTCGCGGCGGCGCACCGAGTCACGGTGTCCGACCGCAACCAGCCCGGCCCACAGCCGTACCGGGCCATCGCTGCGCAACCACCACACCATTCCGCCGACGGCACCAGCGGTACCGAAAATTGGATCAATCATGCACCCCACTACGTCCGGTTCCCACCCGTAGTGACGGTGCAGCAAATATTGAGGTCCGCCGCACACGCTGTCACAGAACACGACGTCGCCACGTATGGATCATCGAGACCGACCGATGATCCATTTCCTGCGGCGCTCTCGTGCTGTCCCTTTCTCCGATCCCGCCTGCGCACGGTGGAATCGATCACGCGCACACGGGTGCGGTTGCGGGAATCGTTCGGCGCGTAGCGATTTCGATGCGGAATACAGGTGAGAGATGGGGGCGTGTCACAGATCCTCGGTGGATTCACGTAGAGGCAGATGCCAGGCAGTTCGCCCGGCAACCGCACCACCACCGGAGCCGCTATGTCCCCTACCTCCCACCCCCGACGTGCCCACCGGTTCCCGATTTGTGAGCGCACCGGCAAACGTCGGCTGCGTGAACACAAGGACGTTCACCTCACCCTGCAGCGCATGAGAGTGACCCGCGCACATGCCGAACTGGCGGGTACCGACATCAGGCGCCGCGAAGTCCGCGGATACCCCTGCGGTCACTGCGGCGGATGGCACCTCACCTCGTGGCCGACATCCGATCAGCCGCCCTCGACCTCATGAGGAACCACTGCTCGGCCCGGGATCCGGTGCCGAGCACACCTCACCCTGCTATCCGGTGGGAGCGAATTCGCTTGTCTACCCGGGTTTCCGGTGTGTGTCACAACCGCACACAGCGCCGACGTACTTCACACCAGCGACTTGCTCTCACCCGGACAGGAGTTCGATGTCAAACCCGGAACTGTTGGATCCCCTCGAACCTCACGACATACCCGGCGCGTCGCAGGCGCGTCGCTCCTTCGAGAACGAATCCCGTGAAGCCGACCTCGCCCGCCGACGATACGACTGGTTCGACACCTTCTACGCCACGCACAATCCGTTGATCGTCAGGCTGTCGTGGTTCTGGCATGGCGCATTCAGGTTCCTCAATCCGCAGGACGTGGCACAGCAAGCGTGGACCAAACTGCTCACCGCGCCGACCCTGGATCCGGAGCGGCACGAAGTATCGACCTTTGTCGCTGTCGTGGTGCGGCACGTCGCGTACGACCTGGCCCGCCAATATCGCAATCAGCAGCAGCGGGACCAGCCCTTGGATAGGCAAGACGAGCAGATCATGAGCACGATCACCGTCGACGCCGGAACCGGGGAGGAGATCGACCTTCTCGATCCGGTGCGCCGGATCTGCGCTCGGGCCGGTCTGTCCGACAAACACGGCGAGGTACTGCTACTGGTGCATGGCCTGGACCTGTCCAACGCTCAGGTTGCCGAACAGCTCGGCACCAGTGAGAACAATGTCCGCCAGATGAAGTCGCGGGCCGAACGAGCCATCCGGCAGGCGACGGGGCTGACGCCCCAGGAGCTTCGCGCGGTCAAGCTGTTCCGCCGCCACTTTCCCCAACCGGGGCGCCAAGGACCCCTCGAGACGATCGCAACCGAGATGAAAATCTCGGTGTCCCAGTGCCGATGCCTCCTCGGCGACGCCCGATCCAAGATCACCGCCTTCCTCACGCACGGCGACGAAAATTAAGGCAGGAAACCCACATGCACGATGATCTCAACGAGACCGATCCCCTGGCCGACGAACTCGGCCTCGACGAGCTACTGCTCATCGCCGGGCTGCCCGAGGGCCAGTGGCAATTGCCGATCCCCCGCGACGATCAGCGCACCCTGCTGCGCCGCCTGGCCTTGAGCGCGGCCTGGGACCGGGAACCGGAAGCCGAGTTGGTGTACAAGACCCGCCGGGACACGCTCCTGGTCCGGTTCCATGGCGCCCCCAGTGCCGTTGCGCGGGACTGGCACGAGCAGTTGTCGATCGGCTTCGACGTGGACGGACCGGACGCGCGCCTGACGACGCTGTGCCTGATCGGTATGCAGACCGGCGTACCTGCCGAGGTCCGGCAACTGGCCCAGCGAGTGCTCGGACCGACCGTATGGGCCGCGGCCGAGCGCCTGGCCGGTTCAGGCGCGGATCAACGGCTGCAGGTAGCGCTCACCCGGGACGAAGGCGCCGATCTGCGCCATGTTTGGGTCGCGACGCTGGCGAACGGGGAGAGCCTGCTCCCGGCCAGCCCTCAGGGGGGCGATGCTGCCGACGCGGTGACCGACGCCGAACTTGAGGAACTGATCGCCGAGTGGACCCTGCAGGTGTTCTCGGGAGCTCACCGCGGCCGCGACACCGATGAGGTGACCACCCACTTTTCGGCGGCCGACGGAGCCGAACGGGAAATCGCCGCCCTTGCCCAGTACGGAATTCATCCACGAATCACCTGGCGGATCGACAGTGGCGCCCCGAATCGGCTCATCATCCGCGCTGCAGCGCTCGACCTGGACAACGAAATCCCCACCGGCGTGGCCAGCGCGGTCGCCGTGCAGATAGCCGGGCAGCGGACCTGGTCGCCGTTCCTCGGCGATGAATACGGCGACCTCATCGCCGAGGTCACCCTTCCCGCCAATCACGGCGACGACGACCTGATTATCCGCATCAAGTATCAACCAACAGGGGACGAGTAATGGTCTGGTCAGAACCGAATCTGGTGCCGGTCATCGAGCGCGCGCTGCAGCAAGCACCTGCGACAGGTGACGAAAGACGCTGGGCTACAGCACTTCTCGAACAATGTATGCGGCTTCCAGGGGAAGCGTGCGAGGTCGCAGACCGGGCCGCGCGCGCGGTGCTGGCCACCGCCGACATCGACGAACGCAGCCGATGTTGGGCGAACATGCTGGTCCAGACGGCGGCCCAATCGCGTGACTTGCCGGCAATGGTGCTCGCCAGCTGTGGATTGGCTGCCGCCGGTGATCCGGTGCACGCCGCCATCGGTCTGGCCGGCATCGGCCGGCAGGCCCGGATTACGGGATTGCGTACGGCCGCGGAGTTGATCTATCTGGCACTGCTGGCGATCACTGACCGTGCCGACCCCGACACAGCAGCACCTGTCCTATCGGGTCCCACTGGCACCGGTGAGGGCGCAGTGGTCATAGCGCGCGCCTGGCATGTGTTGACGGACAGCGAAACGCTCGCACAGCACCTCGAGGAACAGTCGCGGAACACCGCAATCGCGGGTCCCGCGGACGGTCCGATCGCGGCCGGGCTGTGCGCGGCGGCGGCATGCGCGCGGACGGCAAGCCGCAGCTACCCCACCGATTTTCAGTGGGCCCGCGGCCGTGCGCTGTACGGGATCGGATTCGCGCTCACCGTGCACGGCAGCGACCGCTTCGAGTCGTACCTGCGCTATGCAGCTGACCACCACGTCGCGGCGAGTGTCCGCGCGTCGCTGACCGAGCGCTGGACGCAGGGATTGATCATGAGTGGCCGCTGGTCGGAATCCTTGGCGCACCTGCAGGCAAGCCACGCCGAACTCGTCACCCAGGGCGCGGGCGCTGCGGCCGAGTCGGTGATTCTGCGGGGAATCGCCCGTGCCTGGCGCGTTGCTGGCGATCCCGAACAGGCACTGACGATCTCGGATCAGGCGGTGGCACTGGCCACGTCCCCGGGACTTTCGGCCGCCACCGTGGCCGGAATCTGGCTCAACCGCTCAGCGGTGTTGATGGAGCTGGATCAGAACAATGATGCCTACCATGCCGCGGCGCAGGCGTTCGAGCAGTACAGCAAGAATCGGCTCACCTCCGTCGGTCGGCTCGAAGCCGAGGCATACATGCTGCCTGCGGATCCGGATCGCGCTCGTGCAACGCGGCTGGCTCGCGCGCTCGTGGAACGGGACACGATCGAACTCCTGCCCAGACCGACTCGATCAGACGCCCTGGCCAGAGCCGCTGAGGTGCTCATGGCCAGCGATCCGGTGCTGGCGCTGGACGCGTTCCAGCGCGCTATCGGCACCGCCACCCCCACCCACCGCATCGCCGTCACCGCACCGCTGCGTGCAGCCAGGGCACTGTTCACACTGGCTGACCGCACCGGTATCACAGATGCGGACCCCGTCACCTATGCCCGGATGGCGGTCGTCGCCGCCGACTCCCAGCACAATCGGCTCCTAGGCGCGCAGGCCAAACTGCTCTGCGCACGCTGCCTGGCCGCCGATCCGGCTACCCAGCGCGAAGCGCTCACTCTCGGGTATGCCGCGCTCAAGGAGCTCGGTCAGACCTTGGCCGGGCTCACCGCCGACAGCGGCAGGCACGTGCTCACCAGTGTTCGGCCGGACCTGGTCGCCCTCTTCGATCTCGCAGTGGCCCAGCGCGACGGGGAGCTGGCGTTACGGGTCGCCGAGGCGGGGCGCTCGATCCGCCTGATGGCGATGCTGCGTATGAACCTCGATGATCTGCCCGCCGATATCCGCCAATCCTTCGCACAGATCGCCGTCGCTGAGCGCGCCGCCCAAGGCGACACTGGTTTCGGTGGCGCCGATCTCGATGAGGACGGTGACCGTGCAGCGCGAACCTGTGCGGTGCGGTCTCGCGACCACGCCTCGCAGGACCTCGAGCACTCGTACGGGCGAGTGTTTCGTGCGATGAGCACCGCGCCGCCGGCGGATCCTTCGACCGTCCGCCACCGTTTTCCCACTGCGCACATCCTGACCTTGCACGAGCTCGACGGCACCGTCCGCTGGACGTGGTGGCCGCCACATACGAAAGCCCCGTGGTGTGGGCGGCACGCCCTGCGTGCGCGTACCGAAGGACTCATCGCCGCCTACGCCGATGGCACAGCACGGACATGGCCGGGAGATCTCACCGGTCCGCTTTCGGTGCTCCTGCCCCAGGAGCTACAGCAGTTTCTGCTCCAGTCAGGTACCGATCATCCGATCGATCTGCTGGTCGCGATCTTCGGCAGGCTGTGGCATGTGCCATTGCTATCCGTGCCCATCGGCGCACACGGGCGCCCGCTGGTCGCTCACGCGCGCGTGTCGGTCATCCCCTCCCTGACCATGGCCGTTCATGTCGCCGAGCATGCGGCGACCATCTCCTCGCTGACCGAGCTGAGCTCGCACGTTGCCGTCACCGGGTACTGCCATCCCAAGATGGATGGCGCGCGCACCGAACGCCGCCTCCTAGAAGGCACGTGGCCTGCGTTCGTGCCGTTGGACAGGGTGGATCAGCTCGGTACCGCTGCCGACCTCACCGTGGCCGCCACGCACGCCGACGCCCTGCCGGGGCTGCGGCAGGCACTGCACGATCACACCGGCGGAACACTCAGTGCTGCACGATGCCTGCCACGCTCGTTCTCACCGATCGTCGTGCTCGGTGCCTGCTACGGCTTCGGGACCGTTGATGCGCAGTCCAGCGACGACGAACCGATCGGCCTGCTCACGGTCATCGGCGCGCGCGGTGCGGTGTGGGTGGTGGGTGGGCACCAGCGACTACGCGATCTTCCTATCGGATGGATCCTCGGCCGCACCTATGCCGCCATGGCCAGCGGACTCACCTTGCACGACGCACTGCGTACCGCCCAGCTCGAATACCTCACTGCCGCGGAGGGATCCGAGTCCAGTGACCCCGAGCTCCGGGCGGTGCTGGACACCGTACGCCGCGAATGCGGCCCCAGTGCCGCGGCCGCACCCTGGTGCTGGGCGCTGACCATTGTCGGACCGCCGCCCAAACGCAGCTGGCAGACACCCGGCCGCGCTGAGTTCAGCTAGCCTTCCGCGATCTTGTAAACCGCGCAAACCGGACTACTGAATCGGGGCGACTCAGCTCGGGTGTTCGGTCCGCGCCTCGACATCGTCGCCGGGGTGGCGGGAAACAGCGGTGAATGTCTGTTCGAGAGCGTCTCCGTAGCCCTGCAAGTACATCGCCGACCGCCGGAACGAGGTTTTCGGGAATCCGACAGGGTCGGCGATCGCGCCGAGATCTTCCGCGAGCAGAGGAAGCCACGCCACGATGCCCGCATTCTCCGGGGCCCTGCCGACCAGAACGTCGGCCGCGCCTGCCTTGTAGGGCCGTATCCACGTGGCGATGTCGAACTGGCACGCATCGAGTTCGTCGAACACGTGCCACGGCAGATCCCCTATTCGCTTGAGCGCTGCGGTGAATCCGTACTCATAATCCTGTCGCGCCAGGAGCGCCAGGTGGTCCTTCGCGTGGGTGATGAGCTGTTCCTGGTTCTCGTGGGGCGCGGGTTTGGCGGCCGAGGCCCAGCGGGCGATGTCCTTCTCGGACATGTGCTGAAGGTCGTGGTTATCGACCAACCGGTCCCAAGTGGTGTGGTAAATGGCGGCCAGGGTGCCTAGCGTGGTGATCGTCGGTCGGATGCGGTAGCGGCCGCGAGACAGGGGCCACGTCTCATATTCGGAGATCCGGCTCGCCTTCATGCTGGCTGAGGGTCGTCCGGTCAGCGCGTTGTATTCGGCGGCGACGCGTTCCTGGGTGAGCTCGTTCGCCAGCCGCCATGCCCGGCGCGGACGGTAGCCGAGCAGCAGCAATTCGCTGACGAGGCGTTCGAGTAGTTCGTCTCCGTCCAGGCCCGCGCTGATGAGTACGCGTCGTACGAGCTGACGTTTCTCAATACCGCTGTCGGGCCTGTATTCGTGGTCATGGCGCCAGGATCTCGCGCGTGCCTGGGAGATCACCTCGGGTGCTCGTGGCGGGTGGACGACCGATGTGGGGGGAGTCGAATTCTCTTGCGGGCCAGAAGGTTCGGGCTTGGATGTGGAGGCGAGTTGCTCCCATACACGCATCACTCGTTTGATGTCTCGTGGTTGGAGTTTGCATACCCGCAGGAGTCGTTCGAGGTACTCGGGTTTGCTCGGCAGAACGGTGTTCTGCGGGGACACATACCGGTAGGCGGTGCTGCGCGGGATGGCCGCGACCTCGGCGATGTGATTGGCGGTGCGCCCGGATCGCTGGTGAATGATCCGCAGCATCTCGAGGAACTCCGCCACTGTGGTCACCCGGGCTTCGAGATCTGGTGGTGAGGTGGTCATCGCCGCGGTCCTTCACCGTTGAGGAACACGCGTACGGCCTCGGACAGCCGGGACGAACGTACTGCCCCTGCCGAGGCCACGGCGGTGACGATCCCGGTCACCAGCGCCAGAGTGAGCGCGATGGTGGTGTTCGGGTCATCACCGGCGCGGATCAGCTCCCATGCGAACAGCAGGGCACCCAGACCCAGTACGCAGGTCACTGTCGCTTTCGGCCAGGTCCACTCGCGGCGGTGACCGGCCCGGGGCACCGCAGAGCCCGGGCCATGAGAGCGAGGTGCGTGGATATCGCGGGACGGGGAGCGGTCAGGCCGCCCGGGCTCGTTCATAGCGCTTCTCCGAGTTCGCGCGCACCGCGGACACAGCCCGGAGCGGGCAAACGCCCCGACGGTGGCACGGAACCGACCGCGGCGGATGAGCGCGCGGTCGCCTCGGCGATATCGGGGTGTTCGTGCGCTCTGCGCGCACCACACGGTGAGTGGTTGGCTTGCAGTCGAAGCCCTCGCGCAATACGAAGGCCCACACCGTGATCCGAGTTTGGCGTTCTCGACTCCCAGTGGCGGTTGTAGCCGCACCCCGACATTCCCACGGCCCCGGATGCGCCGCTACCTCTTCCGGCGAATCGTCCAGCGCCCCGGGCAACCGATGTTCCATACGAGAAATTACAGGCGCACCAGCTGTGAACCACCGAGCCACGTGTAGGACGCCAGATCGCCTGCGAACTGGGCATATTCGTGTCCCATGACACTCAGAGACGACGACAAATACTGCGGACGCGCTGGGGTTCATCCGCCACACCACCCCAAACAACAATAGGTTCATCGCCGTGGAGCTAGATGGGCGAGATCTCTGTTCGAGGTCTCCCTGGTTGGCATGCAGTCGAGCTTCAGGCGCGAGGTACTCCGTTGGCGTCGGACCCTCACATACGAGAGAAGAGCCCCGATCACTCCGAAGATCGGGGCTCTTCTCTCGTGCGCGTGTGATGCACCGTCGAGAGTTCATGCCCGACCCTTCATTACGAGTGAAAAGGTCGGCTCGACGCCCAGCGAAGCTATGAATCTGCTTGGGAAGCAGGAGTTCTACCATTGAACTACATCGGCGCAAGGTGGTTCGAGGGTGCGTAAGGTCCAGGACGTGCATGATCACCCGCTTGCCCGCATGGCCACCGTGGCCTGGCAGTGGGTTGTGGGATTGGCGGCGGCAGGCATCGGGCTTTTCCTGGCCGCGGGCATAGGTGCCCTGCTGGTCGCGCCCTCCAGTGCGGGCGCGTACGCGTTGGTCGCGGTGACCGTGGTGATGGCCACCGCATTCGCGGGCTGGGGCTGGGACAGGGTCACTGGATCGCGGTCGGGCCGTCGGCATCCGGCTCCTTCGGATCGCCCTCGGCGGTAGGGATTTCGCGGGCACTGCGGCCGGAGATCCTTCCCCTGACCCAGCTGGTTCCCACGACGCTGCCACCAGTGGCGACTACGCTCCACGCCGGCGATACGCCCAACACCCGCATGGCCACCGTGGCCCCGGCACCGATCAGGGCCACCGCGACGATCACGGCGAACAGCAATGCGATCGTCCGGAGCAGGACCACGGTGTTGCCGGTGATCCAGACCATCTGCCGCTCGAACAGATCCCACCCGTCCTGGGGTGCGTTGCCTGCCCGCAGGCTCTTCGGCACCGGGCGGGCGCGGTTGCGTCCTCGCCCGGATCCCACTGGATCCGATCGCGATGCCGCAGGGATAGGCCGCGTCCCGGAATCGCCGGGGCCGGTACCGGTGTGGGATTCGGGACCCGGCACTGGTTGCGGGGGTTCGGTCAGGCTCATCGGTGGCTCTTCGAGACGCGGGCGGTCTGCTTGGTCTTGCGCTTGCGCCCGTGGCCGACGGGCGCGGCGCCGAGGTCTTCCCAGACGCTCTGGCGCAGCCGGTATAGGCGCGCTTCGATAGCGCGTGTGCCGATGCCGAGTTCGTCGGCGATCTCGGCGTGGGTCTTGTCCGCGAGCAGCCCGGCGATGATGACCCGTTCCTCGAGGGTGGCGACCTTCAGGATCAGGCGCAGCCGAAAGCGGTCTACGACAACGGCATCGACCCCAGGCACGCGTACCTTGATGATCGCCTCCTGATAACCCGGCTCATGCAGCACGTCCTTGATCTGCTTGAGTCGCGTGCTGTGCCATGCGCGGTAGGCGTCGCGGAACTTCATCGCGCATGCGGTGATGAAGTAGGTGCCGAGCTTGGGGTCGGTGCTGCGGGACTTGCTCGGCTGCCACTTGCCCTTGCGCAGCTGGTCGATCATGAAAGGCACTGCCAGAGCGAGGGTGTCGACGACCAGATCGTTGCGGTGGTCGGCGCCGTCGTGCAGCGCGCGCGAGTCATCGAGACCGATATACATCTGGGGGAGCGCGGTGTGCACCCGCAGGATGCTGCGATCGCGCACCATGCCGCGCAGAACCCGCCACCCGTAGAGCCAGAGCTGGCGCTCGAACGCCTCGCACAACGGACCCGCGAAGCCCCGCATCCTCAGCTCGACGACGAGCTCAGCGTCGGTAGCGAACCCCAGGGCCGGCCCGAAAGTGACCGGCTCATCCCCATTTTGCATAAAAATCTCCAAGTCACGCGCGAGGATCCACGTCCCGCCCTGCGCGCCGCGTGCGGGCGTGGCCAGGTGAGGTTCCAACCCTCATCCCGGGTCTTACGCGACTTTCTATGGCAGTGCCCGGCAGAGACCCCACGAACTTTTTTCGAGCGAATCCGCGTCCGGTCTCCGCGGCGACTCCGGATCCATGGCAATCCGGTTTGCTACCGACCCGAGTGGTGGGTAGCTATCGGATTGCCTGCGTTGCTGAAAATGCCCTAGCCACCTTGCTGAACGCCATCGCCGAGATCTTTTCCCTACCTGCGTATTTCGGGTATTGACGGCGGATACCTGGATGATTAAGCTCTCACCCCAACGGGCACACCTATATCCCGAGATCTACCCCAGCTGATTCAGCTGGGGTTTTTTTGTGTCTGCACCCTGTTTGTAAGCCTCCCGCCACTGGCGGGGGGTTTTTGTCGTTGAAGGAGAACAACGAGCATGGAAATGCTGATCGCGCACGCTATCGAGGCGGGCGGGCCGTGGGTGATGCTGCTGGTACAGCTGCCGATCCTGGCGCTCATCGTCGGTGCGTTCGTGGTGACCATCTACGCGCTGAACAAGGCGCGCCAGCACGATCCTTAACGGCACCGAACTCCCTCGGCAGTACGTGAACGGCACTGCCGAGGCCAGAACTGTAAGCGGCTGAATCCCGTTGCCCCGCAATACTGGGCGCAAGCGGTGCGCTGGGAGGTTGGGCCGATCAGTAGTCGAAGTCCGGATCGGTGAGCAGCCGGACTGCGAACAGGACACCGGCACGGAAGTCCAGGGTGACCCCGTCCCCATCGTCGGTGTCGAAACGTGCGAGTGCAGCTTGGAGCTCGGGCACCTTCGCCAGTGCGGGATTGTTCGTGAGCTCTTCGAATAGGCAGTCCTCCGGAAGCCGCCCGCCGTAGACGGAGCGGTCCAAGCCTGGGCGTCCGAGGAAGCGGTCCGCGATCTCGCGGGCGAATTCGGTGCGGACTTCCTCGGCGGCGCGGCGGCGGATCTAATGGGCGAGATCGGACAGCTCATCAGCGAGTTCGGTAGCGCTCTTCCTACTCATCGCGGGGTATCTCTCCTCGACTTCCTGAAGTTCCGGTCGCGGTAGTGCCTTACGGACGACCGGCCGCGACATCAGATCATGTCCGGGTATTGCCGTAAACCGTGTGAAATCCTCTGGTACCCAATGGAATACATCCCGCCCAGGTGGCGGTGCGGGATGCCATCCTGGATCGATGGGCAGCGAGCAGGTGGTGTCGGCCAAGCAATCGGTACAGGTGGCCGAACAGTACGTGAAGGACACGATCGAGACCATGAACATCGGGCGCAGCAACCCCGAGGTCGCGCTGTTCATCGATCGACTGCGTGAGGGGTTCCTCGGTCGCGGTGCGCAGGATTCCCTGCGCAGCAGGACCTTCATCGCGCAGCTGGAAGCGATGGTCGGCGCTCAGCAGGCGACCCTGTTCGGGGTGACCGCGCAGACCGCCGAGGCTGCGCGGCTGTGGCGGCGCCATCGCGTGGTCTACCGGGTGCATCCTGGATTGGCAGACAGCCTGCTGAGCACCGAAACCACTGCGAAGGTGCCGTGCGAGGTCCTGGCGCGGCTGCCGCATCCAGATCCGTTCCTCGTCTTCCCCGAGCCGATCCCGGCCGACGCAGGGCCGATGGTCGAGCCAGAATTGGATCAGCTGGCCGAACCTCCGGTGTTCGTCGGCATGCTCGTCACCGGTATGACCGAGCACGAGCAGATCTGTTCCACCGCGGACCCCGATGTCCGGAATCTGCAAGTGGCGCTGGCCAGCCGGGTGCACTACGTCGGACGCCACCCCACCCACGAAGAAACAGTGGTCTTTCTGCCGCTATCGGGCACCTACAGCATCGACGAACTGGTCACCCGATTGCATGGTTTCGGCTCGCTCGGGCAGATTCCTCGCGAGAACATGCAGCGGGCCAGCAATCTGGCCATCAGTCTGCTGCTGTATCTATGCAGCGACCACCGTGACGCCCACGACCACCGGCCCGAGCCGGGCAAGCACGGCAAGAAGACCCGCCGCGGTGAGGACCCCACCATCATCGATCTGGGCTTCGACGTCGGTCCTGCGCTACACGCCGTCGGCCGCACCTCGGATGCCGAGTCCGCCGACACGGGTACCGGCGCAGGTGTGCGCGCACACCTGCGCCGCGCGCATTGGCATACCTATTGGACCGGTCCTCGGCAGTCGCAGACTCCGGTGGTGCGTTGGCTCCATCCGATCCTGGTCCACAAGGACGACCACCAGGGACGCCCGCTGGTGGTCGGTCTTCCCGAAACTGCGGAGCGAACCTAGTCCGTTCCCACCCGTTGTTTCGAAATCGTCGAACCACCCGCTTGGAATCGGTCGATTCCCCCGGCACCCAATCCGATGGCCGGAACTGTCGGAGGCGTTTGGAATTACAAGTGCAACAACAGTTTTCGAGTCCATGGCGATCGTCTGATTGTGTCGGGGGCCGGTGCGATGCTGGCGGAACAGCGCGCCGCAGGGGGCGCGGAAAGTTGGCGAGCAGGGAGGAACATCGTGACGGATATCGACGACGGAAACCCGTGGTCACGGCAGGGGGCGCGGTGGACGGCGTACCACTACCGGACCTTGATCACAGGGCTTGTGCAGGGCAGACCGTGGCGGGACATCGCCCGGAGTCTGGGCCGCACCGAGAAGGCCACCCGGGACCGGGCGAGCATGCTGATCGAGAACGGGGGCCGCGGCAAAGCATGTGATCGGCTGCGCGAGGCGATCGAAGCGGATCCGGGCTACGACTGGGACACCATCGCGCGCGGCAAGCATGCGGCGGCGGAGCTGCCCTACTGGGACGAAGAAGCCGAAGAGCTGCTGCGCACCATCTGGGAAGCCTCCACGCCGCCCCGGAACTGGTTGCGGCGCAACCGGACCGAACCCACCGGCATGGCCGAGCTGGTGGCCAGGCTGCCCGCGCCGGAGTTCGAGATCTGCGACCGCCTGGTCGAGCTCGGCTTGTCCCGCTCCTACGCCGAAATAGCCGACCGGCTCGGCTGCATCCCAGGCGGCGCGCTCGACCAACGTGCCCGCAAAGCCCGCGTGGACGCCCCGGTCGCCGAGTACATCCTGGTCGCCGCGGACGAACTCGGGAACATTGTGCACACCTCGCTGCACCCTCATCGCGACGACGCCGAGCACGCCCGCGGCATCGTCGAGGCCCGTGAAGCCCAGAAGGGGCCGGTCGGCAGCCGCATCACCCGCCGCGTGAACGGACGCATCTTCGACACCGACCTCGACGACGACTCACACACCCACGCCGCGGACCGACCCAGGAGGGACCTCGATCTCGCCGACGCTGACAGTGATGTCGAGGTGCCGGGGTTGGTGGATCTGGACGAGGCGATGCCCGAGCCACCGCGGCCCGACCCGGTCGTCGCCTCCCGTACCGAGATTCCGCGGATGCCAGAATCTCTACAACGCAGACTCCTGGGTTCCGGCGATGTGCCGCCCAAACTCCCGGACGAGGTGTAGCGCCGCCGACATACCAAATGCTGTGTCCGCCCGGTCGACTCCTCGGCCGGGCGGACTGCTGTCACGACCCCGGTGTGCCTCGCCAGCCGGGGCCGGGGCGACACGAAAGCGCGAAATGTTCGACACGCCCTATTTCTCCCAAGAGGTTTCGCGACTGCGTCACACAAGGGGGCAGGGCCGTCTCGGTGATGTCGGCGGACTAACCCTGCGGTGGTCCGATTCGCGGTGCCCTGATAGAGCTGCCAGTCCGCCTCCGCGCCTGGGCTTTTCGACCGATTTGCCTGTTCCCAGGCTTGGGGGTGATAACACGAGACCGGGCAGTTTGGTGGTAGGCGCGTCGGTGTGTCAGGTCGAAACGCCGGAAAAGTTTTGATCCAATAGTCCTGCCCTATCGGTGCCCGTATTGGTGCTGCCGAGAAGGGATTTCGATTCGGCAGGGTTCCGCGCCCGCGCAAATCGGAGACGGAGCGGCAATGGGAACCCTCGTGGCGGATCGGTAGTTATCCGTCGGGGAGTCGGGTCTAGACTGTCGCCTTGGATTCGACTCGCGCGTGCGTTCGATTTTTTGCCGAGTCCCTGACCTACACAGCCTCTTTCACGAGGGGCCCCAGGCCTGGCCGCCGCACCCGGCGGTGGCCATCGTAGGAAAGGGGCCCAGGTGGATTCCGATCCGTCTGAGCAGTCGGATCCCGAGACTCGGGACAGGCCTTCGGGTTTGGAACGAGTCAGGGCGGCAGTTGACCACTGGTGTCCGGTTATCGCTTCGGGATTCGATCTCGTGGCAGGGGTTCTCTACCTGTCCAACAGCGACAGCCTGGCCGAAGTGGCCAGGCTGTCGGCGGTGGCACTTCGCGCGATCAATGGTTTCGTAGGCCGTTCGCGCGGGTGACCAGCAGGCGCTCGGATCGTTGGGAATCCCGACGATCCGGGCGCTTTTCCTTTGTAGGACGCACATACGGTAACGCCGAGACTTCGGCGCAACTTCCGGCGGGACACCCATGTTGTGACCCGGGTTACAACGACTAATCGTGTAATCGTGTGCGCATCGCCCCGCGACAATACCCCCGTGATGGGGGTTAAGTTGACAGATAACGGGTCACAAGCTGGTGACATCTGCGATGCCATCCCGATGGGATCTGGTTGGCATCGCGATCCCATTCCGATGCCATCGCTGGCAGATCCCCAGCTCGGGGGCGGTGCGGGATGGGGCTCGCATCAGCCGAACCCCGGGCCTCGCACTGCTGCAAAGGATCCCGAAGGCAAGTCCGTAGGCCTTAACTGCGCCCCCAGATGTGGCTCGATCGCCCGGCGTGCCTGTCTCTCTGCGGACCTAGTGGGAACCCCGGACTCCTACACGCTGACCTTCGGTACCGGGCGCTCATCCCCCGCGGCGCCCGAAGCGATTACAACGCCATCGCTGCTGGTCCAGCCATATGTGTTGTGGCGATGCGGTTCGAGCTTTAGCGTGGATCCTGGCACCCGGTTTTTGACCCGGATGAGCTCGAATCACTGGCCGGAACGGTATTTCCGGTCGATCCCGGTGAGCAGCGCAATGACTTCGTCGGCGCCCGGCGCGGCGGACTCGTCCAGCTCGGCTTCGCCGGTCGGCATCACGAGGGCGAGTTCGGCGTTCTTCACTTCGGCGTGCACCACGGGGTCCCGGTAGTAATCGCCGAAAATCCAAATGATCCTGGTCTGCGTGGTGCTCGGGTGTCGGTGGTGGGCTATGGCGTGCGGCGGCTACGCACCATATGGGGGTCGATCAGTACTCGAACTGAGTAGGTGGACAAAGTTTGTCCACCTCACCTTGTCGATCGGGCGGCAGTCTTCATGCGCGGCCCGAAGTCGCCAACAATTCACATGTATGTATGTATGCATGTATGTGGTGTTGACCTGCAGTGAAGGCCAAAGTGATTACTCGGTCCGCTGTGTCCGCCACAGCAGGATGGACGCGGCGGCGCACAACACCGCCAACCCGATGAGCGCGGTGCCGGAGAAGAACTGCATCGGCATGGAGTCGGTGCTGATGACGGGGGAGGCGACCGCCAGAAGTACCGAGCCGATCGCGCACACCGGAAACGCAAAGCGCAAGACCGACGAGGAGCGGCGGAACCAGCGCGACACGAGCACCGCGATCACGCTGGGGAACCACAGAACCGCTCTCGCCCAAAACAGAATGACCATGAAGTCCGCCCTCGGCTACTTCGCCGCCGCGGTCGTCGGCGCGGACGATTTGACCGCCGCGCTGACGGTGACCTCGGGCGCGGGGGCATCCGGCGCGGGCGGCGTTTGGAGCTTGTCCACGACGGGAGCGACCGCGTCGTAGACGCTGCCCGCGAGGGACGGGTCGTGGGCGCTCATGCCGCCGTGCGCGTTGTAGTCCAGGATCTGGAGGTAGTCCACCATCTGCGGCCCGGTCAGCTCAATGGTCGCCATGCCTGTCGCCGGATCGTCGGTCAGGCTCTTCGGTTTGTCGACCTTCCTGCCGGAGTCACCAACGTGGTCGCTGTTCGTCCGAGACCAGAGGTCGTGCTCCATGTGTAGCTTGAACACCGGCACGCTGGCCGCCTTGTGTTCGCGATCGATCTGCTCCTTCGGCGAATCGGTCGCGCATCCCGCTACGGAGAGCATCGAAGCGCCGACCATGCCAATGGCGGCCAGCGTTCGGATGAGACCTGCACGGCGTGTGGTCATTCCTGGAATCCCCTTCCATCAGCGCATTTCGCGCACTTGCGCATCCAGGGTAGGGAGGGAGACCGACAGTCGTCTGCCGACGCGAGACTCGAAATACCCTGCAGCACAGTATTTTTCGCGCGAATGTGCAGATGTATCACCGAAATGCACATGCACTCCGCGCCGGAACGGTCTTACATGTAAAGAGCATGTAGTTCTACATGTGTGCCCTGAACTGGGGATATTCGTTTGTTTACCGCCGATGCGCTCCTGGTTATCGAAAGCCGCTCATGGGCGCAGCGTCGCGCCGGGGTCCAGCGGAAACGAGGACCGGACGGCGGATCTACCTGGATAGACGCGCTTTTCGTCGTCATCGCGGTGTCCTTCGCGGCGAAACCGATGACGGGCGACATGAGGGCTCGGTCGCGCACCTGTTTCCTGACGCGAAATCGCGCATTCGAGGGCGGCACGGGCGACGTGCAGTCCTTGTTCAGGACTGGGGAATTTTGGGGACCCAACACCAAGGTGTGACCGCGTATGGTGCTGAGGATGCGGAGTTCAGACGCGCACCTGGTGCTTCATCCGATGGCGTGGCGCGTCGTCGCGAGTGTCGCGAGCGCGGGGATCGGGATGCTGCTGGGTGCGGTGATCGGGGCACTCGCCTTCGGGCGCGGTACTGTCGGCGCCGAGTTCTCCGTCGTCGCAACGGTTTTGGCTACGACCGTGCTGTCCGGTGTAGCCATGAGGCAGAGCAATGCCTTTACGGCGCAGGGGTTTCCTCGGGTGCCGGACTCGGCGGATCATCGGGGAAGCTCTTCTCGTTGCGATCGGTGACGGATTTGAAGTGGCGCAGTGCCTTCAGTGCCCAACGGCCGACCGTGATCGACCCGAACACGGTGCTTGCGCTGCCACCCAAAACCCCCACGCCCACCGCTACATGCAACGGCATACCGGCGAGGTAGACGGCGGCGGCGATGCCCGCGGCGAAGATGACGAAGGCCGCCGCGCCCGCGATGATCAGCAGGATCAAGGTCGACTGCACGACCTTGAGCGTGTTCATGACGTAGTCGAGCAGTCCCTTGTAGTAGTTGTGGGTACCACGATTGGTTGCGCGCGTCAGCTGGCGATCGACCAGATCGATCACACTGTCCGGCGTCTGGCTGATCCGCGGCGTTATCGCGGACATGTCACCCTGCGGTTCGGGGGCATTCCGCAGGACGACATGGCGCTGGCGCGCTGCTCGCGGCGGTATGGCATGCCTGACGATCCGGGCAGGTGGAGGTGTCTCCCGAGTGGGAGGTGTACCGGACGCGGCAGGCGGAGGAACTGCTCCATGGCCACGGCGTCCACGACGTCGCCATCTGCGGGGCGACGGCGTCCCGGTATTGGAATCAGACATAAAAACCAGAAAGCCCTGATGCAGCAGCACCAGGGCTAGGACCCAATTTCCTGGAGGCTAGCACCTGGCATCGAATCGCACGTAATAGAAGAGCGGCGTTATGCATTACTTGATCCGGCGTCTCCGCAGTTCAGAGGGGTAGGAGTGTGACGACCTGGCAAAACGCCGTGACGTGTGATTTGTGTCACGCAATCAGGAGATGGGCTCTTCATAGCTCTGACCTGCATGTTTCTTGAGAGTGAGTTGACTCTGACTCTCGCTGAGTTCGGGTACATATTTGTAGATGGTGGATCGGGAAACTCCCAGCAGTCGGGCGACCGAGGACACGGTCTCCTCGGGGCGGGTGAGGATGGCACGGGCTTGGCGGATCTGCTCCTCGGTCATGGTGGGCGGGCGTCCGAGGCGCTGCCCGCGGGCGCGTGCGGCGGCCAGGCCCTCGTTGGTGCCCTGCACGATCAATTCGCGGATGAACTCGGCCAGCGCGGCGAAGACATGGAACACCAGGCGTCCGCCGGGGGTGGTGGTATCGATGGCCTCGTATAGGGAGCGGAATCCGATGCCGCGCTTGCGGAGTCCGGCCACGATCGAGATCAGGTCCTGCAGTGAGCGCCCGAGTCGATCGAGTGAAGGCACCACCAAGGTGTCACCGGCGCGCACGTACTCCAGGCACTTCCAGAGCTCTTCGCGTTCGGTGTCCTTGCCGGACTTCATGTCGGTGAAGATCTTCGCGCAGCCCGCCTGTTCGAGTGCGTGAATCAGGGCCGACGCGAATTGTTGGACACTCCGACTTTGCAACACGTTTTTCGACACCTTCCGGATTCGCCTCATTTTCGTGCGCGAAACCGGAATCCTTGCTGGTCACGAGACCGCGCCAGACGGTACGGCTCTCGCCGCCCATATGGCTTCGGCGTGCCTACTGCATCAGTGTTGAGAACCGATCGTTTTCCGAACATCTCGGATGGGCGTCATACCCCGAGCGCAACAGCGCCCGCCGACTTCTGTCGGCGAGCGCTGAGGATGATGCCGTAGGGCTATCAGGTCGTGAACGGTTGGGTCATGCCGGGGATGTAGATCTGGACCGGCTTGAACTCGTCGTCGCCGGGGAGTTTCACTCCGATGACGCCGCCCTTGGCGAGCACCGTCCACACGAAATGCAGGATGTCGATGCCGATGTTGAACAAGTCGCTCTTGGTGATGTGCGTCTTCTCGGCCATGTCTTCGACCAGCTTCTCGACCGTGGGCTTGGTCGTGATCGATGTCCTGCCCGCTGTTGCTCCCTTCACACCCATGTCGAACCTCCTTACTATGGGAAATAGGTCCGAGCCGGGGGTTGTAAAGGAACCCCCGGCTCGGTGGCCTATTCATTGAGTTGTCTATCTCCCGTCCGGACTCGCCCCGATTAGGGTTGATCCCGGCTGGAGTTACCGAGCAACTTCACAATCATGACCGTGACTCCGACGACCCCAATCAAGACCAGGACTGCCAGCAACACGATCAACAACACTGGCAAACCGGCGTACGTGCCGACGACAATCACTGCTACGGGCCCGAAGGCGATGAGCAGAAGCGCCAATCCAATTCCATGACCACCGATGGTGAGCTCGGTGCCCTTGAAGATCTTGAAGGTCGCGCCGCCGCCGCCGAGGAGTTCGTTGATCCTGATGTAGGCGCGCCCCGGGGGAAGTGCATTCCCT